>CALXWI010000040.1 GCA_944392325.1 uncultured Alphaproteobacteria bacterium | reverse complement strand
TTTTTTATTGTGCTCAATTTTACAATGGCAAATAGACCGTAAATGTTGTTCCGTTATAATTGGTGGATGATACGGTAATGTTTCCTCTGTGGCGGATTACAATTTGCTTTGCGATTGATAATCCCAGCCCCGTACCTTTAATATTTAGGTCTTTATGCTCTTGCATCCGGTAAAAACGCTCGGTCAAGCGTGCCAAATTTTCCGGAGATATTTTAGGCCCTTTATTATTAATAGCTATTGCCACGGCTTTGCCTTCCGCCACACTCATACTTTTGGAAGCCGGAATCTTCTCCACTACTTTGGCTCTAATACTAACATCGCTTTTGCTCAATCCATATTTAATGGCATTATCGGTCAAGTTCTGAATAATTTGTTTTACTTGCTGCCTGTCTGCCGTAATATCGCCGACCCCTTCTTCAATATGCGTCCGAATAGTAATTTCTCTTTGCTCTGCTTTCATTGACAACGCCTGCTTAACTTCATCAATCACCTGCGGAATATTTACGGTTTCGGAAGGTTTTTCGTCTTGGCTGAGCTCAATTTTTGACAGCGAGAGCAAGTTTTCAATTAATGCCGACATATAACCGGCTTGGTCTTGCATAATTTTCAAAAACTTTTCTCGAGCCTCAGCATCATCTTTAGCCGAGGTTAACAAAGTTTCAATAAAGCCTGAAATAATTGCAAGCGGGGTACGCAGCTCATGGCTGGCATTAGCCACAAAGTCCGATTGCATTTTTTCGATTCTCATAGCTTTTGTAAGGTCATATAAAGAAATCACCGCCACGGCTCGCCCTTTAGACTGCCAAGGCAGTTGCTTGATATGAGCATAAAACTTTTGGTTTACCGGTTCCCCGACATAAAAGATTAAATTCTCGGATTCGCTTTCTTTTTTAAGCACTCGGTTTACGGCATCAATAAAATTATTGGAAGCAAACAGATTCTCAACGTTTTTGTCAGTAATCTTGTCACCAAACATATTCCGAGACGACAAGTTAGCCCCCAAAATATTCCCCGAGCGGTCAATCATCATAATCGGGTCGGGCAGGGTATCAAGCACCGCCGCATCAGATATACTCTGCGCCTCCAACCCGTCGGCTTTTTGGGTCCAAAAGCGGTGCATGGCATTGACTGCCTCCACAATCTCTTTGGTTTCTTGTTCGGAGAGGTTCATTTCTTTGCCGTTAATATCTCCGCCCTGCGCCAATGAGGATATGTACTTTTTGAGCTGTTGCAGCTCAAAGGTAATGGGGAACATCAGCACGGTATTAAAAATCATCACTGCCACATAAGACACAATCGCCAACATCGGTGAAATCAGCCTCAGCACCGCCAGCATAATAAACACCAACGCCGATGGTAAGGATAAGAACAAAATCCTATCCACAAAACGATTATTCTTTTCAATATCAAATAGCGCATATCGCCGTTTAAAAATCATAGTGCACCACACACGAAACTATAAAAAAATCCTAGACTAACCATAATAAAATATACTATGATGCAATAAGTTTAAATTAGGCTTAAATTTTTGCAAAGAACCATGACTGAAAACACCGATAGCATAAAAAATATTACGCCGATGATGGCTCAATACCTTGAAATCAAAAAAGAGCATCAGGATTACCTGCTTTTTTACCGCATGGGCGATTTTTATGAAATGTTTTTTGACGACGCGGTTAAGGCGTCCAAAGCGCTGGATATAGCCTTGACCAAACGCGGCCACCACGAGGGTAAGGATATCCCGATGTGTGGTGTTCCGTTCCACGCTTATGAAAGCTATCTGGCGCGCTTAATCCGCCAAGGTTTCAAGGTCGCCATATGCGAGCAGACTGAAGACCCCAAAGAGGCCAAAAAGCGCGGAGCCAAGTCTGTCGTCCGGCGCGAGGTCATCCGCTTGGTTACCCCCGGCACGCTGACGGAAGATACTCTGCTCGATTCGAAAAAAAATAACTTTATGATAAGCCTGATTAAAAGCACAGAAGGGCTTGGCGTGTCGTGGATAGATGTTTCCACCGGAGACTTTTATACCCAAACTCTGTCATTAAAAGAGCGCGGAGAAGACGTGGTCTTAGCCTCTCTGCTGGCGCGTCTTTCACCGGTTGAAATTATTGTTGCCGATTCTTACCTCCAAAACCCATCGATTTTCAGTATTTTGAATGAGTACCGCGAAAAACTAACCGTCTTGCCACAGGCTCGCTTTAATGCTGATAACGCGCGCAAACGCTTGCTTGATGTGTTCCAAGTTTCCACACTTGATGCCTTTGGCAGTTTTTCTAAGGCAGAGGTTATCTCATCAGGGATTTTGATTGATTATATTGAAACCACACAAAAAGGCAAATTGCCGCGCATTACCCCGCCGATAAAACTTTTTGAAAACAACGTGATGGAGATTGACGCCGCCACCCGCCGCAGCTTAGAACTTCTGGAAAGCACCGGCAGCGACAAAGGCGCCTCCCTTTTGGCGGTAATGGACCGCACCATTACCGGAGCTGCCGGTCGCTTGCTGGCCTCACGCATAGCTAGCCCGCTGCTTGATATCACGGAGATTAATCACCGTCTTGATATTGTAGAGTTCTTCCTCAATCACGGGCGCACCCGAGCTGATTTTCGGGAGCTTTTGCGCGGCTGTCCGGACGTTGAACGCGCCGTATCCCGTTTGAGCTTAGGCCGCGGCGGCCCGCGAGATTTAGCCGCTATTCGCTCTGCTCTTGCGGTTATCCCCAAAATCAAAAACCTGCTCCGCTCATCTTGCGGCTCTGCTGAAGATGAAATCCTGCCCGATTGCCCTGATGCCTTAAAAGGGCTAATTTCCAACCTTGGCTTCCACGATGCCTTGGTTGAACACTTAAGCAAAGCTCTGGCTGATGACTTGCCCTTGCTGGCACGCGACGGAGGATTTATCCGTGCCGGCTACTCTCCGGCCTTGGATGAAATCAAACTCTTAAAAGATGACAGCCACAAGCTCATTGTTGACTTGCAAAGCAAATACGCTGAGGCCACCGGCATTGCCAACCTCAAAATCAAGTTCAATAATGTGATAGGCTATTTTATTGAGGTCCAGAGCAAATATGCTACCGAAATGCTGGAGAACAAAGACTTCATCCACCGCCAGTCGGTTTTGAATGCGGCACGCTTTACCACGGTAGAGCTCACCGAGCTGGAAAACAACATCAGAGGCGCAGCCGAAAAAGCCCTCGCCATGGAGCAAGAGCTGTTTAACAACCTTGTGCAAGAGGTTTTGCTCCAAGCTTCCGATATTTCACGCACCGCCAAGGCTCTGGCCGAGCTTGATGTCGGTGCCGCCTTAGCCGACCTCGCCGCAGAGAAAAACTATTGCCGCCCGCAAATTGATGATAGCTTAGCCTTTGATGTCGTTGACGGCCGCCATCCGGTAGTCGAGGCCTCTATTGAAAAAGAGCACGGCAGCGCCTTTGTCGGCAACAATTGCCATCTGGGTTCCGGCTCGTTAATCTGGCTGTTGACCGGTCCTAATATGGCCGGTAAATCCACTTTTTTAAGGCAGAATGCGATTATCGCCATCATGGCGCAGATGGGTTCTTTTGTGCCTTGTTCCTCCGCGCATATCGGCGTGGTAAACAAGCTGTTTTCAAGGGTCGGCGCATCAGACGATTTGGCTCGCGGCCGCTCTACTTTTATGGTTGAGATGGTTGAAACCGCCAGCATTTTGAATCAGGCCGATGAGCGCTCTTTTGTGATATTGGATGAAATCGGGCGCGGTACCGCCACTTTTGACGGCTTGTCAATAGCTTGGGCGGTGGTTGAGCACCTGCACGAGGTCAATCGTTGCCGCGCCTTGTTTGCCACCCATTATCACGAGCTCACCTCGCTGTCATCCAAGCTGCCGAATATGAGCCTGCATTGTATGAAAGTCAAAGAGTTCAACGGCAATGTTGTCTTTCTGCATGAGGTTATTGATGGCGCGGCCGACCGCAGCTACGGCATCCACGTTGCCAAGCTGGCCGGTTTGCCCAAAGCCGTTTTGAAACGCGCTACCGAGGTTCTTAATTTCCTTGAAAACGAGGGCAAGAGCAGCAGTATTTCTCAGTTGGTTGATGATCTTCCGCTATTTGCCGTAGCCAAAGCTCAGGCCGATAAAGAAGAGGCCGCCGCCGAGGCCGCTTTGTCGCCTCTGGTTGAGGCTTTGGAAGCACTTAATCCGGATGACCTTACCCCGCGTGAGGCCTTGCAAAAGCTCTATGAGCTAAAAGCGCAAGCCCACACCCTCCATTTGGATGCCCAATAACCTTTACACCGCACAATCCCATTGACAGTAGTTTGACGCTTTTGTATGCTGTAAAAAAATAATTATACAACCGAGGCCGCCATGAACATGAATCTGTTGATTAAAATTTTCAAAAAAATTACCATTTTTATTGTGGCGATATTGGCTGTATTTATTCTTTATTTGGTTGCGCTTAACCTCAAATATAGTTATTGGGACCAACCCGAGCTTATAAAACAATGCGTTCAAGCCGGAAACACTTTGGATATTTGCCAAGGCCGGTTTGATTAACTCCGTTTTGCGCCGCTCCATATACCCATGCTTAAACAACAATAAAGGCAGCTTTTACAATGAAAATAACCAAATATCTGTTTCTTGAATTATTGTTTATTCTTTTGGTTATCAATAATTATGGTTTTGTTTATTTAGATAGTGGCGAGGATATATGTGATACAACCGGCATAACAAATTATCTTGAATTTGGTTGGAACAACTATTTTAATTGGTTTCGTAATGACATGGAGCAAGTCTGCCGGTTTGATGCCAAAAGTCTGTTTATGAATTTTTGGTTTATCCTGACCTATTATACGTTGTTCAAGGTTCTTACGGTTTATTCTTTTCCGGCTGGGTGTCGGCTTCGTTTTTTAATTCCTGAAATGGCTGTCTATATCTTGTCTTTTGGGTCAAGGATTATCACTCAAGACCAATTTATCATAACTTATGGCAGTCTGGCCAATGCCGCCTTGGGGCTGATATATATGTTTTTGCCGCTGATTTTGTGTATGTTATTTGTTTATGCGCTTTGTTATTTGCTAATGCGCATAAATAAACCCTCTAAGTTATTATACGGTGGAATGGTGTTTATAAGTTCATTGCTGATATTTCCGCCGCTTATAACCATTTTTTATTGCCTTCTTTTGTTTCCGTTCATCTGCTGGCTTATCTATGTTGATTGGGCTAAGGTATTTATCAATATGGTTTCTCAAGGTAAAGCCGCCCAACATAAATATTTTATTTTCAGATTAGCCTTAAGTATCATTTTATGGCTATGTGTTATGGCCGGAGAAGTATTTTTCTGCCGTACTTTTTATCAAGAATTATCCGGATTTGGCGTTTTGACATATTATATTTTATTCTCAGCCGTTATCCACGCCGTTTATTATGGGCTGATGGTTTTAATATGGGCGCCTCGCACACTACATATTATCCATCACACTATAATTAAGTTAAAACAATAAGTTGGCGAGTGGTATTATAATACCGTTTTGTAAAATATTGAAAATATATTGTTTTTTCTTATTGACAATCATTTTTTATTATGTATATTAGGTCTCGAATTTAACCTTTAACCAAAAAGTGAGTTACAATGAATACTTATGCAACAAAACCATCAGACATTGAAAGAAAATGGTATGTCGTTGATGCAGAAGGTGTTGTTCTCGGCCGTTTAGCTGCTCAGGTAGCCAAACTTCTCCGTGGCAAGCACAAGCCCTGCTTTGTACCCAACCTTGACTGTGGCGACTACGTAGTAGTTATCAATGCTGACAAAGTAAAATTGACCGGCAAAAAGCTGACTGACAAAAAGTACTTCAAGCACACCGGTTGGATTGGCGGCATCAAGGAAACCACCGCCGGCAAGATTTTGGCTGGTCGTTTTCCTGAAAGAGTTATTGAAAAAGCCGTTGAACGTATGATTTCACGCAATCCGCTCGGCCGCAAACAAATGACCAAGCTGAGAGTATATGCCGGCTCTGAAAATCCGCATGCAGCCCAGAACCCGATTGTTCTGGATATGGCATCTATGAATAATAAAAATAAGAGGAGCGCATTATAATGGCTGAGAAAATTGAATCTTTGAAGGATATTAAATCTGCTGCAGCAGCAAGCACTACTGCAGAAGTAAAAGTCCGCAAGTCAGTAAAAGACAAACAGGGCCGTTCATACGCTACCGGAAAAAGAAAAGACGCCGTAGCCCGCGTATGGATTAAGCCCGGCAAAGGCAACATCACCATCAATGACAAATCAATTGATGAATACTTTGCTCGTCCGGTATTGAAGATGATTATCGCTCAACCGTTTGAAGTAGCCAACCGCGTTAATGAGTTTGACGTTGTTTGCACGGTTAAGGGCGGTGGCTTGTCAGGCCAAGCCGGTGCAATTAAGCACGGTATTTCCATTGCTTTGAACGAATATGAGCCGGAGTTGAGAAGTGTCTTGAAGAAGGCTGGTTTCTTGACCCGTGATGACCGTGTTGTTGAACGTAAGAAATATGGTAAGGCCAAAGCCCGCCGTTCTTACCAGTTCTCCAAACGTTAATCTTTGGAAACATCAAAGTATCAAAGAGCTGCTCCCAAGCGGCTCTTTTTTTATTGCAAAAAAATATTGGACAAAAAAGATTTTTTGTGCTATAAAGAAAACCAAATTGTATTATTTAAAAATTATTTGATATGAAAACAAAAAAAATTTTGGGCTTAATCAGCCTAATGTTATTACTGAGCATCAGTGCATCGGCTCAGCTTGAGTATTGGGTATTGGACGCACCGCAGTTTGGCTACCACACGGAGTTTATCCGCGTTAACAGCAATTCTCGCGGCTTGACTTTGTCAAATTTTAATGACTATCTGTTTTTCAGTGTTGATAAAGACAACAACTTGTTGACCATCAGCTTATTAAAAACCGATAGCGTCACCAAGGTGCAGAAGTCTGACCCAATAGTAATAATGCACTTTGATGATGCAAATTTCTCTTATGTTGACCCTTCAAGAGATAGAAATTTGTATTATATTCAGGACAATGTGTTCAGCGCCATGGTCTTTAAGGACGGGCAAATTGAGCGCAATGTCCGCATTACCGTAGCCCCCGAGGTTACCGCCAAAGGCCGGAGGATTGTTGTCAGCTCCCTCAAGCAAACGGTATCAACCATCTGGTGGTAACTATCAGCATTTCAACAGCGACAGATTCTCTCTGCCGCTGTTTTTTTATCTACGATCTGTCCGCTGGCTCCACGAGCATCGTGGCGCGACTTTTGGGGCACCGCACAAGCTACCGGTGACCGATGGGGGCAAGCTGCCCCAGCTTGCGGCGTGAGCCGGAGCCATTAACCCTTTTCTCGTCCCTATTTTTGCCATTAATTAAAAATAGTCATTGAAAGATATTTTATTTTTTGTTATAATGATAACTGTGAAGATAAATGTTGATACAGGTGTTATTATGCAAAAAATTTCCTTTTTACTTTTAGGAACTTCTCTGTCCTTAGTCCCTCAAACCTTAAACGCTCAATGCGTATCCCCGATTCAAGACTGTTATGCTCTGGGATATACCCAAACTTCTTGCCCCAATGGTAAGGGTGTTAAATGTCCGTTTGGCTCGGGCTGGTACTGTGGAGGAACGGCGGCGCAAGATTGTATTAAATTAGGCTATGATAAAGATTGTACTGGAGCAGGGGAGAGCGGTAATGGGGAAACCTGCAACGGCAAATATCAATCTTGCACTTGCGATTCGAGCTATCAATACACCTGCACCGGCACCGGTTACTCCGGCGGCTCTGGCTCCGCCTGCGGCGGTAAGTATACGAAATGTACTTGTAAATCAGGTTATAAATGGAGCAACGGCAAGTGCATAGAGGCAGTTTCCCCTGTTGCTTGTGACATAGGTACACTGTATTATAGTGATAAAAAATGCTATAATCAAAAAATTGATAGCAAAAAATTACTGGGAGTCGTTATATACACAAATGAGAATGGTGGCGGCTGGATTATGTCAACGGAAAAGCTGAGTGGAACCTGGGGTGACATGGGAACAGATATTGCAGGTCTGTTAAACTATAACTCAGTTCCGAATGATATACAAGCCAGTTGCAGTAACACAGATATCATTCTGGCCAGCGGGGGCTCCCATCCGGCAGCTGAAGCCGCTAATAATTATAGACCAGCAGGAACCCCTGCAGGAAAACGTTGGTGTCTGCCATCTGGTGGCTTATTTAGTACAATTGCCGATATTGACAAAGTAAATAAAATCAATGCCGGAATTACGATAGCCGGAGGAGATGCCTTAGCAGATACGCGTTTTGGTATGGAACATATACCTTCATCATCAGAACAATCATATGCACGGGCATGGTATTTATACGTATCTGAAACTGATTCTAAAATTAGCCATGTCGATATCAGACATATAGAAAAAAATTTCTTTGATGTAAGAGTCAGACCAGTAATGGAATTTTAGCAGCTCTTTCCCTTGTATTAATAGGCTTTTTATGTTATACTAAAATCCTAAAACAATATAATTATGAAAACGAAAAATATATTATTTGAAATAGTCGGCATAATAAGTTTATTACTGCTGACTTCATGCGGCGCGTTAGAAAGCTCTATCGGTCGTTCAATCGGTTTAGCCGAGCGAGGAATGCAGGTAGCCAATGCTTATGAGCGGCAATACCGCTATTATAAGGCACAAAGCCCCTACCAGCGCTCCCACAACGGCACAAGCATCGTCTACGCCTACCAGCGCTCAACCACTAGGTCATTGAGCTGGTATGATACGATGGTGGAAAATCGAGGCGGTAGTGTCAATGTCTACACGCTGCGTGGCGGAAAAAAATTGTTGCGGCGGATTCCTAAAGGATACCACGCCACTTACAACTTTCCGGTAACGGTCAAATACCCGTACAGCGGGGAGCTTGACCGCCTTACTTTGCAGATTGTAACGATTCCCGGCAATACTTACGTTTACTTAAAACGCGGCGCCGGCAATCTGGAAAGCTACTCGATGCGATAAGGTGCTTAGCACTTTATCGCATTTTTTTTTGCAAGCAAAATCAAGACGATAAGCATAAAATCAAAAAAATATATAAATTTTTTTTAGGCCTTAAGCGTTCCTTAAGCTGCTAATGTTGTAGTGAAGATGTAAAGAGATTAAAACTGTTAAAGATAATTAAACTTAGATTAGGAGAAAACACATGAAAAACGTAACTTTCGTATCTGCCTTGGTTCTGTCATTTGCAATCGCTTCACAGGCATTCGCCGGCTTTCAGGGCCCCGGGCTCAAAACCTCAACCGTAGCGCAAGCTCTTGAGATGAGTGATGACACTCCGGTAGTATTAGAGGGTAAAATTGAGCAAAGCTTGGGTGATGAAAAATATATGTTCAAAGATGCATCTGGCTCAGTGATTGTTGATATTGATGATGAAGACTGGAGAGGCATGACCGTTACCCCGCAAGATACCGTAATCATCAACGGCGAGGTTGACAAAGACTTCTTTAAGACTAAAATTGACGTTGACAGCATCAGCATCAAAAAATAATTAAGGATATAACATGAAAATACTCTTGGTCGAGGACGACCGTTTAATAGGCAACGGTTTGCAGGTAGGATTAAACAAGCTCGGATTTTCGGTAGACTGGTTTACCGATGGCGAGGAGGGCGAAGAAGCCCTGTTGCAAACCCCCTATGACGCAGTCATCCTCGACCTTGGGCTGCCTAGCAAAGACGGCTTATCCATATTGTCCTATTGGCGTGAACATAAGCACAACGAGCCTGTATTGATATTGACGGCGATAGGCGACGTTGACAACCGCATTAAAGGCTTGAACAGCGGCGCTGATGATTATTTGGCTAAACCCTTTGCACTAGGCGAGGTAGCCGCCCGACTAAATGCGCTGATTCGCCGCAGCGGTGGGCAGAGTTCGTCGCTGATTAGCTACCGCGATATTGTTTACAACCAAAATACCAAACAAGTAGAAAAGGGCGGCAAGCCGGTTATACTTTCGCCCAAAGAAACCGCACTTTTGGAGCAAATGCTGTTGAACCGCAATCGTGTCTTGAGCAAAGAGCAGCTGGAGCAAAAACTCTATTCTTGGGATGACGATGTTTCGAGCAATGCAGTTGAGGTGCACGTCCACCATTTGCGTAAAAAACTAGGCAAAGACATCATTAAGACCGTCAACAAACTTGGTTATATGCTGGAGGATTAAATGAAGAGCGCAAGCTTACGCCTAAGGCTGATGATATATTTTATTTTGGTATTTGCCACGCTGGGGCTGGCCTCGGCGACTTTGTCGTGGTTTGAAACCAAAGACAAGATAGACGAGTTTTTTGACACTTACCAAATAGCGCTGGCCAGACAGTTAGCCTCAGTTGATTGGGCTGATATTGCCGCGGATTCGCAGTCCCGCACCGACCGCATAATTGATAAACTCCATAACGCCGAAGACGAGGATGAAGCGCTGGGTTTTGCAGTATTCAGCCGCGACGGGCATAAAATTTTCCACGATAACGAAAACGGTAAAGATTTTTACTACGGGGGCTACATCGGCGGTTTTATCACCCAAACGGTTGACGACGAGCAGTGGCGTGTTGTCTGGATATTTTCTGCAGATGAAAAATATATCATCGCCGTGGGGCAAGAGCTAGCTTACCGCAACGATGTCATCTGGGATACTTTGGAAGAATTTATCACTCCGTGGCTAGGCGGCATATTGCTGGCCTTGGTGGTAATGCTGTGGCTTATCAGCAAAGGTTTTCGCCCACTGCAAAAACTGGCTGCAGATGTTAGCCGGCGTCCGGCATCAGATTTATCACCCTTATCGGCAGACGGCCAGCCAAGCGAGGTCACTCCGCTGATATCCTCCTTCAATCGCTATCTGGAGCAAATTGACAGTATGATTCGTCGTGAGCGAGGCTTTATCGCCAATGCCTCGCATGAGCTGCGCACTCCTTTGGCGGGGCTAAAGATTCAGCTTGATGTTGCCCGTCTTGAAGGCTTGCCCGAGGCCGAGCGGCAGTCAGCACTAGACAATCTGGAGCAGGGCATCAACCGCGCCTCACACTTGGTAGAGCAGTTGCTGACGCTTTCCAGACTTGAAACCTCAATTTTCCAAAACCGCTTAAGCGTTGAACCTGTTGATTGGAGCTCTATTGCCAATACCTTGTTTTATGAATATCAAGGCCGCATTTTGCAAAAGCACATCAAGCTGCAATCATCTATTGCTCCACAGGGCGTCATTGCCAATGGCGACCCCACGCTTTGCGCTTTGCTGCTGCGCAACCTGCTTGATAACGCACTTAAATATAGTCCGGATGGCGCCGAGCTCAATCTCATCATTACTCCGGAGCAAATTAGCTTCAGCAACAGCGGTGTCACTCTAAATGCTGATGATTTAGCTCACCTTTCGGAGCGTTTTTATCGTCCGGCGGGTCAAACCGAGCAGGGGAGCGGGCTTGGCTTGTCGATAGTCCGCTGCATAGCTGACTACTATGGCTGCCGCCTGCATATTGATTGCGCTAATCAAATATTTAAGGTCAGCATCACCCAATCCTAATACAAAATTAAGGTTATGGTTTTAGACTAACCGCAAGTATCTAGGATAGGAAGGATTCGCCATGCCATACTCATCACAATTCGCGATTATTAGTAAGATAAAAAACATCGTCCGCAAGACGGGACGTTTTTTCACCACGGATTCAGCCTCCGGCATAAGCGAGGCCATAGCCCGCAAGATTCAAAAGAGCGCGTTTGATGTCGCCTCCAACCCTGATACCTCAAGCAAGACGCCGCCGTATATGGTTATTGCTGAGCAGTTGCAGTCCAAAGACGCGCAAATTTTCCGCTCGGCTGTATTTTACTTAACGGCGATAGCGATTAACGAGCCCAAAACGACAGATGCGATTCTCGAGCTTTTGGGCAAGAGCATAGACAACGCCAACCAAAGCAAAGAGCAGCTTGAATACGTCAAGATGAAGGTTGCGGAAATCCGCCGCGCCACCACTTCTAAGAATATCACTTTGCCACAATAATCCACTTTAGAGTATAAATTACATATATAATTTACAATGTATGTGCTTATGTGTGTGATTTTTTCACATTTAACTTGATTTTTTATTCTAAAATGATATATTTATAATACTTTTTAGGAGAAATAATCATGCTTTTAAGCTTTTCAGTTAAGAATTTTGGCCCATTCCAAGATAAAGTAACTTTATCTATGTTTCCAGCAAACTTAAAAAAGCAACACCCTGAACATATTATCTCAACACCATCTTTCAAAGCTCTTAAAGGAGGCTGCATTTTTGGTGCCAATGCATCAGGAAAAACTAGAGCCATTTCAATATTACCAACCTTACGCAATATGATTTTTATCCGCAATTCTCCTTCTTTGCTTTTATCTAACCAATATATGTTTGGAGATGATAGGATTTCTGAATTTGAAGTTGATTATCAAATTGATTCTGTTGATTATCGCTACTATGTATCTACAGATGGTAATGTTATTCTTAAAGAAAGTTTAAGTTTAATTCAAAAAAACGGTAATTTGAAACCTATTTTTGAACGCAACAATTTAGATATCACTATCGGAAAAATGTTATCTGACAGTGAAAACTGGTATAAAGGAAGGACTCTAAAATCTTCATCTTTTTATCTAAAACAACTTGAAACTGATGGAATTATTGATAACCGAAATAAAATAGTCGGGTCAGAACATTTTATTCGTGCATATAACTTTTTTATGGGAATGAGTGGAATTGATCCTGTCAATGGAAATAACATTGAATTACTTTATGGTGACTTTACCGTATATGGATACCATAACTTTTTAGAAGAATTCCTAAAACATGCTGATCTTGGCATTTCAAATGTTAATTTTGAACCTTTATCCAAAGATAAAGTTGAAGAGCTTTGGAAAGACATTATAAAGTTGTATGAAGTCTCAATCTTAACATCATTTAAAGCTATCTGGATAAAAGATCCGGCATCCGGAAACTTTTATATTTTAGAAATCAAGAACAATGAACTTTCTGGATACAAAATAGTTACCTATCATAATAATAAACATTTTGATATGTTACAAGAATCTTCGGGAACAATCCGTATGATTGAGATTTCAATTTATTTTTATAAATTGATTACTTCAGATAATATGTGCTTATTTATTGATGAGTTAGATTGCCGATTGCACCCATTTTTGGCTGAATTTCTATTGAAACTACATCTAGGAAACAATAAACATAATTCACAACTTCTCGTCACTTTACATGAATTTTACCTTATGAATAATGATATATGGAGAAATGATGAAATCTGGTTAACGGAAAAAAGAATAAATGGTTCTTCTGACTTATATTCTCTTTATCAATTTAGGCCTCGTTTTGATAAAGATTTACAAAATGGATACATGCAGGGCAGATACGGTGCCATTCCGATGTTAGGAGACTTTAATGAGTAGAAACAATACATATACGCGCCGTTTAAAATTTGAGCTGGTGATATATTTATTTTCTGAAGGAGCGACTGAAGTCGATTATTTAGAGCAATTCATCCGCCAAAACAGTAAAACTGAAAATGTAAAAATTATTCGCAGAAAAATATGTTCTGACCAAATTAAATTAACTCAATCGGCTATTGATTGGGCAAAAAATAACCCTTTACAACAGCATGAAGAAATTTGGCTCATATTTGACGATGATGGAAAGTCAGATAATGTAAAGCAAGCATACACAATGGTTGATAGTAGCAAATATAAAATAAATATTGCCTATAATAAACCTTGTATTGAAATTTGGCCTTTATTGCATAATCATATTAATAATGTTTCTAATCAATCTCAAGCTCAACGCAAGTTGCACGAAATTATGCCGGCTTACAAACACGATCATTCCCCTTATTTTGATTTATCCAAAATGCCTGATTATAAATACGCTGTAACTCAAGCAAAATCCTGGGAAACCTCTTTAAATGGAGATCCCGAATACACTTCCTCCAAATTTGCGGGTATTTACAAATTAACTGAGAAAATCAAAAATATATAATTGTATAATAAACGTCCTATATATTTTTGCTTCCTCTTATTCAACATTTGCATATAAAAAACTTGTCATCTGCGTTTTCTCGTGCTATAAACAATATCAGCAGGTTTATTCTGCAAGGGCTTCGAAAACCCTTAAAATACCAACAGTCTTAAGCACAAGACTTTAAATAAAGTGCCGACCTCTGTCTATGGACGGATGTCGGCGAATAAGGCTCAGCCAAATAAGCCGAGCCGTTTGTTGGTATACGGTTTTCGAACATCCGCCCGCCATTTTTTTCGGTGGGCTTTTTTTGTAAAACAGTTTTAAGGATGTTCTAAAATGCAAAAAACACTATTCTTAGCCGCAAGCCTTTTGCTTGCATCTTGTACCTCGCTCACTCATCAGGAGCGCAACACCTTGCGCAGCCTTCAGGCTCAGGGTATTACCGTTGACAAACCTGTCGGCAATTGGGAAGCCCCCGCCAGTCCGGCCGGAGCCGGAGCGCTTAACCTCCTCCCCGGATTCGGCAACTTTTATCTAGCCTCCGGTAATGCCGGTGACAGTGGGCAATATCTCTATGGCTTCCTCAATCTTCTGACCTGGCCGATTTCCATCTTGTGGGGCGTTCCGGAAGCCACCATTGATGCCGGAACCATTAATGAACGTGAGCTCATCTATTTTTATACCTTTGATGAGAGCGGCAAAATCGCCCTGCAAAATAAAGGCTGGGTAATCACCCCGACCGGCCGTCTTGAAGCCGTCAAATAA
>CALXWI010000039.1 GCA_944392325.1 uncultured Alphaproteobacteria bacterium | reverse complement strand
GCAAGAGTGCATTTTCGGCCGAGCAAATTCAACAGCTCACACCATTATTAAAACCCCAAAATTAAGTGAGCTTTGATATTCCAGATAACCCGCCGTTACAATCTTTTTTAGAGAATTTAGAAGATAGATATAATTAATCAGCAATTGGAGGCTCAATAATGGAATTAGTTATCCCGAGCACCGCATATAAAGATAGTTATATAGAAGCTTTAAAAGATGGCTTTTGTTTAGGCTCCAAGCCTCCTAAAACTCCGGCCGAAATCCAGGAGATTGAAGCTGATTTTGAAGGCTTTGTAACTAAAAAAATCTTAAAGCCATATAATCCAGTCCCCAGATTACGCGAGGATGGTAAATATCATCAGGATTCCCCGCAAATATCTTATTGGCTGATAGATAACGGTAATTTTATCGGCGTGTTTAACTTGCGCACCCAATTAAATGAGTTTTTAATGTATATTAATGGAAATGTAGGTTATGGAATTACGCCCAAATATCGCCGTCAAGGTTATGCCACTCGCGGTTTAGCCTTATTAAAAGAAAAAGCTAAAGCATTAAAAATGGAAAAATTATTGGTCGCCGCAAAAGAAAGCAATATTGGCTCGTGGAAAGCCATCGAAAAGAACGGCGGAGTTTTAGAAAATATCATCTACGTTCCTTGGGATAAAGACGGAGAAAGATATAAAAGATACTGGATAACCCTTGTTTAGACAAATTTTTATTGTTGTATAAGTTATCAAGTTATGATACAGTTAAATAAAATATTATTTATATGAGGATGCTCAAATGGTTAATATAAAAGATGCTAATGAAGATATAAAAAAGATAGCCGCTCGTAACAACACCGCCGTATTTGTTGTTGGAGATATGTTTAATGAACAAATCAATAACAATTTTCATTATGATTATCAGCGCCTTATAGATGAAGTATCCAAAGCGAATGGTCGAGACATGACACGAGAATTAATAGAGCAAGACGTTTTGTCTCCACTGCCATATGGTGAATATGAAATAAATTTTGACTATGGAGAAAACACTACCGGACAATATAAAAACGCAGGTAATATAGCTCTCTTTTTAAGTTCTTTTTTTATATCCATAATCATTAGATTTTAATAAAAATAAAGATAATAATAACTCACATAAAACCATTATAGACAAAAAATACTCGCCGTCAAGACAATTTTAGCTTCCGCGTATCTCCAATTTATCAGCCCAAATCTTAATATTGTTTTTAGAAATTGGGTATAAAATCACACTCATATCCAATCAACAGGAGAAAGATTATGCTTATAAATAAAGACACTTCCGTACTTCTGATAATTGACGTGCAAGAGAACCTTACCCCCGTGCAGGAAAGCCCTCGTGCCGTCATTAGCGGCTGCTCAACTTTGCTTGAGGTCGCCGGTGAACTCAATATCCCTTGCATTGTTGCCGAACAAGACCATAAAGTCTTTGGCCCGACAATGCTTGATCTGCGCAAGGTGCTCAAAAAAGATACCTGCTATTATGAAAAAGACACCTTTTCTTGCTACAAGAATGCCAAAATCCGCAAAGCCGTAGAACAAACCAAAAAGAAACAAATTATCATCGCCGGATTAGAAACCCACCTTTGCGTTTTGCAAACCGCAATTGACTTCCACGATGCCGGTTATGAGGTATTTGTTGTTGCCGACAGTTGCTCTTCACGCAGCAACTTTCAAAATAGCTTAGGTGTTCAACGCCTTATACAACATAATATTGATGTCGTATCCAAAGAAATGGTTCTGTTTGAGTGGATGGATAAATCCGGCAGCAAACTTTTTGATGAACTCTGGGAACATCGTTTAAGATAATTCATAATAAGGAGGCATAATGCTGAAAATTACCATTTATTTGCTGTTGGCTTTAGCCATAATCGGTGGAGCTATCGGCGCTTTCCATCTTTACCGCGTATCCCAAAGAAATGCCGCAGAAATGGCTCAGTATGAGGGACAAACAATCAAGGCACGCCCCTTCGCAGGCAAAACTCTAATCATCTATTATTCATTAAGTGGTCATACTAAAGATATTGCCGCTAAAATCCAAAAAATGACCGGTGGCGATATGTATGAAATCCAAACTGCAGATAAAATCAATACTACACCATGGTTCTATTTGACCTTAAGAAAACAATTAAAAGAACATACTTATCCGGCACTTAGTGGTGAGCTTCCTGATTTGAGCCGTTATGATACCATCTTTGTCGGTTCTCCGGTCTGGTGGTATACGGTTTCTACGCCGATGTTGTCTTTCTTGCAACAAGCTGATTTTAAGGGCAAAAAGGTAGTTCCATTTTCAACTCAAGGCAGCAATTATGGCACGTTTTTTGAAGATTTTGCCCAAAACGCCCGCAATGCCCAATTGCAAAAGAGCGCTTCGTTCAATAATCTTCCCGCCCAATATGATGCCGCCGTTGATAACAAAATTGCTTCGTGGCTCAATTCTTTATAAATGTCATAGAACACTAATAATTATAGGAAGGACTTAAATCGTCCTTCCTTTTTTTGTGGATGTATAATCAAGGTTAAATATTGCAATCTTACAATAGGCGTATATAATACCAACCATTCTTATAACTTTTACAGGAGGAGCCGTTATGGAGCAAAAATCAGGAAAATTGGCTATCAGTATTATCTTAGCTGCCGGTATCGCCTTGGGAGGATTCTTCCCCGGATATTATTACTATAAATCTAAATTAGATAATAATACCGTTACCGTCAAAGGTTTAGCCGAGATGGATGTTACAGCCAATCTGGCTATTTGGAAGCTCAAATTTACGGTTACGGGCAACAATCTTGCAGCCGCTCAAAAAGAAATCAGCGCCCAGACTGATAAAGTCTATGCGTTTTTAAAGCAGCAACAGTTCAGCGATGCTGAAATTGATGCCGGCCGTATTGATACCAATGACTTAATGGCCAACCCATACCGCAACAACGAGCCGTCCTCGCCGCGTTTTATTTTGAGCCGTGTGGTTACGGTCAAAAGTACCGACGTTCATAAAGTTGAGCAGTCCTTGCCCAAGACCAATGACTTGATTGCTCAGGGGATTATTTTTGATAACTCGTCGTATGATTTGGTTAGTTACCTGTTTACCGGCCTGAATGATATCAAACCGCAAATGCTTGAGGAGGCCACTAAAAATGCCCGATCAGCGGCTTTAGAGTTTGCCAAGAGCTCAGGCAGCAAAGTCGGCAAGATTCGCCGTGCCAATCAGGGTGTATTCTCCATTTTGCCGCGGGAGCAGGGTGGCAACAGCGTCGAGTGGCAACAAATCGATAAGACTGTCAGAGTTGTTTCTACCATTGAATATTGGTTGGATTAGTCAAGGGTTAGGCTATGCAAAATAAGAGCCTTTTGTACCGCCTGATGTGGCTTTTTAAAGCTAATATTATCATCAGTTGTATGGCTATCGGGGGCGGATATATGATAATGCCGCTGATGAAAAAGCAGTTTGTTGAAAAAGGTCAAATTTTTACCTTTGATGAGCTGATTGAGATGTACGCCATTTCTCAGTCTGCTCCTGGAGCCATAGCCATCAATCTTTCAGCCATTACCGGTTACCGCGTTGCCGGTATTTTGGGGGCAATATTAAGCTGCATTGCCGCAGTCTTGCCGCCGCTAGTTATTATCTCAATTGTTGCTACTTGCTACCAGCAGTTAATCAATAACCACGCAATCAATGCTGCTTTGAAAGGTATGATGGCAGCCATTGCCGCCATTATCATTGATGTCGTAATTGAGATGGGCAAAAACGTAGCCCGCACCAAAGAACCTTTGGGGCTGGTTACGGTGGCTGTGATTTTCTTTGCCGCCTTTGTGTTTGATGTCAATGCTATTTTGCTGATTGTAAGTGCATTGGTATTCTATACTATTATCTTAAATATTCAGGCACGAGGGCAGAAATAAAATGACATCAACATTATGGGAATTAGGACTTAAATTTTGGCAAATCGGCAGCTTTAGTATTGGCGGCGGCTATGCCATTATCGCCCTGATAGAAGACATTTTGGTCAATCAAGAACATTGGCTGACTATGAAGGAATATACTGACATTATTGCCATTTCTCAAATGACCCCGGGGCCTCTGGCGATTAATACTTCCAGCTTTGTAGGGTTGAAGCATGCCGGTATTTTGGGTGCTATTGTCGCCACCTTTAGCTGCGTAGTTACCGGTGTTGTTGTCGCTCTTAGTGGCTATAACTTTTTCAATACCCACCGTAATTCATTTGTTATAATGGGTGTATTGCGCGGACTAAAAGCCGTTGCTACCGGCTTGATAGGCTCAGCCGGAGCCGGCATTTTGCTGTTGTCGCTGACGGGGCATAATACTCTCACATCATCAATCAACAGTTTTGATGCTTATGCCTTTGGGGTTATGGTCGTGTCCATGTTTTTGCTGCGACGCTATAAGCTAAACTCTATATTCATAATGCTTTTGGGCGCCTGCGCCGGTATAGCTTTTTATTAAAAAACACCCCGTATCCAAACGCTACGGGGTGTTATTTTGCTTGGCTTGGGTTTAGATAGCTTCTTTTACCAGATTATCCGGAATAATCAAATCAGCCTCAATGGTTGAGGTCACATCTTCCAGACTAAACATCGGGTTAATTTCTTGCAAAACCAAACCTTCCGGCTCAACTTTCAGCACGCACCTTTCGGTCACAATAAGGTCAACCTCATGCGCAGCAGTCAAGGGCAGGGTGCATTTTTTAACGATTTTAGGCCCGCCTTTTGACATATGCTCCATTGCCACAATCACTTTTTTGGCGCCGACGACCAAATCCATAGCTCCGCCCATCCCCGGAACAAAAGCCCCCGGAATCATCCAGTTTGCAATGTTTCCTTCTTGGTCGACTTGTAGGGCACCTAACACCGTAGCGTCAACATGTCCACCACGAATAATGGTAAACGACATTGATGTATCAAAGAAAGCCGCCCCCGGTTTTACGGTAACGGGTATTCCACCGGCATTAGTAATTTTCGGGTCGACTTTTCCCGGTTCAGGTCTTCCGCCCACACCGATTAAGCCGTTTTCGGACTGAATCATCACATGCACTGACGGCGGAATATAGTTTGCCACCTCTGTCGGCAGTCCGATACCCAAAGTCACATAGTCGCCTTCTTGCAGCTCCAAAGCCACACGTTTGGCAATAATAGCTCTGATTTGTTCTTTTGTGAGTTCCATAACTTTCACCTTATGCAGCTACAATATAATCCACAAATATCCCCGGAATCGTCACGATATTGGGGTCTAAGCAGTCCACAACCTCATCTGCTTCCACAATCACGGTTTTGGCCGCAGTAGCCATCACCTGATTAAAATTGCGCGTTGTTCCCTCGGAAAATATATTTCCAAACTTATCAACTTTTGTACCATAGATTATGGCGACATCAGCACCAAGCGGTTGCTCAAACAAATATTGTCGTCCATCTACTTCTACAATTTTTTTACCTTGTTCGACCACGGTACCAACACCTGTCGGGGTCAAAAAGCCGCCTAATCCGGCGCCATAAGAGCGAATACGCTCCATTAAAGTCCCCATTGGAACCAACTCAACATCAAGCTCGCCGTCGTGGAGTTGGCGTCCGGTTTCAGGATTCGTCCCGATATGGGTTACAATTGCTTTTTTAATCCGCTTATTTACAATCAGTTTTCCGCGGTCGCTGTCCGGAAAAGAAGTATCATTAGCAATCAAGGTCAGATTTTTAGTCCCGTTTTTAAGGATTTCTTCAATGACTTTAGTAGGAGTTCCGCATTTCAAAAACCCCCCAATCATCAAGGAAGACCCATCGGCAATCATCTTGCCGGCCTCAGTCGCAGTAATGATTTTTTTCACGCTTAAAAATCCTTTCACTAATAAACCGAAACGCATAATAACATAAAAAAATAAAAAAGTATAGCATTTTTGTACAAAAAAGATTATACTTTTGGTATGTATAATTGTTATATCAGTAGTAAAGGGAGAAAATAATGGCCGTAGGATGGACTGATGATGACCAAGTTTTGCAACAAATTCAAGATTCTGTGAATGATGAGGTAGCCCGAGCGCGCCGTCTGGTCAACAAAGGAGAAAGCCTGCAATTTTGTGCCGAATGCGGCGAAGAAATACCCGAGGCTCGCCGCCAAGCAATCCCAGGGGTAAGACTATGCATTCATTGCCAAGAAGAGGCCGATAAACAACAAAAAGCGACCGAGCTGTACAACCGCCGCGGCAGCAAAGACAGCCAGCTCAAATAAGCCCCAAAAAAATATCCCCTTAAAACGGTAGCTTGTTTTTTCAAGCCGCTGTTTTAGAGGGGATACCAAAAAAAATTTTTAACTATAAACCGGCTTACTTATTGCGAATACTGTTACCCGAGCCATGAAAGCCGACCGTATCACCGCAATCTTCGCAACAACCGCCCATATTTCCGCCTCCGCGATAATTTTCACTTCCGCAAATCGGACAAGTTGCACCTTTGTACTCAAACTTTTTGTTTTCAGCCTGTTTTTTTTCTTTTGTTTTCATAATGATAAATTTTAGTTAATAATTAATAGAAAAATAAAAAAGTAACGTCTTCTATAGCAAAATCATCATACTTTGTCAATTGTTTTATATATTTTGCTATGTTACTCTTATTTTTAACGGACAACATCTACCATGAGGTTAGAATAGCTCGAACTGGTTGAGCGTTTCCAATCCAACAACCAGCATCATAACCTCCAGACAAAGTATACATATAGTAAAAATCACCAGATACATCATGACTATGATACGTAGATGTCCAATAATAATTTCCAGAAAACTTTGTTCCTCCGTATGTAGTAAATAAATTTTCCAGATTTGCTTTATTGGCGTATATTGTCTCAAATTGAGATTTAGATGGCAAGCTGCCTCTTGCATTAGCACAAAAAGCGGTACTGCAAACATTAACCGCTTGATTCCAGTTCATTGCCCCCAAATCATTTAATGTAATATAAAAAGACATACTGGAAGTTTTTACGGCAATAACTTTATTATTGCAATAATATAAGTTGCCATGAGCTCCATCCTGAATTTGACAGATTCCATTCTTCCATTCATATCCTGCAGAACAATTACATTGACTATATTTACCGTTACAGATTTGCCCGCTGCCACCAGCATAGCCAGTACCGGTACAAGTATATTTAAAGCCTAATTTATCACAAGTAAGATTCAAACATTCTTCTTCATTTAAGCCCAAACAAGCCCACTTGTTTCCAAAAGGGCATTTGACACCTTTCCCACTATTGCAAGAAGTTTCGGTATAACCTAAAGTTTCACAATCCTGTGTGGCGACACATTGAGCAACAACTGATTGAGGCAGAAAATATAGACTCGTCCCCAAAAGTAAAAATAATTTTGTATTTATCATTTCAAACATCCTTCTTTTAAAGATTAAAGAAAACCCGCATTCTTAAAAAGAAGGCGGGCAGGATGTTCGAAAACCGTATAAACGCTTACGGCCTGACTTATTAACCACTATCTTACAACAGTAGGAATATTCATCAGCATCCTACCCATAATAAGGACAGATGCTGACATACTTCTTTTAAGTCATTATGCCAAAGTGACTGCGTTTAAAAGGGTTTTCGAAGCCCTAACTGGTTATCTTTACCAGCTAAAAATACACTAGCAAAATGGAGCTCAATTTGCAATATAAAATTTAGATAATCACTGATTCGAAGAATTCAAGATTTATAAAGCTATTTATTTTACAATTTCAGCACAAAAAAAAGGAGAGCATCAGCTCTCCTTTTTTATGCTTTAATGCCACTTATTGCTGTAAAGTAATCAGCTTGATTTCAACGCGGCGGTTTTGCTCTCTTCCGGCCGCCGTAGAGTTAGATGCAATCGGGTTAGATGAGCCATATCCCATTGAGCTGATTCGGCGAGAAGAAACCCCCTTCATAATCAGGTAGTTAGCCACGGCATCGGCTCTTTCGCCTGAAAGTTTTTTGTTTAATGAAGCTGAGCCCGTATTGTCGGTGTACCCACCGATTTGTACTAAAGTATTGTCATATTCAACCAACACTTTGGCAATTGAGTCGAGCACCGGTTTGAAAGATGATTTAACGATAGATTCGTTAGAGTCAAAAGTAATATTCCCCGGCATAATCAAATATACCTGCCCGTTGACTTCTTTGACCTGCACACCGGTACCAACCAGCTCTTGGCGCAATTTGCGTGCCTGAATATCCATATATCCGCCGGTAGCAGCACCGCCCACGGCACCGATTCCCGCACCGACCAAAGCGCCTTTTTCACCCCCGACTAAAGCACCGATACCAGCACCAGCCACGGCACCGATTCCTGTTCCCCATGCGGTATTAGATACTTTGCTCTCACCGGTATAAGGGTCGGTAGCGCACGCCGCCAAAAAAGATACGGCAGCCAAAGACAAGATAAATTTTTTCATTAAATCTCTCCTCAAAATAAACAAAACACATCCTATAATGGCAGAAATATATATTTTTACAATAGCAAAATTTGGCACGAGATTTGCATATATAAATAAGAATTGATTGCAAAATATTAGGGGTAAAACCGTCATGGGTTTGATAAATATAAGAAAAATAGCCATTTTTGCCAGCGTTATCAGCGGTATGCTTTTTAGCGGAGAACAAGCATATTCTGCCTCTCGCATTAAAGATATTGCCGATTTTGAAGGTGTCAGAGAAAACCAACTCGTCGGTTATGGCTTGGTCGTAGGTTTAAATGGCACTGGCGATAATATTAAATCCATTACTTTTACCAAAGAGAGCTTAATTAGTATGTTAGATCGCGTCGGCATCAATTCGCGCGATGGCCAACTTAAGTCTAAAAACGTCGCTGCAGTAATGGTTACAGGCAATCTTCCGGCTTTTGGACGCGAGGGTAGCCGGATTGATGTCATGGTCAGCGCTTTGGGAGATGCCAAAAGCCTACAGGGCGGTACCTTGATAGCTACTCCGTTGGTCGGTGCCGACGGTGAGGTTTATGCTGTTGCCCAAGGGCAAATTGCCATCGGTGGTTTTAGCGCGGCCGGCAACAACCAAAGTGTTACTAAAGGGGTTCCGACCTCAGGGCGTATTCCTAACGGTGCCATTATTGAAAACGAGGTCAATTTTGAACTTGATAGTATGTCAACGGTGCAATTAGCTTTGCGTAACCCTGATTTTACTACATCTAAGCGTGTAGCCGCCGCCATCAATGCTTTGCTGGGTGAAACCGCGGCCAAAGCTCTTGACCCGTCCACCGTCAGTGTTCAGGTGCCTGAAGAATATAAAAATAATATGGTAGACCTCATGACCAAAATTGAGCAGTTGCCGGTTCAGCCTGATTTGGCAGCCAAAGTCGTTGTTGATGAAAGCTCCGGCATCGTTGTTATCGGTAAAGATGTACGGATTAACAAATTAGCCATCGCCCAGGGCAACTTAACCATTCGTATTTCCGAGATTCCGCTGATATCACAGCCGCTGCCGTTTACCGATGGCACAACTAGCACTGATACCGCAACAGATATCATCGTCGATGAGGATACTGAGAGCCGCTTAAGCGTTTTGGATACCGGGGTTAATCTTCAAGAGCTAGTTAATGGTTTGAATGCCCTTGGCGTCAGCCCTCGTGATTTGATAAGCATTTTGCAAGCCGTCAAAGCCAGTGGTGCTTTGCAGGCCGATATTGAGGTGATTTAAGATGACTGATATTTTGAGCAACACATACGTTAATACCGCAATGTTGACCTCTCAAGCTTTAGGCGACAAAAGTGCCGCCGCATTAAAAAATCGCCAAGAGGCACAGGCCGCTGCTGAGGATTTTGAGGCATTTTTCTTGAGCAAAATGACTGAAACCATGTTTGAAGGTATCTCTACCGATGGCCCCTTCGGAGGAGGAAACGCCGAAAAAGTTTATCGCTCGTTGCTTATTAATGAATACGGTAAAGCTATGGCCAAAACCGGTACTGTCGGGGTTGCCGACTACGTTATGAGCAGTATTTTACAGATGCAGGAAGCATCTGGACTGGAGGTGTAAGATGGAAAAAGAACTCACCACTGAAGAAATTCAGAACAAAATTAATGACTATCAGGATATTATCAATGGCTTTATTTCTCTGCTTGAGGAAGAAAACCAAGCTCTCCGCGCTTATAATATTGAGGCCGTCGGCCAACTCTATGAGCGCAAGAGCAAAACCGTAGGAGCTTATCGTTCAATTGTAGCTTTTTTCATTAAACATCAAGACTATTTGAGCTCCATCACCGATGAACATCGCGCCCAACTCAAAGAGTTATCTTTAAAACTCGATGCTCTGATGAAAGAAAATGATACTCTGCTGAAAAGCAAAATGGAAACCAGCCAGAGTATTATGGAGTCAATAGTTCGCTTGGCCAAAATTACCAATAAAAACAACTCTACCTCTTATGGAGCAGGGGGGAGCTACTCTAAAGTTGATAATACCCAAAGCTCCATTGCCGTAAACAGAACATTATAGGAGATAGTGTCATGTCTATGTTAGCAGGATTTCAAACCTCTCTTTCGGGAATGAAAGTAGCCCAGTCCCAGTTAGATTTGGTTAGCCGCAATATTGCCAATGTCGATACCGTCGGCTATACTCGTAAAACCGCCCAGCAAAACACCATCGTTTTAGCCGGCTATAACTCCGGCGTCAGTATGGGTAATATTGAACGTACAGTTAACGAAGGTTTGCTCAAGAGCTATTTAACCTCCAACTCAACTTATGGCGGAGTATCTGTTAAAAGTGAATACCTGAGCCAAATGCAAACCCAGCTCGGTACGCCGGAAGGGCAAAACTCCATTGCCGCCAATGTTTCCGATTTACAGTCTGCGTTTAACAGCTTTGCTCAAGAGGTAAACTCTGCTTCTGGGCGCTATAATTTGCTGACCAATGCGCAAACCATGACCAATCGCTTAAATTCATTGTCGCAAAATATTCAGAAACTCAGAGGTGATGCCGACTTACAAATTTCCGCAGATGTAGATAGCATCAATAACCTTTTAGATACCATTGATGACTTAAATGACCGTATTGTTAAATATTCGGTGTTAGGTCAAGATGGCGTTGCCGACCTCGAAGATAAGCGAGATCAAGCCATTCGTGAGCTTAGCCAATATATTGATGTTACATACTTCAAACGTGAAAACGGTGAAATGGTTATCCAAACCACTCAAGGTATTATGCTACTTGATAAAGACCCGCATTACTTGAGCCACACCGCTGTAACCCAAGCCAACCCAACCACGGGCTATGCCGACGGCGCCATTACCGGTATTTTTGTAGACGGAGTTGATATTACCGAAAAAATCTCCGGTGGTGAACTCCAAGGCTTGATTGAAGTCCGTGATGATACCTTATCATCTCTGCAATCTCAGCTTGATGAACTAGCCGGAGTTTTGATGAATGGTATCAATCAAGCCCACAACCGCGGTACAGCATATCCTAATACTCCGTCCGAGCTTAGTGGTAGCCGTACTTTTATTGACCCCGCCAACCAACACGTTAAAATTGAAAACGGAGATGTCCGCTTTATTATCTTCGATGGTAATGGTAAGCAGGTTTCTACCGCCTCTTTGATTGGCGATATGGGCTTCAATCCCAATGGTGATACCGTCGAAAATATGGTCTCTACTATTAATGATTGGCTGACCGGCGCAGATGGTGCTAATTTGCCTCAGGCCAGTGCTAGTATTAGTAACGATGGTAAGATTGTTATTAATACCGGAGATACTACTTATTCCGTATCAATAGTTGATGAAGCTACTTCAGCCAAAGGCAGTACCCAACAAGATGTCACCATTAAGTTTGATGCTAACGGAGATGATGTTTACGACCGTACTTTTGAAGGATTTTCAAACTTCTGTGGCTTGAATAATTTTTTCAGTACCAATCAAAATGAGTCCGTTTATGATTCTAAAGTTTTAAGCAAAAACGCCAACTTAGGTATACGTGAAAAAATAACCTTGGACTTTGGTAGCAGTGAAACCTCCAATATGGGTAGCTTAACCATCTATCCGGCCGATAATCTGGAAGATATTGTTAATAAAATCAATTCCGATCCTAATTTAAGCGAACACCTACGAGCTTCATTGGTTCCTAATGGTAACGGTTATATGCTCCGTATTGATAATATGTCCGGCGGACAATTAGAAATCAGCGAGCAACCTGGGGCCACCGGCACCACCAGCGGCTTTATTGATAGAATAGGGCTGGAGCCGTCATACGTAGGCTTGTCAGGAAGCATTAGCGTACGTGAAGATATCCAAATCACCCCCGGACTTATAGCCGGCGGCTCTCCGGAATACGATACCAGCTCCGGTATTTATCGCTTGAATGCCGCCGCTAATAATATCGCTAATGATATGAGCAAAGTCTTTACCGAGAACCAAACTTTTGGACAGGCAGGCAGCATTGCCAGCAGTAGCACAACCCTGGCCAACTATGCTTCGACCTTTGTCGGTAATATTGCTTCCGGTATTAGCGATGCTGAAAATACTTTGAATTATCAGCAGGAATTATTAAGCTCAATCACCACCAAAGAAGCACAAATCAGTGGTGTTGATATTGATGAAGAGCTTTCTCAATTAATTATTTATCAAAAAAGTTATGCGGCTTGTGCTCAGTCATTCACCGCATCTAAAGAGATGTTAGACATCTTGCTTGGTATGATGTCATAAAGGAGGTTACCATGGTTAGAGTTCCTACATACAATACTTATATGAATATGATTAGCCAAAATATGAGTATTAAGTCTCAGCTGGATTTGTATAGCTACCAAGCCATGAGCGGACTTAAAGCTCCTAACTATTCCGGATATGGCATGCAGGCTCATACCATTGTTAGTCTGGAAGCCATGCTTGGTGTTACGCAAAACTTTATGGATAGCAACGATGTTGTAAAAGTCGAACTCGATGCTATGAGCACCGCTATGGATTCTGTACAGAAAACGCTGCAAGATTTCAAATCCGCATTGATAAACGCTAGTGGTATGGATTTAACCAAAACATCACCGGATTATACAGGCGGACAAATTACATTTGGCAATGATAATGTTGCCGACTATATCGGTACCACAATTAACATTAATGGTACAACTTATACCTTTGCGGATACAGATGGTCCTAACCAAATCAATATTGGCACAGCCACTTCAGGTGCTGATGTTGCTAATGCCGTAAAAAATACAGTTGCCGGAGGAGCCGATTTTACTGTCGAAGGAAATACGCTGAGCTTCCCGTTATATACGGTTGATGGTCCGTCCACGGTTTTAGATGTAGACGGAGTTACTACCGGTGAACCTCATACCATGAGTGAAGATCAGTATAACACGCTAAAGACTCTTCAAAATCAGGCATTCAGCACATTGAAGATGCTTGTTGATGCCTTAAATACCAATATTAATGGCAAATATATTTTTGGCGGAGGAGAATCTAATGAGGCTCCGATTAGTTTTCCGTTCTCTAATCTTGATGAGTTTCAATCCTATTATGATGGGGTAAACATTACCTATCCCACCAACCCAGCCGCCAACCAATGTGATAGAGTCTTAACCGGAGAAGATACCGGAGACTTAACTTTGCAATCTACCGGAGGCAATACCGGAACGATTACTGCAGCCAATGGCGGAGCTTTTCTCCAAGAGGCCGTTAATGCCAACTCTCAAACCACCGGTACACTTACTTTTAGCGCTGATAAAAATACCATTAACGCTACTCAGTACGGAGCCTTCTCAACCATTTCAGCCGGAGATACTCTGGTTATTAATGGCGATGGAGCCGAAGGTAATGGAGGAAAAGTATATGTTGTTAAGTCCGTTTCTGCTGACGGTAAGACTATTACCTTGGATGATTCAACCCCAATCGCAGAAGATGTAACTCTCACTCCAGATAATACAAATCCAGATGCTACCGTTAACTTTAGTACCTCCTATCCTATAGGTACAGTTATCAATATGGAAGGTTTTAAGGATAATAACTTACCAACTCATGTCCAAGTTACAGGTGTAAGCGCCGATGGTTCTACGTTAATGGTAACTGCAGATCCATCACGTTTTCCTGATACTACCATCGCAGTAGATAAAGATTGGAGCTTAGAAGCTAATTCTTATTATGTCGGAGGCAGTCTAGATTCTGAAAAAATTATCTCCGATAACCAGTCCCTTACTTTTGATATTAACGGAGGTGACCCAGCCTTTGAAAAAATGTTCCGCGCTTTAGGAATGATAGCTCAAGGCAACATTGTATCAACAGGCAATGTCTTGGAAGGCGATACCGTCGACATTGATACAACCCTCAACCGCGTTGAAGAAGCTATGGATTTGGTGCAAAGCGCAATATATAGCTCAGGAGTAGACAGTACAGAAGTCAATCCCGATATTTATACCGTTCTTGCCAAACTCAATTCCAATACAGTAGTCCTCAATACGGTTCAGGAGAACCAAACCGCCGTTAAAACCAATTTGGAAAATAGTATTTATAATGTCAAGAACGTTGACCAAACTGAAGCCGCCGTAAAAGCATTGATGGCCGCCAACAACCTCAATGCCTCTTACGCATGTATGCAACAGATTATCAATGTGTCATTGTTAAACTACTTGTAAAATTATCCCCACCACATAAAAAAGCCACCAGAATGATCTGTCCAATTTTTGGGGGACAGATCAGTTTTCGGTGGGTCCTTTTTTATTGTATATAAAATGGGTTCGAACCCTAAAGGGTTCCTCTGGCTCATAAGGCTTTCTGTTAAAGCCTAACTCGCTGCGGTCACCACCGAGGCGGTG
>CALXWI010000038.1 GCA_944392325.1 uncultured Alphaproteobacteria bacterium | reverse complement strand
TAGAAGACGTATCTTGCGCCAACATAAAACTCATGCGCTCTGACAGATGCATGTTCAATATCACCCATATGCCAGAAACGATAACCAATATCAGCATTGATTCGCGTTGTAACCTGAGCCGACAAACCACCACCGACAGCCCAAGTAAAGTTATTTTCACTATAAGAAGTCTTTCTCTGCTGACCAAACCAAACACTAGTAGTTGACGCATCCAAATTGCTGTAACCGATACCAGCCATCAAGTAAGGTGTAAACATTGTGTAAGGTGACAAATCAACATACACGTTCCACATATAAGAGTCGGATTCAAAATCAGCACCGGTACCAAAACCTTCACCGGTATCAGTTTTTTCACGCCAGGTATATTCCAACTCGGTACGTAAATATCCGTAACGATAACCAAGAGCAATACCGGCAATCAAGCTGTTGTCATCAACATCAAAACGATCACCAAATGTTTCGCTATTATCACCGATATTGTGGTTAATAATACCACCACGAACACCGACATAAATTCCGTCACAACCTGCATTGGCTGCTGGAGCCATTCCCATAGAAATAACCAGGGCAGATACGGCGGCCAATAATTTTTTGTTCATAAAATTCTCTCCTAATCAAGTATTCCCAAAGGAATCACACAGCACTTTTGTCTATTTGTTTACCACATATACAAAAATAATGCAAGTATTTTTTTCATACACCGTCAAATTAGCACATATTTATTAAAATGATATTAATAAGCAACAAAACAATCATACCTTGCACACAAGCATTAACCAACCTCTGCTAAATCGCGGAGATAATAAGATTTTTAGAAAATTGTGGAGAATGAGTCATATAATAGGAAACCAGAAAAATCGCGAACGGAATGTACATAGAGGTACATGACTGAGCGATTTATTCGCAGTTTCCGTATTAGATGACCATTATACACAAGTTTTCCCTAGGAGGAGAAGGAATTTACCAACGACCCCGCCAACATATACCACCCGTCAACCAATACAAAGAAAATCACTTTGAAAGGCAGAGCCAATACCGTCGGGGGCAACATCATCATACCCATTGACATCAAAACTGAGGCAATCACCATATCAATAATCAAAAACGGAATAAATATTAAAAAGCCGATTTCAAAAGCGCGCCGCAACTCGCTAATCATAAAAGCCGGCACCACGATTTTGAGCGGAGTTTCCGCCACCGATTCGGCGGGTTTTTCCTTGGCCAAATCGGTAAACAGGAGCAAATCTTTTTCCCGCGTGTTTTTCACCATAAATTCTTTGATAGGGTTGGCGGCTTTTTCCAAGCCTTCGGAGATTTCGATTTTCTCCTCATACATAGGCTTAATCCCCTCTTCCCAAGATTTTTCCAGCACCGGCGACATAATAAACATCGTCAAAAACAAGGCCAAAGAAATCAGCACCATATTCGGCGGGGTCGATTGTGTAGCCAAAGCACTCCGCGTGATTGACAATACAACAATGATTCGGGTAAAAGACGTCATCATCACCAAGATACTCGGCGCCAATGACAAAATGGTAATCATAATCAGCACATTAAAGATTCGTGCCGTAGTTGAACCATTGGGCTCGCCTTGCACATCAAGGGTCATGGTCTGGGCCAAAGCCTCCGGACACCACCACAAGCCGCACAAAACCAAAGCCGCGACCAGCCACCATTTACGCTTCATCATGATTATCAGCCTTTCCCGCATTATCTTTTTTATCCAGCAACAAACTCTGCCCGTTAGCAATCATCACCAAAAAATCGCAATCGTCTTTAGTAAACAAGACCAACTTTGTTTTGGCATCGATTCGTTTTTGCTCCACAATCCGCACACGGTCTTTTGCGGCCATTTTCTGCAGCATTCCGCAGCCGGCGGCTTTCACCTGCAAGAACTTAATCACCCACACCGTCAGCAACAACAGCCCCAGTACCAAGACCAAGGCCAACACGGCGTGCAACACTTCCCACATTTTTGGATTCTGCTCCCATGGTTATACATCAAATTTTAACCATTACTAACATATTGCATAAAAAAATACAATATGTTATCCTTCGAGCTATGAATAACCCAGAGCCCAACATAACGGAAGACAATCGCGGCGGAGGTTTAAACCGCATATCTTCCACGCTTTTACCCTTTGCCAAACAACTGCTTGGCAAAAAGGGCTTTGTTGAAATTGACATTCTCACCAACTGGGACAAAATAGTCGGCGCAGAGCTTGCCCAATACAGCTTTCCGCAGCGCATCGACTTCAAACGCGGCGAAAAGAACAACGGCACCTTGTGTTTGAGTGTCCCGACCGGAGCCTTTGCCTTAGAGCTCAAACACCGTGAAAAATATATTCTTGATAAAATCAACACCTACTTTGGCTACAACGCGGTATCCAGCCTAAAGATTATTCAAAATCAACAGTTGACACCACTTTCATCCCCTCCCCCGCCACCACCATCATCAGCCTCATTGAGCAAAGAGGAAGAAAAATATATTGAAAACTTGGCCGAACCTATCGACAACCCAAAATTAAAGACTATAATCACCAAACTAGGTAAGAATATTTTTAAAGATAAAAAGAAGTAACAGACTATGAATTTTGAAAAAATTATCAAACAACTCAGTACTTGCATCGCCGGATTTATTATGTTTGCGTTAGCCGCCGGAGTTTATTTGAATATAAAAGGCTTTGGTTTTGATGCCAACGGCAACATTGCCTTAATCAACAGCGCCCACGCTGCCGAACCCGAGCTTGGCGAACCTCGCACTTTAGCTCCCAACGTTGTTATCCCCGGCGGACGCTCCCTCGGCAGCCAATCTGCACCGGTTACAATTTATGAATATTCTTCTTTGGGATGCACCCATTGCGCTTATTTTCACCTTGATACCTTGCCGCTGTTAGAAAAGAGCTACATCAAACAGGGCAAAGTTCGCTTGGTATTCTCTAGTTTTCCGCTGGATAAATCATCACTCAAAGCCGCAATGCTCGCCGCTTGTATGCCCAATGACAAATACTTTGATTTCATCAACTTGTTATTTGAGCATCAGCGCTCTTGGGGGCTTGCGTTTAATACCGAGAAAGCCCTCGCCCAATACGCCGAACAAACCGGTATGAGCCAAGATAAAGCTTATGCCTGCATGCAAGACAAACAAATGGCCCAAGAGCTGGTCGATCGCCGCCAAAGAGCCATCCAAACCATCAAGATTCAAGGCACTCCGACCTTTGTGATTGCCACCCGTGACTCACGTGAGGTCATTTTTGGCGCCCCGACTTTTGAAGAGCTCAAAACCATAATTGATAAAAAATTAAAACAAGGCTGATAAATATTAATAAGTCAGTAACAATTATTGCTTTATAGTGAGGTTGCAATGGGTAAGATTCCTGCTGATATAAAAAAACTTGACGAGCAGATAAACCGCCTCAAACAAAAGGAGAAATCGCACCGTCAAGCCCCCGATGAAAGCGAATACGCCCACGCCGCCAAAACCGGCTTCAGAGTCGGAACCGAGCTGGTATCCGGAGTTATTGTCGGAGCCGCGCTTGGCTGGCTTCTGGACTTGTGGTTAAATACCCAGCCGTGGTTTTTGGTAATTTTTCTGTTTTTCGGCGGGGTTGCAGGTTTCTTAAACGTTTACCGATTTGTAAGAGCAGAGGAAACTCGGGAGAAATAATATAATGTCCAATCCTATGGAACAATTTACCATCAAACCATTGGCCCACTTAGAGCTCAATGGGGTAGATATCTCGTTCACCAATTCAGCTTTGTGTATGGTTATCGCCGTTCTATCGGCGACTTTGCTGTTTGGCTTATGCATTCGCAAGCGCAGCATCATCCCCGGAGTAGCCCAATCCATTCCCGAAAGCATTTATGAATTTATCCATAACCTGCTGAAAGAAAACGTCGGCAAAGAAGGGCTTAAATATTTTTCGTTTATCTTCAGCTTGTTTACGTTTGTTCTGTTCGGCAACTTGTTAGGACTATTTCCATACTCATTTACTTATACCTCACACTTAGCCGCTGTCGGCGGACTTTCGGTTATCGCCTTATTATTCAACATCGGTATCGGCATCAAAAAGAAGAAGCTCGGCTACCTCCGTACCTTTATGCCCAAAGGCATACCATTAGCCTTAGCTCCGCTGATTATCCCGATTGAAACCATATCATTTTTATCCAAACCCTTCAGCCTGACCGTCCGTCTTGTTGCCAATATGACGGTAGGCCACATTATGCTGAAAATCATTGCCGGTTTTATCGCCACAATTGGCGTACTCGGCATTGTCCCGTTTTTATTTGATGCGTGCATCATTGTTTTTGAAATTTTCATTGCAATGTTGCAAGCATTTATTTACACCGTTTTGAGCTGCATATATCTCGGAGATGCCCTCCACGAGCACTAAACGCCGCAAAACGGCTGCCGCAAGGCCCAAATTATTATTAACTTGTAACAACTAATAAAGAGGAAACAACTATGGAACCTATGGCTTATATCGGCGCCGGTATGTGCGCATTATCAATGATGGCCGCCGCATGGGGCGTGTCTCAAATCTGGACCACAATCATTTCAACCGTTGGCCGCAACCCGCAAGTCAAAAAAGATGTAGATATCTATGGCTGGGCCGGATTCGCTGCCGTTGAAGCTATTGCACTTTATGCATTGGTTATTGCGTTGGTAATTTTGACCGGCAAATAACCCACTCCCATACCTAAGGCGGTTGTTAGACCACAAACACAACCGTCTTAGGCTTACCATTTTCTGCAACCAAGGACGCAAAATATCATGCCTCAATTAGAACTCAGCAGTTATCCCAGCCAATTATTCTGGCTTTGTGTATGCTTTTTCAGCTTATATTTCATTATGGCGCAGTTAATTCTGCCCAAGATTGCTGATATCATTGAGCAACGCCAACGCAAGATTGATGACTACATTGATAAAGCGGCCGATATGCAAAAGAAAGCTGAAAAGTCTCTTGCCAAATATCAAGATGCCTTGGCCAAAGCCACCGCAGAAGCTGACAAATCACTCCAACACACCCAAGATGAACTCAACGAGCTGATTGCTCAAAAGCAAGCCGAGCTTGATGCCGCTCTCAAAGCTAAAATCACCGAAAGTGAGGCAGAAATCCGCCTTAGCAAAGAGCAAGCCTTAAAAGAGGTCAGCCGCATATCTGAAAACATCGCGCTTGATATCGTCAATAAACTTGGCTTAAAAGATATCACCGCCGCAGATATCAAAACCGCAATCAAAAAGACCGGAGAACACTAAAGATGAGCATTACCGCAGGAGCCTCCTATACCGGATCAGAAATCATTGCCGCCACCCAATACCAATTAGCGCAAGCCGCTACCGGAGTTGCCGACATTAGTGCCGCCCATCACGCTCCGTTTTATCTGGAGGCCGAATTCTGGGTTGGTATGGCTTTTGTTGCCGTTATCTTATTTTTGGCACGTCCGATTGGCAAAATCGGTAGCGCCTTAATCCACAAGCGCATCGAAGGCATCAAGACCCGCATACAGGAAGCCTCCGACTTATTTGACGACGCACAAAAACTCCTCTCTGATTATGAGAAAAAATACCGCAACGCCAAAAAAGAGGCTCAGGCCATTTTAGCCAAATCACAAAAGCAAATCGAATACCTCAAGACCGCTAATTTAAGCAAACTTGAGCAAGATTCCAAAGCCAAAGAAAAAGACGCCGATGACCGCATCAAATCATCTTTGGCCAATGCCACACAAGAGCTGACGGATATGGCCTCAACCTTGAGCATCCGCACGGTTCGCCAAGCGATTAATGACAACTTGTCCCCTCAGGCGCAAAACAAATTAATCGACCAATCAATCAATGCCATCGGCAAATTAAAATAAAAAAAGGGAGGCAAAACGCCTCCTTTTCTTTAAGCCAAAGACTTCACGATTTCCAAATGAGTATCATAAATCTGTCGCCACTTTCGTTCTAGCTCTTCTTCTCTGGCCGTCTGCAAATCAGGTGTAGCATTATTTACATACCACAACTGCAACTCCAACCATTTTAACAAACCACGACGTTCTCGTTTTGAGAGCTTTGCGACTAAAGATTTAAACTTATTCAACCGCGGAGTATCATCTTCCATCACTCCGTGAGGCTCCGGCAATTGGTTATCCAAATCACGCCAAACCCGCGCCCCTACAAATAACAAATAAAAACGACTAAAAACATTCATAAACATAAAATTTAAATATACATAATAATTAGCAAACTAAGCTTTTATAACATAACCTTTCATCAAACACAAGTTATTTATTTTCTCCTGTACTTTGGCTGATTTCCATCCCCTGAGGCAATAATTTTTAAGGCTCGCCGCAATGACGAGCCTTTTAAAACATTGAATCCAAGAGTTTGATAAACCCTTATGCTACGCCGCAGATTTGCGACGCGGTGTACAACAAGAGGTACATAAGGAGCAAATCTGCCAGTATGATAAGGGTTTTGCAAACTCCCCCCCCACACAAAAAAGGGAAAGGGGAGAAAGACTTATTATTTCTCCCCTTACTTCCCTCTACGGTTGAACTCACACCCGATATCGGGGCAATTATTTTTTCTTGCTTGCCTTTTTAGCTGCACAGGCTTTAGATGCAACTTTCTTTACGGCAATACTTTTGGCAGCTGCAGCTACTTTTTTAACCGCGGCACTATTAGCAGCGGCCTTTTTAGCTGCCGGCTTTTTAACATTGCTGAGCTTAGCGGCAGAAGCAAAACTCTTAACACACAAGAACGGAGCCGACTTGATTGCTGCCTTTTTCAAATTAACATTAAGCGTCGGAATCAAAGTGCATTTGCTATACAAAGCAGATACCGTACCAGCCATAGCCAAAGCATCCTGACGCTCCAACTGTTCAATAGCCTCGCTCCAATCGCTGGCGCTGCTGTTCATCGGGCAGCCCTTGCTCTGCCAAATATAATAAGCGGCTTCCTGAATTTTTTTATCATCAAAATGTGCCATCTCAACCTCCTAAAAAACACAATTCAGGAATTATATAACATACAAATACTTACAAACTATTAATAGTAAGCATAATTTTGCAAAAAATTTTACCTGCTTTTGGCAGCATAATAAGTCCCTAACATATGAATATTTTCAGCAAAGAACTTCAGCTCTTCCATCGCATTCTGAAAACTTTTCTGCGCCGGATGCGCCTCCACCTCTACATAGAACTGAGCCGACACAAAAGACCCTTTTTCCAAATAGCTCTCAATTTTGGTAAGGTTGATTCCGTTAGTGGCAAATCCGCCCAAAGCTTTATACAACGCAGCCGGAATATTACGCGCTTTGAAAATAAACGATGTCATAAACGCCTCACCGTCATATTCAGGCACAATTGCCTCCCGCGACATCAACAAAAAACGCGTTGTGTTGTTCTTCATGGTTTCAATATTTTCAGCCACCACCTCTAGGCCATAAATTTTACCTGCCAAAACCGAGGCAATTGCCGCCTTGCTTTTATCATTATACTCCAGCACAAACTCACAAGACTTTGCGGTATCAATTCTCGCCTCGGGGACAATCCCGTGCGCCGCCAAAAATTCGGCACTCTGCGCCAAAGCCTGCGGATGCGACATCGCCGTTTTAATATCTTGCAGCTTAGTTCCTTTGAGCGCCAACAACTGATGATGTATCGGCAAAAAATACTCCCCGACGATTGACAATCCGGTTTTTGGCAACAAAAAATGCACATCAGATACTCTTCCCGCGGTTGAATTTTCAACTGGAATCACGGCGAAATCGACCTCGCCAGACTGCACACGGTTCATAGCCTCAGCAAAAGTCTCACACGCCACATACTCACTATCCGGATACACATTCTGCGCCGCAATGTGCGAATACGCCCCCGGCACTCCTTGATAAGCCACTTTCAAATTCATTTTTCCCTCAAAAAAGTCTTGCGAATGGAGCTTTTATATACTATAACAACTCAAAAATAAAGGATAAAAAACATGCAAGTAGATATTTTTGACTTTGACCTTGACCGCCGCCTGATTGCTGACAAACCGGCCTCCCCGCGTGACAGCTCACGCCTGCTTGACTTAACCGAAGACGGGCAAATCCACGACCGCCATTTTTATGACTTGCCGGACATCCTCCACGAAGGTGATGTTCTGGTTTTTAATGACACCAAAGTCATCCCCGCGCGTTTATACGGCCAAAGGGGCGATGCCTTGGTTGAGGTCACCCTCTACCACCCGATAGACGGTTTAAGCTGGATGTCTTTTATCAAGAACGCCAAACGCCTCCACCCCGGAGACATGGTTACTTTTTATACGGATACCATCAGCCCTGCGGCATCTGATTTTAGTGCCGAGGTTATCTCCAAACAAGGGGAGGAAGGGGTTGAACTCCGCTTCAACTGCAGCGCTGATGCCCTGACCAAACACCTTGAAACTTACGGCTCGATGCCGCTGCCGCCATACATCAAGCGAGACAAACCCCAGCCCGGACTGTGGAACAAATATAACGACAAAGAAGACTACCAAACCGTCTACGCCCGCCACGAAGGCGCCGTTGCCGCACCGACGGCAGGTTTGCACTTTACCGACCGCGTTTTTAAGGCTCTTGATGCCAAAGGTGTCCAAAAAGTTTTTCTGACTTTGCATGTTGGCGCCGGTACTTTTCTGCCGGTCAAAGTAGCTGATACCAAAGACCACAAGATGCACTCTGAGTTCGGCATTATCACTGAGGAAGCCTGCAACGCCATCAACCGCGCCAAACAAGAAGGACGTCGCATTATTGCCGTTGGCACCACCTCGCTGCGCTTGCTGGAATCCGCCGCTGATGACAAAGGCATCTTACACCCCTTCTGCGGTGAGACTGATATATTTATCACCCCCGGCTATAAGTTTAAAATGATTGACTTGATGATAACCAACTTCCACTTACCCAAGTCCACCTTGTTTATGCTGATTTGCGCCGTCGCCGGTATTGACCGCATGAAAACCGCTTACGCCCACGCCATGGAAGCCGGATACCGTTTTTATTCATACGGTGATAGCTCAATTATCAAATGCGTAAATAAAATTTAAACCTTATCTTGCTATTATTTACCCCGATTTCAACCTAACATCGGATTGGGGATATTTCCGTGCGTCAGATTCTTTTGCAACTTGAAAAATTTTTTCCGCTCCTGCGCAACACCACTTTGCCGGCTCTGCTGTTCGGACTAAGCCTATTGGGCTTTTATGCTTGCCAACCCTTAGCCACCCCAAGCCTCCTCAACTTGCATCATTTGTTTTATGCCTTTGCTCTGCTGAGCTTTTTACTCCTACTTTATTTCAATCGCAGCAAACCGGCCTTTTTTATTTTGAACTTGGTTTTGGCCTATATTCTGGTAAACCTCCTCAAACGCCAACTTGGAGCTGATTATTACTTTAGCTCCGCGGCTTATCAGAACCTTTGCCTATTTCTGCCGCTCAACCTCGGCCTGTTTTATGCCCTGCCTGAACAAAAACTCATCACCCGCCGCAGTGTCTATCTACTGCTACTGATTTTTGCGGAATACACCATTGCTGAACACCTTAGCCGCCATGGCATCCATCTCGGTACATCTCTCAATCTTTCTCCCCTCTCTGGGCTCAACACCCTCAATCTTTTACTATTTTCCATTATCCTCATCAGCCAGTTTATCACCTGCTCCGTCAGCGGCAAAATTTTAGATACATCACTGTTTTTTGCCACTTTCTGCACCTGCTTGGGATTATATTATTCTTCGAGCCCCACGGCACTGAGCCTATTTTTCAGCGGAGCTTCACTTATCATCTTTCTTGCCACCATTGAACACATTTACCACACCACTTACAAAGACGAGTTAACCGGCCTCTCCGGCCGCAATGCCTTTATGTTGCATTCCAAAGATTTCCCGCTCAAATACAGTCTGGGTATTCTATTGATTGACGACTACCAACGTCTAAGCCAAGTCTTTGGGCGTTTTGGCATCAACACACTAGTAAAAATGATAACCCAGCGCCTGCTAGATGCTGAACCTGAGAGTCAAATTTATCGCTATAACACCGACGAATTCGTTGTCCTCTTCCGTAATGAAGACAAAAACCACGCCTTCACCCGCATGGAAAATATGCGCCGTGCCATTGCCTGTGCCGAGTTTATGCTCCGCGGTTATAATAAACCGATTAAGCTTACCGTCTCCGGTAGTGTTTCTGAAAAAAAACGTAGCGATGCCAACGCGGTTGAGGTTTTGGTCCGCGCCGGCAAATCGCTACAAAAAGCCCGCCGTTTTACCCAAAATATTACTTACAAAGACTAAGCTTTCGGCCGCCAAGACCAGAACAATACCAAGGCCCCGACCACCATCAGCGGCACCGACAACAACTGCCCCATGGTAAAATAGTTAAAAAAGAACCCCATGTGCGCATCCGGCTCTCTGAACTGCTCCATCAAAATCCTAAACAAGCCATAAAGCAATACAAAACAAGCCGATACCGTACCTTTGTGCTCTCGTACTTTAGGATTTTTCCACATCAAATTCAACACCACAAACAGCAACACCCCTTCCAATGCTGCCTCATACAATTGCGACGGGTGCCTTGGCAAAAATCCGCCATTGGGAAAACGTATTGCCCATGGCACATCAGTCACCCTTCCCCACAATTCATCATTCACAAAATTAGCAATCCGCCCCAAGAACAACCCAATAGGCACCACCGGCACCACCAAATCCGTCAGCTCTAAAAAATTATACTTTATCTTGCGGGCAAACAACCACAAAGCCGCAATCACACCCAGAGCCCCGCCGTGGAACGACATTCCGCCCCGCCAAATGGCAAAGACCTCCCACCAACTTTGTTTCCACATTTCTGCCCCATAGAACAACACATACCCCAAGCGCCCGCCCAGAATAATCCCTACGGTTACATAAAAGACCAAATCTTCCAGCTGAGCAGAGGTAATCTTCAGCCCATAATTTTTAATCCGTTGTTTGACCATCAGCCAGCCCAAAATAATTCCGGCCAAATAAGCCATTGAATACCAGCGAATAGCCACCGGCCCCAGCTGCACCATAATCGGAGAAATCTCAGGATAAGTTAATCCCATCTTAGCCAACCTTTCATCATCAAATCACATTTCAGAGTTTTGCTCATACGGCACCCCTTCATTGCTTAACAGTATATTAATATCTACCGATATATCCACATCTAAAAAAATTATCCCCCGAGTCGTTTTTACTAGTTGTTTGAAATTATGACATAAAAAAAAATAATCCACAACTTTTTGCCTTTCAGAGGTGGAAAACTTCACAAAGCTTGTTGTAATTCTCGAGTCGCTATTGCACGATAGGACTATCGCGCCCGTTGTCGTTTTCATAACTATGGAGAATAACCGTGAATTTGGCAAAGAATTATGCCTTAAATTTCAACCCGATAGACCTTGTAGAAGACATTTTTGCCTCCAAGTCCTATGAGCTTGAACGCCGCAACTTATTTGAGGTTGCCGTTGAGATTCAGGGCAAATGGAACAATATGCTCCTCTTTTTTTCGTGGGAAGAAAATCTGCGTTGCCTCCACCTCTCCTGCCTTATGAATATTGAAACCACCATTGAAGACCGTAGCAAAGTTTTTGAGCTTATGGCCTTAGCTAACGAAGAACTCTGGGTCGGGCATTTTTCTTACTGGACCGAGCAAAATATGCCTGTTTTCAAACACGCCATTCTCCTTGATAATGATGATGCGGATAATATTGAAAGCAAAATCGCCCAAATCATTGAGATTGCCGTCAAAGAATGTGAGCGCATGTATCCTATTTTCAACGTAGTCCTCACCAAAGGGATGGACCCCAAACAAGCCCTCTATCCACTTAGCATGGTAACCATGGGCAATGCTTAAAAAACAACAAGAGCGCCAAAGTTTCCTTTGACGCTCTAAGTTTATCAGAAATCATCTTCTCCAAGGTCCAAAAATTCCTCTTTAAATTTTGTATACTCATTCACGGCATAGGCCCAAATAGCATTAACTACAATTCCGCCAATAACTCCTATCCACCATAAAGGGCTCCATATTATCACCAACAGAGCCAACACCAAAGGAACCAACGGCACCAGAGGTAATACTCCTTTACGGCACGCCTTAACCGCAAACCACATCACAAAATTAGCAATACACATTAACCATAGCAAGCAATCATTGTAAGTAAAGTGCCCTTTATCAAATATCATTGCTAAAACCACAACCACGCCAACTACTGTATAATACAACCATACACGCCCTTGGCGACAGCACTTTACAATCCCCAATATTGCCATTATGGCACCCACAAGTGCAAAAAACACATTTCCGATAAAAACATTTTCTTCCATAATAATATATTTAATTAATAATACGACTGATAGCGATTATCATAGACACATAATTTTTTTGTCAACCTTTAAAGCTTAGCACTAACGCAAGGTCTTCACCCACTCCCGCACACTTTTATTATGCTCAGCCAAAGACCTCGAGAAATTATGCCCCCCTTTTCCGTCCGCCACAAAATACAAATAGTCCGTATCTGCCGGATGCGCCGCCGCCCAGATTGACGCCGCCCCCGGATTACAAATCGGCTTCGGTGGCAAACCATAGTATTTATATGTATTATACGGGCTATCGACTTGCAAATCTTTGCGCTTAAGACTGCGTTTAAGCTCCGCATTTCCTTCCGTCAGGGCATAAATCACCGTAGGGTCGGTCTGGAGTTTCATCCCCTTGCGCAAACGATTCACAAACACCGACGCCACCACTGCTCGTTCTTCATCAATAGCGGTTTCTTTTTCAATAATTGAGGCCAACACCAACAACTCTTCCGGATTTTTCACCGGCAAATCATCATCTCTATTTTCCCACGCTTGCATCAACACCTTCTGCGCAGCTGATTTGCCTTCGTTCCACACGTCTTGTTTGGTATCTCCGTATTTATAAGTATATGTCTCCGGCAAAAACCCCCCTTCCTCAAACTTAGGCAATGCTTCTCCGCCCAAGTTCGGAGCTTTATTAATAATCTCCGCCACCTGTATCGACATTAATCCTTCCGGAACTGTCAGTTGATGGTAAACAATCTCGCCGGCAGCCAGTTTATCAATCACTTCCGCCATCGAAATTTGCGGTTCAAATCTATATTCACCAGCTTTAAGCAATTTATCTTTACCTGACAACCTTGCCGCGATTCTAAACAAGAACGGGTGATTAATTACCCCGCCCTGCTGCAACCTTACCGCCACTCCGGCAGATCCTGCACCCTTAGGCACCAATACCGTAACCGCCTCTGTCAATGGCCCGTCCTGATACACCATTTTCCGAGCATAAGCCGCCGCACATGCCGCCATAATCACTAACAGAACAATTACTTTTTTCATTTTTCCATCCTAAGTTTTTCACTCTTTCTCCAACTTAGAATCAACTATTTTGAGAGTCAACTACCGATAATTTCATCAACAACTTTATTCAAAAAAAAAACAGCCTTCGTGTTCACTCCACGAAGGCCATTTTCATAACTTTTATTTTCTACAAAATAAAGCTTATTTGCTCTCTTCGGCAGCAGCTTTTTCAGCCTCAGCCATAGCAGCTTTTTCAGCGGCTACGCGAGCCAAATCTTTAGCGCCTTTAGCGGCCACATCGCGATCAACCAATTCAACGATAGCCATCGGAGCGCAGTCTCCATAGCGGAAACCAGCCTTCAACACGCGGGTATAACCACCGTTGCGTTCTTTATAGCGCTCAGCCAAAGTAGAGAATAACTTGCTGACAACTTCATTATCACGCAAGAAGGCCAAAGCCATTCTTCTGCTGTTCAAATCGCCTTTTTTAGCAAAGGTAATCATATTGTCAGCAAAAGTTCTCAATTCTTTAGCTCTCGGCAAAGTGATTTTGATTTGTTCATGGGTCAACAAAGCGTTGGTCAGATTAGAGAACAAAGCTCTTCTCTGGCTTTTGGTCATACTAAATTTTCTGTGAGCCATTCCATGTCTCATGACTTTTTCCTTTCAATTATTCTGAGCTTTGCAAGGCAAAGCGGATAAAACCCAGTCTCCGCCACGGAGTCGCAAGCGACCATGCACGGAAACCCTTCAATTTCGCAAGTCTTGTACCACACAAAAAAACAAATTGCAAGCAGAATCTTCAACAAAAAAGTAACCCACCGGCTTAGCCGGTGGTTCTTCACAAGCGGGTGTAACCCTAACGGTGCCAGCGAACGCCTTAAGGGCGTATGACGGTCTGACGGGGCGAAGGTTACTTGCTACCCGTAAACGGGTCAAGCTCCATAGTCAATTGACTTTGCTCCGCGTCTTCTTTAAGTTGATTTCGTATATACTCGGTAATTTTCTGAGTATTCTTCCCTGTGGTATCAACATAGTACCCTCGACACCAAAACTCTCTGTTGCGATATCGAAATTTTGCATTTCCCCATCGTTCATATATCGTAAGACTACTTTTACCTTTGAGATATCCCATTATTGAGCTTACCGAAAACTTAGGCGGAATCTCTAGTAACATATGAACGTGATCGGTGCATACTTCCGCTTCTATTATAGTTACGCCTTTCCACCGACATAATTCCCTAAGAATTTGCCCTATTTCTAGACAACGTCCTCCGTAAAACGCCTTTCTTCTATACTTCGGTGCGAATACAACATGGTATTTACAATTCCATATTGTGTGTGCTATTGTATGTGTGTTCATAAAAAAACTCCTTTGCTTTTTAGTAGACAGTTGCCAGACCGTCGCTTTATTCTAGCAAAGGAGTTTTTTATCTGTAAAGCTGTAAGCTCTTTGGAACTACCGGCCTAGCCGGTAGTTTTCTTGTTACAAAAAAACCTCCCGTATTCACATACGAGAGGTTCCGAACACATTAACAAACAATTAGCTTAAAAATGTTCATCAACGCGTTTAATTAACTCTTCAATATTCTCAGGCGGCCAACCCGGAGTTTCCATACCCAAATGGATACCCATCTTAGCCAA
>CALXWI010000037.1 GCA_944392325.1 uncultured Alphaproteobacteria bacterium | reverse complement strand
GTGCCGGTTAGTGGACTCGAACCACCGACCCACGCATTACGAATGCGTTGCTCTACCAACTGAGCTAAACCGGCTTTATATTCGGCATCTATTTATAACCAAGCTGTTTGACAATGTCAATAAAATGCTGACCTCTTTCCATAAAATTTTTATAAAAACCAAAACTCGGTGAGGTCGGCGAGAACAAAACCGTACCGCCGCCTTGCTTCAATAGCTCATTATACGCCGCGCGGACGGCCTGCTCCAAGCTATCAGCCTCAAGCAAAACAAAATCCGGTCTAGTAACGCGACTCCTGACAACTTCTGCTATTTTGGGGCCGCATTGGAACAAGGTTACCACCATTTTGACCTTATTATGCGTTTCAACGAAATCAGCGTACTCAGCGTAATTTTGGGTGTTTTCCTCCCCGCCGGAGATAATTGCCAAATTACCATCAAAGCTTTGCATAGCACCAACCGCTGCCTCGGGTGCGGTCGATATACTGTCATTGATAAAAGTAACGCCGTTAATGGTGCCTACATTTTGCAGGCGGTGAGCCAAAGGTTCAAAACTACGCAAGACTTGCGCGGCTTGCGCAACATCAATCCCCAGATAGCGCAAAATGGAAAATATGCCGGATAGATTATCCAGATTATGGTCGCCGCAGAGCTGCAAATCTTTAATATCCAAAACCTCTTTATCTTGCCAAAGGAGTTTTTTGCCTTCCCGATGGAATCCTTCGGCAACATCATAATACTGAATATTATGCTGAGGATACTCCGCAATATATTGCATCAGCTCTTCATTACGGGCATTAACAAAGCAGACATCTTCGGCTTGTTGATGTGCGATTAAGTGCAGTTTATCGCGGCAATAGTTTTCGTGGCTATGGTGCCAGGCGCTATGCACAAAAAACAGATTAGTAAACATCGCTATTTGCGGCGAGCTGTGCAAATCAGAAGCTTGATAGCTGGATATCTCTGCCACAATATAATCATAATCACCGTCAATCAGCTCAATTAACGGGCGGCCGATGTTGCCTCCCAAAGCGACCTTGTAGCCCATAGTATGCAAGATATGATACAAAGCGCTGGTGCTGGTACTTTTGCCCTTGGAACCACTAACCGCGATAATCTTACACTCCGGTTTATGGGTACGGACTTCATCCATAAAAATATCGGTAGAGGAAGTGAACGCTATCCCCTGCTCTTTGGCTTGAATGACTTCCGGACGGTACAAACTTACCCCAGGAGATTTGATAATAACATCAATTTGCGGTAGCACTTGAGACAGTTGGGCGCCGGTGAAAAGCGGATAATGTGCGAACTCAGCCGGAAGCTCAATATCTGCATCATTATAAATCATGACTTTGGAATCAAGTTTATGCTGTTGCAAAAAACGCAAGGTAGAACTGCCTTCCGTTCCCAGCCCCCACAGCAATATTCGTTGATTTTGCAACTGACTAACAAGCATTTATTTTTTACCTTTCTTTTTAGCGGCATAAAACTGGCTTTCTGTCACCTCTGAAACAACACTTCCTTGGTGAACAACCATCTGCGGGAACGGAATTTCAATTCCTTCCTCATTAAAACGGCGGTTAATTTCAAAGCGAATATCACTTGGAGTTGCCCAACCATTCCAGATATCACTAACGTAAAATCTTAGTTCAAAATCCAAGCTACTGCTGCCAAAGTCTTGAAACAGCACGTATGGCTCAGGCTTCTTCAAAACCTTTTTGTGGGAAGTGGCACATTCAAGCAAAATTTCACGCACTTTGTCAACATCCGAGCCATAGGCTACACCTATTTTGACGGCATATCTAACCCAATTGTTGCCGTGGGTTAAATTGGTTAAGGAATTAGACAACAAGGTTGCATTAGGGACAATTACACTAGCGCGATTGAAGGTTTCTACCTCGGTAGCTCGAATGTTGATTTGTTTAATTTTACCTTCTTCGCCATCAATTTTAACCCAATCGCCAACTTTTATTGGACGCTCGAACAAAAGAATAATACCGGATACAAAGTTATTAACTATGTTCTGCAAACCTAAACCGATACCTACGGATAATGCACCGGCGATTAAAGCGAAGTTGCTCAAGTTGCCACCCATAACCAAAATAGCTAAAAGAGCCGCGACGACAAACCCAAAAAAGCCTATTCCGGAAGCTAAGGAGTGTTTGATGCCTTCGTCCATTTCCATTTTATCTAATACGCTGCTGACAAAACGGCGGCGAACGGCCTTAACCAGAGCAAGGGTAATGAAGAAAGTGGCTATTCCCATGATAATGGAGATAATGGAAATTTCAACATCACCGACTTTGAAGCCAAATAACAGCTTTTTGCAGCTTTGAAGCAGTAAGTCGGTTGAAACTCCCCACATACTAAGTAGAATAAGGCCGGTCAAAATCACAAACAAAGGATCAACCAAAAGCATCAACCAAAAGTCTATCTTGCTGATTAAGCGGCGGCGTAATTTGAAGGTACGGGCCCAAAAACGCAAGAATAATATGCGGTGCAAAATCTCGGTTACGGATTTGCGTAACATTATAAATAGTCCGACTACTAAACACGTACCTATAAAACGGTCAAAAATAAACGATGAGAGACGCTGGTAGCCAAATAAAGATAAAGAAAAAACACCTACTGAAAATAACGATATTAGAAAAGTAAGTTTGAGCTTGGGGCTCATTCCTTCATCTTCAGGAGCATCAAGCAACGCGTCTTCTCCGTCATCATCAACCAACTTTACATCATCCCATAAGCAAGCCTTGGCGACCATAATGATACTTAATGCTTTGACGGCGCTGGAGATGGTCATAATATAGTAGATGACTTCCATTGAATAATTGGCTTTGAGGGCAACATGCTCCATAAAAGCACAAAAACCAATAACGGTAATGAAAAAGTAAAAAACGGAAGTTAGTTTTTTGGCTTTGTCGGTGGTAATAGAAACCAGACGCCATTTTTCATTAAACGGTGCAAAGGTTACACGTGCCAGGGCTCGAATAATGATAACATAAAGAGAAAAATACAAAAATGCATTTAAGACAATACCAAAAAAACCATAAGTTAAAATTTTGGTACTATAAATCCAGATTAATGCGGCAAAAATCAAACTGGCAGGGATTACTCCATAAGCCATTGCAACAAAAAAAGCAGCTATCACTTTGCGGCTATAGCGAACTCTTTCGTCTTCATCTCGCTTATAACCAAAATTACGCATAATGAATAAACGCAAGTAAATACCGACGAAAAGCGCTACTAATACCACCAGACCAACCGGCAAAATATTGGATTTGACCGATGATTTGGCCTCGGCATCCAACTCATTATACCAAACGAGCGGAGACTTTATCATATCAAAAGAAAGAGATATCAGTAACTTGTTGGCATTGAAAAAGTTTTGCGGATAGATTAGAGGATTTTGCCGCTCCAGCAAGACTTCCATCAAAGCGGTATTGCGATAGTTGATTATTTGGGAATCTAACTCATCAATTTTGGCTAGCAGAATATCTGCTTCGGCTATACGCGCACGCAATACTGATGCCTCTTTATTAAATTGTTTACGACGTTCGGCAATGCTGGGAAGCTCTTTAGCGCCATCTTCCGGAGCAGGCCCTAGAGCCTCAATCCTTTTTTCAACAAACTGCAAATCTCGTTCTATTTGCTTTTTATCCTCATTGATGGAAGATAACGTGGTACTTAGCGTGCTGATATATTCAGAAATCACTGAGGAAGACTGATTGCCACTTTGTAATGACTTTTCAACATTGGACAGTTGTTTGCTGATTTTATTATAATCGAGTTCTACATTTTGAGTACCAACAACTTCGGTATAAGCATCTACGACCGAGGCTGCTGAATTGGGAATACTCACAAACAGACTGACGATTAATACACATAAACCGGCCAATATTTTTTTCATGTCACAATCCTTTTGATAGGGTTAGTGTTTGATGGTCTTAAGCATTTTTTTCATTACTGAGAAAGCATTTTTGGCGATACCGGCACGCAGGTTATCGGCAACACACCAAAAGCTAATGCCGTTATCAACCGAGACATCTTGGCGAAGACGGCTGACATAGATGCTATCCTCCCCTTGGACATCGGCCAGCGATACATAGCCGCCATCGACTTTTTTATCAAAGACGACAACTCCGTCGGTATGCTTCATTTGGGTTCTGACATCGTCAACATCTACGTCTTCGGCACACTCAACATTGACATATTGGGCGGAACCGATAAATGCCGGAACAACCGCAAAATTGGCATGGACTTTAACATCTCCACCCAAAACTTTTTTGGTTTCGGCATTCAAAGCCCATTCATATGAGGTTTCATCACCAATAAACTCACCTACTTGAGGAATCAAGTTAAAGGCTATTTGCTTGTTGAAAAACTTTTGATCATCAACCAAGCTCTCGTTCATAAAAATTTTGCGGGTTTGATTAAATAACTCATCCATTGCCTCCTTACCATAGATGGAAGTAGAGACATAGCAACTAACGACCAAACGCTTGATTTTATATTTGTCGTGAACGGATTTAAGCGGAATAAGCATTTGGGTAACTGCGGCGGAAGGAATCGAAACAATCCCTTTGGCAGCAGAGGCGATCAAGTCATCATTAACACCGGCAACAATCATCGGAACATCACTGTCGGCGTAGGTTGCGCCGCTGGCATCAACCACCTTGGCTCCCGTAGAGGCGGCTTTATGGATATAGCGCTTGCCAATTTCAGATGTGGTTGCAAAAATAACAATATCAGCCTTGGAGAAATCAAAACTTTCTAGATTATGAACATCAAGTTCATCATCCTCGCCGTAAGAAACCAAAGTTCCGAGTGGGGCATTGACATCAACAGCAAACACATCAGAAGCTTTAATTCCATCTTCATCAAAAAAACTTAATAGCTCACGGCCGACACTCTCCTGAACGCCAACAATTGCATATTTCACCATAACGAATCTTCCTTTATAAAAAAATCTTTCATTGCGAGGGAGTGTACAACAAAATCTATAAAAAAGGAATAAGGTTTTTTATTTATTTTACTGTTTTATTACAGATATGAACAAAACACAAAAAGCCCGCCAAAAGACGGGCTTGTAATATTCGACACGGTAACGTGAAAATTATTCAGCGTCTTTGTTGTCTTCACGAGCCTTAGCTGCTGCTGCCAAATCGTCAGCAATACGAGCTGAACGGCCACGCAAAGCACGCAAGAAGTACAACTTAGCACGGCGAACTTTACCAATACGAGCAACTTCGATTTTGGCAACATTCGGAGAATACAACGGGAATACACGTTCTACGCCTTCACCGAAAGAAATTTTTCTAACTGTGAAAGAAGAGTTTAAGCCGTCATTCTTACGAGCGATGCAAACGCCTTCATAAACCTGAATACGTTCTCTGTCGCCTTCCTTAACTTTGGTATGAACCTTCAAGGTATCACCCGGTTTGAAGTTAGGGATGTTTTTACCTTCGGTGAGCTTGGACATTTGCTCTTTTTCGATATTTTCAATAATGTTCATCTTTTTACCCTTTTTAATTTGGTTAATTGTATATACCTAAACCTTTTTAGAATCAAGATATTTTTGATAAAGGTCTGGTCGTCTTGCTTTAGTTATTTCTATGGATTGCTCCAACTGCCAGTCGGCAATATTTTGATGATGTCCGCTCAGCAGGATATCAGGCACTTTATGCCCTTCCCAATCAATCGGGCGTGTATATTGTGGATGCTCTAATAAAAGGTTCTCGAAGCTCTCGTTTTCAAGTGAGGCCTGATTTCCTAACACTCCGGGCAAAACCCGGATTACAGAATCCAACAAAATTAACGCCGCCTGTTCGCCGCCAGTTAAGATATAGTCACCGATGCTGATTTCTTCTATCGAAAACGCTTCCAAAACCCGCTCGTCTATGCCTTCAAAACGGCCGCAGACTATCGTCAGAGTGTCTTCTTTGCTCAACTCGCGGACCTTGCTTTGGGTGAGAGGCTTCCCTCTCGGGCTCATATATATTATGCGACCGCCTTTATACTCGGCTTTGATAGCTCGACCAAGGACATCGGCCCGCATAATCATGCCCGCTCCGCCGCCGCAGGGGGTGTCATCTACCGAACCGTATTTGTCAAGCGCATAGTCGCGGATGTTGACCGTGTCTAATGACCATTTGCCTTCATGCATGGCTCGGCCAGTTAAGGAATATTGCAAAAATCCGGGGAATATATCCGGAAATAATGTAAATACCTTAATCTGCATCGATATTTGCCTCTTTGGCGTCAACTAAGTTAAGCTGAACTGACTCAACAATAATATAGCCTTCTTTTGTATTAACATCAGGAACAAAGGCCTTGGTAAACGGAAGCATATTCCGCTTGCCGGTAGCAAGCTCTTTGACCTCAAGAACATCGCCGGCACCAAAGTTGTAAACGCCTACAATCTCTCCTACATCGCTACCTTCTGGAGACAAACGAACTTTCAATCCGACTAAGTCTTCAAGATAGTATTCATCTTCAGCAAGCTCAGGCAAAACGTCTTTAGAGACGTAAAACTCCGTCCCCTTTAAGCGCTCTGCTGCGTTGCGGTCGTCAATTCCTTTAATCTTGACACGCAACAGCTCTTTAGAATGGCCAGTTACTTTGATGTGATAACGATTATTGCCACTTTTGTCTTCAACGTCGCCATAGCGGTCAAGGTCGGTATCAACCGCGGTAAAGCTCTTGACCTTAACCTCGCCCTTAATACCGTGAACGCCAACAACAACGCCTAAGCAAAATCGATTATCTTTAGCCATGGAGAGTTCCTAACAATTGAAGGTCCACAAAATAACTTATCAAAAATTATTCAGCAGAAGAATTCTCTTCAGCGGCAGCCTTGGCTGCCTCAGCAGCAGCGGCGGCTTTCTCAGCTTTTTCTTTCATTCTTTCTACGGCTTTAGCCTTCGGAGCTGATTTCTTCGGTTGGTCATGAAGTTTAGGAGCTGCGCACAAGCCAAGGGTAGAGAACAACTTTTGCAATCTTTCAGTCGGCTCAGCACCTTTAGACAACCAAGATTTAATCTTTTCTGCATCCAGAACCAATCTTTCAGCGTGGTCTTTGGGCAACAACGGATTGTAGGTACCCAATTTTTCAATAAAACGACCATCGCGCGGAGCTCTTTGGTCAGCTGCTACGATACGATAGAACGGGCGTTTTTTAGAACCACCACGAGATAATCTAATACGAACTGCCATTTTTATTCCTTTCTTTATAAATTTAAAAACTCAAGAGATACCCCTTCAACGGCTAAAACGGGAATCTCCCTCCTGCTCCGCCCGGAAAACCTCCAAACGGATTTTTGTGCATCATTTTAGCGGCCAAGCCTTGCATTCCGCCAAGCTTGCCCATACGCTTCATCATGGTAGACATTTGCTCATAAGACTTGAGCACTTTGTTTACCTCATGAACATCGACACCAGCTCCGGCCGCAATACGCTTCTTGCGCGAGGCCTTGATGATGTCAGGATGACGCCGCTCCTCCTTGGTCATGGAGAGGATTACGGCCTCCTGTTTTTTGATCAGATTGTCGCCGATGCCCGACTGTTCAATCTGATTTTTGAACTTAGACAACCCTGGAATCATTCCGATAATTCCGCCTAAGCTGCCCAACTTCTGAACTTGTCTTAACTGAGCGAGCATATCTTCAAGGTCAAACTTGCCTTTGAGCATTTTTTGCGCCATTTGCTCGGCTTCAGCTTTATCAATCTTTTCAATTGTCTTTTCAACCAGTGATACGACATCACCCTGCCCTAAAATTCGGCCGGCAAGGCGGTCGGCATGGAACTCTTCAAACTCGTCAATCTTCTCACCGGTGCCGAGGAACTTGATGGCAACATTGGCAACCATCTTCATTGACAAAGCCGCACCTGCGCGCGAAGAGCCATCAACTCGGGTTAAAACGATGCCGGTAAGGCCGACTTTTTCATTAAACTCGCGGGCGACGTTGCAGGCATCTTGACCCATCATAGAATCGGCAACCAACAGGGTTTCAACCGGATTAGCCAGCTTTTTGACCTCAATTACCTCATTCATTAAATCGGCATCAATATGCAAGCGACCGGCGGAGTCCAAAATAATTACATCATAACCGCCGTTTTTGCCCTCTTTTAAGGCGCGGCGCGTAATATCTAAGGGTTGCTCCCCATCAACTATTGGCAACGATGCCACTCCGATTTGGGTGGCTAACTGTGCCAGCTGCTCTTGTGCAGCCGGACGATAAACGTCCAAAGAGGCAAGCAAGACTTTCTTCTGCTTTTTGAGCTTATTAGCTATCTTGGCTGAGCTGGTGGTCTTGCCGGAGCCCTGCAAGCCAACCATCAAAATGCAGGCCGGGGGGACAGCGTTGAGCTTGAGCCCGTTATCATCATCGCCCAAGAGTTTGGTCAGCTCGTCATGGACGATTTTAACCACCATTTGCCCAGGGCGTACGGACTTGACTACTTTCTCACCAAGGGCTTGCTCTTTGACCTGAGCAATAAAGCTCTTGACTACCGGAAGAGAGACATCAGCCTCAAGCAATGCAATGCGAATCTCGCGCATGGCATCGTCAATGTCTTTCTCATTAAGCACACCGCGAGAAGTGATTTTCGCAAAGGCTGAACTTAATTTATCGGTCAAAGCATCAAACATTTATATACCTACAAACTATTGCACGACAGTGGGCGAAAACTCGCTGACTGCCGGCACCCCGCAGAAGTGTAAAACCTTAAGCTTTAAGGGATAATCCTTGTTATTTGTTGCTTTTATAAACAAAAAAATGGTAAGAGTCAAGCAGTTTGTGAAAAAAACATACACTAAAAAGCAAATATCATCTTGCAATAACAGAGAAAAAAGTGTATGTTGGTTTTGTATTTAGTATTATTATATTGTTTAATTTTAAAATTTATTACCATGGCAACTATTTTTTCGATTTGTGTTTTGCTGTTTATGGTAGGGTTGGGTATTACTAATATGTGTTTACCGTCAACAACCGACCGTGACGCTGAGAAGTATTTGCAATGAAAACTATTATGCGTGGAAAGAGCCTGAATTTTTTACTATCCGTTGCGGAATATAAGGTAAAAGTTTCAGGTTCTTTATTTTTGTGAATATAACTCTGATGACTGTAGAATAATCAAAAATAATGCTTGCAAGATAAAATATTTGCGCTATGCTGTGAGGCGTTGTGCGAGTATAGTTCAATGGTAGAACGTGAGCTTCCCAAGCTTATAATGCGGGTTCGATTCCCGTTACTCGCTCCAGTTGCGAAAATCGCCCTACTCGGGCGATTTTGTTGTATCAGTTAGATGTTTGTTATATTGATATAAATTCTATAACATTCATTTAGAAGATTGTTTTAATGCTAGCCAATTCGGAATTGTATGGCGATTCCAACCTACATTTCTTCTGATTAGTCTGGCAGGAAAGCCTCCTATTACAGTATTAGTTTCCGTAAATGTTTTGGTTACTACAGAACTTACACCAACAATTGTCTCATCGGCAAGTGAACCATTTTTAAGAATATGGACATCTCCACCAATCCAACAATGTTTGCCTATTTCTAATTTTTCAGGAGTTGTATTTATAACTTCTTCTGTAGTTAAATCATATATTGTATGCCCATCTGTTGCCCACATACTCAAACCTTTAGCAAATAAACACTCTTCACCTATTTTTATAACTGAAGAATCTCTTAAAACGATCATTCTTCCAAAAAATGTGCAATTATTACCTATATCTAAATTTTGATTTTCTCCGGCATTAATACTTAGAACCAAATTGACCATTGTACACTGATTACCTATTTTCACAGTGGATTTATTGTTTGAGATTGCAATTAAAGAACCACTAAATTTGCAATTTTCACCAATAATAATCGTGTTTTGTTTTCCCTTTATATCTAACTTTAACCCTAGGGGTAATTCTTGTACTTTTGTTAATCTTATTTCTTTTCCATTTTGCATTAGAATAATATTATTATTTGTAAACATCTATTGTTCCTTGTGATTATATTTATAATATGCTTCAATAATTTGTTTTACAGACAGATTTTTTTTACTCATTTCCCCTATAAATTCAAGATAAGGAAAGAAAAAATCTGACGTATTGGCCTGCTCAACTGAGAACAAATAATATCTGATAAAAAAATTACGAATTTGGGCTATCTTTTGCTTATATCTTTCAACATTAAAATTTCCTTTTATAAAATCAGATAATGATGGGAAGACATTCTTTGCTTTATATACAGCATCGCCTAACACAACAACTGGTTTTTCATAATATAAAGCTTCAAAACCACTTGAGGAATTTACAGTTATAACCACATCCGATATTCTAAATAATGTTGAATTTTGAATATTTTTATCTTTGTAGGTTAGCCAGATTACATTATCAAAATCAAGTGCATATAGCTTAGCTTCCAAATTAGCGTATTCTGACCCTCTACGAATATTTGAGGCGGGATGCTCTTTTATAATACATACATATCCAGCCTTTTCTAGCTTAGGAAGTATTGTCTCGAGTACTGACTTCACAGATGGAAATGGGGAATAGTAAACTTGATTGGCATCATCATATAATTGAAGCGATATAAGTGCAATTTTTTTATCTCCTATTTTATTTAAAATTTCACTCGCATTTATATATGCAAACTTTGCCTCATAAGTACTTGAATCTATTCCATTACTAAATAAAAAATCATCTTCTGCATTTGATGTTGGAATAACATCAAAATCACGAATATCTGACTGAGATATTGATGAGCTACCATTAACACCCCAAGGATCTGCAACTAAAGAATTTAAAAATGGAGGTCGAGAACAGCCTAATTCCATATTTATAAAGCCTATACCCAATTCTTTAGCCGCTTGCTTAACCGCAAAATTAGTTCCCCAGCATATTATATAGTCAAATGGCTGGCGTTGATATATTTGCTTTATTATGGTTATATAGTCTTGAGCTATGGAGGATTTTTCCATTAATTCTTGCCATTTGTCTAGACCACCTTCATCCCAATCAATCATACACGATTGAAAAAAGTTATCATCTTCTTTAGTCGGCAGAATAAAATATTTTTCCAATTCTGGCCATCGCTTATATAATTCTACGATTGTTTCTTTATTGGCATATATATAAAATTGATGGTTTGTTTTATTGTTTGTTAAAGAATTAATGAAATTTTCAATTATTCCATAAAAGTGTACAAATGAATTTCTGATAGGAAAAGGTTCTACATAAAATAAAAATGTTGACATTTTATAACTCCTCTTTATTAAAAATAGTTCTAAACTCATTTATAAAAGTTGCTGTAGAACAATTTTCGACCACATAATTAAAGTTGTTTAAAATATTTTTTTCTATATCTATCTGTTTCCTATTTAAAATAGCCTTTTCCCAATCTGATATAGTTTCACATAATTTAATTGCTGAGTTTTTCACTCGTTTCATATCTCCTATCGGGGTTGCCAATAGTGTAGCTCCGGCGATTGAACTTTCCAGAAACTTAACATTCGATTTACATTCATTAAAACGCGATGGGAGCTCTAACGGGGCTATGGTAAATGCACTTGTGGACATCATATTAAATAAATCCCAATAATCTGCGACATTATGAAAATATACTCGATTTGCCTTTAATAATTTAGGTCCTGCGGATAATACTCCAAAAATATATAGTTTAAGATTTTTATCTTTATTTAAACATTGCAAAAGAGTATCCTCTATTTCTTTAAAATCCATATTATGAGATAAAGTACCGGTACAATACATAAGCATATCTTTATCTTTGGCAACTTTTCTTACTGCTTGTTTTTCTGATAATCTGATAATGCTTTTGGGGATAAAATTGTGAATAACACTAACGAGTGCTGACGGATGAACTGCCTCAACTTCTCTTTTTAAGTTCTCAGTAGATACTGATACATAGTCAAATTTTAATAACATATTTAAATTATTTTGAAATTGTTGTGTTACTGTATTTAAAGGAGTATTTAAATTTTTATAAATTGAAGATTGGATAGCCACTTGTTGATTACCAAAAATCAAATCATCATAGTCGGCAATAACTATTTTTCCTATATCTTTTAGCAGATTAATGGCTCTTTCTTCCATAATACATGGACGATGGAATATATATATATCATATAGATAGGATAAATTATTCACAAATGTGCTATGAGGAACAACCGTAACAAAGGCACCTTTATCACTTAATGTCTCTGCTGGATGATAACATCTATATCTGGTTGAGCCATCACCTATGGGGCGAGATTGTTGCGCTGTGGTAGAGATATAGCAGATTTTAAGACCGGAAAAATCTCCTCTACTTACTTGTTGGATAATATCTTGTTTCTTTGCCGAGTTTTGAATACTTGTAAATGTGCTGATATCTGATAGTTTTTGATTCTTTTCGTAGATACTACTGTACTGTCTTTTGGATATTAATTTGTTTAATTGCAAATTAAATTCTTCATCTTCTTCGATATTGCTGTATATATCTTTTATATTATAAGAAGAATAAAGCCGCCAATTGGTTATTTTTTTATTTATATAATATATTTTGTTGTTTAAATTTATTTGACGCCACAACCACCAATCTAAAGCTGTCCTTTTGGGAACATCTAAAAAATTACAGGTCAAAAGCAATTTTTTTTGCACGCAGCAGGCAGAAAAAGTTATAATATAATTACATATACTAAATTGTTCATCCGATATTTTTCCTTCTTGGGTGAGGATTGTATTCTTGCGCAAATCGATAACTTTTGCCATTTCGCGGCATCTGTTTTCATCTCCAAATGTATTAACATCATTGACAATTATTTGAACATTGCCATTACTATTTATTTCTTTATTAACTAATTTTAGATGATTGGGCTCCCAGGTATCATCGCTTTCACAAAATGCTATATATTCTCCTTTGGCTTTGGTAACACCTAAATATACTGTTTCAGGAAGCCCTTTGTTTACTCCGCCACTATGTTGATACAAATGAATAAACGGATATTTATTGGTATATTCTTTTATAACTTTAACGCTATCATCTTGGGAGCCATCATCAACAACTATAACTTCAAAATTTTTATAAGTTTGTTTTATTAAACTATCCAATGTTTCTTTAATATAATCTTGATAGTTATAGCTAGCTACAATTATAGAAAAAAAATAATCTTTTTTTAGTTTAATCTTAGTTGATGGATTATTAATTTTAGAAACTATTTGTTTTACTACACGATTTTCGTATTTTCCAAATCTTTCATAATGGTAAAGAGGGTTGACATTGGCTTGTTTAACATCTGGATATTTTTGCAAATAATCATTTGTATCAAAGTTAATACTTGGATTACGGCCTTCTTTCCATCCAAATTTTAAATAATGTTCAGCAGCACTAATTTTGATTGACTTAATATCTGGATTTTGCTCCAAATACCATTGTTCATCAAAAAAAGGGGATTGTTTGATTAGTGATATTTGAACTTGGTTGTTATATTTTTTATTACTAATGAGTTTTAAAATATGTAAAAGTTTATATTTAAACATTTTATTTTCCTAGTTTGAGTTTGTGATGATATACTGGAATTTTGCAAATCTTTATCAGCTTATGATTGCTTTTGGTGATTTTTTTTCGATATAAAAAAGATAATAACTTATTATATTCTAGCGACATTTGGGTATCAAAACCTTTGATTGTATAACCACTAGCTATGGTGATTGCGCCAAATATTCGCTCCAATACATGGGATAAAGTACCATCTTTAACATTACTATCGGTTGGAGCAAAATCATTGATAGTAAAATTATCCTTAATCCGTTGCATAAGATAACTTCTAGCAATAAACATTGTTCCGGCAACAAATGTTAACTTTGATATCGGTGCATAATTTAGCTTTTTCATTATACTATTTATTTTAGGCAGCATTATGGCATAGGTTGGATAATCTGAGGTAATTAAATATTTTGATGAAATCATCCCAAGTTTAGGGTGCTTTTTAAATGCTTTAATATTTTTAGAAATAACATTTGGCGAACCAAGAAGTGCTTTGATTAAAAGCTCGAACCAAAGTTTACGAGAAAGCCAATGCTGATTTAAATACGTATTGCATCCAGTTTTATTATTTTTGGTATGAATTTTCATTATTAAACTATAATTTGCTAGGTTAATATGATGTAAAAACTCAATGAATGGACCTATATCATAGCCTCTATTTTCAACTATCCAGATATGAGAATTGGGATTAAATGCTTTGATTTTTTGCTCAATTATGGGATTACTTTTTACTACTGTTACAAATAAATCATAATCAACATCTGCAAGATTTTTCATATATTGCAGGATTATATCCACTTGTTCTTCATAATATATATGTAGGTGAATTGCTAATTTCTTCATTTCGAATGATTACTTTCAGTCGTAGTCGTTATAGACTTTCTGCAAATAGGTTTTGTAGGTGCCGGGGTGGAGTTGGGAGATGAGGTGGAGCAATTGCTCGGCATCTATAAAGCCGCGGCGGTAGGCTATCTCTTCTATGCAGGCGATTTTTAAGCCTTGTCTTTTTTCAATAATCTGCACAAACTGTCCGGAGGCCATCAAGCTTTCAGGCGTACCGGCATCAAGCCAAGCATTACCGCGGCGCATTGGGACTACGGACATACGCCCTTCTTGAAGATACTGATTGTTCAAATCCGTAATTTCGAGTTCTCCTCGAGCCGAAGGTTTTAAATTGCGAGCTTTTTCAACAACATCTGAGGGGTAAAAATACAACCCTACCGAAGCATAGTTAGATTTGGGGTGTTGGGGTTTTTCCTCAATAGATATGGCCTTATGGTTAGCGTCAAACTCAACAACTCCGAATCGCTCAGGGTCAGACACGTGGTAGGCAAATATGGTAGCTTGTTTACCTTGGTTTTGGGCGACTTCTTCTTTAAAAAAGTGGAACTGCTCTCCCATATAAAAGATATTATCTCCAAGAATCAGGCAGACATCGTCATCTTGTATAAAATCTGCCCCGATGGTAAAAGCCTGCGCGATACCTTTAGGCTCATTTTGGATAGCATAGTGAATTGTCAAGCCAAGATGGTGCCCATCGCCAAACAATCCCTCAATATTAGGGGTATCTTTGGGGGTGGAAATAATCAAAATATCTTTGATGCCAAACAACATTAAAGTTGATAGCGGGTAATAAATCATCGGTTTATCATAAACAGGCAATAACTGCTTTGATATGCTCTTTGTCAGAGGATATAGGCGTGTTCCGCTGCCTCCGGCCAATATTATCCCTTTCATAATGCTTCTCCTTGGGATGAGGCTTTGTTTTCCAATCCGTTGCGTTTAATAAAATTAAATACGGTGATACGGGTGACATTGAAACGACGGGCAATCTCGGCCTTGCTTACTTTTTGAGATAAGAGTTTGCGGATTTCATCTTCTTTACCATCCAAGCGTTTTTTGACAACAGCACCAAACGGACGACCAAGTTTTACACCTTCGTTTTTGCGTTGTTTTAAGACTTTTTTGGTATTTTGCGAGATAAGGTTGCTGCGAATCTCTATGGCTATATCTACCCCTTTGAAGAAGTCTTCCGTCAGATTAGATTCATCAAAATGATAGCCGTCTTCAACTGAGCTTACTTTTAGTCGATGCTGACGACAAAATTGTAAACTCTCTTTAATTTGAACCAAACCATTACCTAAAGCGCTTATATTACTGATTATTATTCCTGTACAATTGGGCATAATAACCTCTTTAATATCAGCAAAAGTATAATCTGTACAAATACACTCTAGCTTGAGTTTTTTATCCTTAGCGAAAGATTGTATCTGCTGACACTGACGAGCTTGCTCGGCTTTATCTTCGTTGTTTTGTATATAGCCTATAAACATAGCGAATCTGCAATCTTCAAAAATCACCATTTAT
>CALXWI010000036.1 GCA_944392325.1 uncultured Alphaproteobacteria bacterium | reverse complement strand
TTGATGCCGTAGAGGTCTATGTCAAAGGCAAACTTGTGCCCGATGTCTTTACCTCCGACAAAAAAACCGGCATAAGTGTTGACAATTTGCTTGAAAAAGCTGATAATTAGCAAAAGTTTTTCACAAACAGAAAATAGCAGGCGCTCCTTGCTATTTTCTTTTTCTTGTCTAAAGAAGGTGCATTTATGGAAAAGATTTTAAGACGTAAAAGCCGCAAGATAATGGTTGGTAATGTCGCCGTAGGAGGAGATGCTCCCATCAGCGTCCAGTCCATGACCAATACGCTGACCTCAGATGTCAAGGCAACGGTTGAGCAAATCCGCCGTCAAGAGGCGGTTGGCTGCGATATCACGCGTTGCTCCTGCCCTGATGAAGCCTCGGCCAAAGCCTTAAAAGAAATCACTAAACAAGTAAATATACCGATTGTGGCGGATATCCATTTTGACTATCGCCTCGGCATTTTGGCGGCAGATAATGGCGCCGCCTGCCTGCGTATCAACCCCGGAAACATCGGCGGAGCTGATAGAGTTAAAGAGGTAGTCAAAGCCGCCAAGGCCAATGGCTGTTCGATTCGCATTGGCGTCAACGGTGGCTCTTTAGATAAAAAACTTCTGGCCAAATACGGCGAACCTTGCGCCGAAGCCATGGTCGAAAGCGCACTTGAACAAGCCAAAATGCTTGAAGACAATGACTTCCGCGAGTTCAAAATCAGCGTTAAATCCTCCAATACCTTAATGATGATAGATGCTTACCGCCGCCTAGCCGCAGCTTGTGATTATCCGCTGCATTTGGGCGTTACGGAGGCCGGCGGCCTGCGTGCCGGTACGGTCAAGTCGGCTCTGGGTATTGGGGCTTTGTTAATGGAAGGCATTGGTGACACTTTGCGTGTATCACTCACCGCTGATGTTGAGGAAGAAGTCAAGACCGGCTACGAGATTCTTAAGGCGCTGGATTTGCGCCACCGCGGAGTAAGGATAATTTCTTGCCCGACCTGTGCCCGCCGCGGCTATGATGTCCAAAAAACAGTTGAGGAGTTGGAGCGTCGCTTGTCTCACGTCAGCCAAAATCTGACCTTGGCGGTAATGGGCTGCGTGGTCAACGGCCCCGGAGAAGCCGCACACGCCGACTTCGGCGTTTGTGGAGGGCATGATGGCAATATGCTTTATATCGGCGGCAAACCTGCCTATAAAGTGCAAAATGAAAATATCGTATCTGAGTTAGTCAGATTAGTAGAACAAAAAATAAGTTAAGTTTAGATTAGGAAAGAAAATCACTATGAGTAAAGTTCAGTGTGTCAGAGGAACTTATGATTTATACGGCGAGGCCAAACGCAAAGCCAAAAAAGTAATCGCCACCGGCAGCAGCATCGTTGAAAAATATGGCTTTGAAGAGATTGAAACGCCGATTTTTGAGTTTACGGAAGTCTTTTCCCGCAATTTGGGTGATACCTCCGATATCGTTACCAAAGAAATGTATTGCTTTGAGGACCGCGGCGGAGAGAGTTTGACTCTTCGTCCGGAGGGTACAGCCGGCGTTGTCCGCGCTTTTATCTCCGAGGGTATGCAGCAAAACCTTCCGGTCAAAATGTATTATGCCGGCCCGATGTTCCGTTACGAGCGCCCGCAAAAAGGCCGCCAACGTCAGTTTACCCAGTTTGGTGTTGAGCTTTTGGGGGTTGAAACTCCGCAGGCAGATATTGAGGTTATCGCCATGGCCTATGAGTTTATTGAGAGCTTGGGGCTTGGCGGTACCATAACCGTAGAAATCAATTCTCTGGGGGATAAAGCAAGCCGCGACGCTTATCGTGAAAAATTGGTCGCTTACCTTAAAGCCAATTACGACCGCTTGTCCGAGGATTCTAAAGCTCGTCTGGATAAAAACCCGTTGCGCGTACTAGATTCTAAAGAGGAATGTGATAAAGCCGTTATCGCCGATGCCCCCCTGTATCAAGATAGCTTGAACGAGGCCTCCAAGAGCTTTTTCAATCAGGTTTTGCAAGGCTTGGATAACCTAAACATCAAATACCGCGTCAACAACCGTCTGGTTCGTGGTTTGGACTATTATTCCCACACGGTTTTTGAGCTCACAACTGACAAGCTCGGCGCCCAAGGCACGGTTTTGGCCGGCGGCCGGTATGATGGCTTGGTTGAGCAAATGGGCGGAGGTCAAGTCCCCGGTATTGGCTGGGCTTGCGGTGTTGAACGCTTGTCTATGCTCTTGGAAGCTGATGTCTCTCTGCCGCGGCCGATAGCCGTAATTCCGGTTGGGGACGATGCGCAGGCACAGGCTTTGTCAATCGCTTATCAGCTGCGTAAAGCCGGCTTTAGGGTTGAGCAAGCTTACGGCGGCAATTTAAAAAAACGTATGATTAAGGCCAACAAGGTCAATGCCTGCAAAGCGGTTATTTTAGGCTCTGATGAGCTGGCCGCGGGCAATGTTACCATCAAAGATTTAGACAGCGGCGAGCAGCAAATAGTCCCGCTCACCGGCTTGATTGAAGGATTAAAATAATGGATTTAGCAGAAAAACTTTCCAACGTCGTCAACCACTATGACGAGCTCAACGCGCTGATATCATCACCGGATTGTTCTGCCGAAGCTATGGTTAAGATGAACAAAGAGCTGGCCGAACTTTCGCCGGTTGTTGATGCCATCAAGCACTATAACCACGTTGAGCAAAATTTTAAAGACGCTAAAGCGATGATGGAAGATGCTTCGCTTGATAAAGAAATGCGCGATATGGCCGAAGCCGAGTATTACGAGCTCAAAGATGAGCTCCCCAAGCTTGAACGTGAAATAAAAATTCTTTTGCTGCCCAAAAACGAGGAAGATGAAAAGAACGCCATTCTTGAGGTCAGAGCCGGTACCGGTGGTGATGAGGCTGCGCTGTTTGCCGCGGTTTTGTTTGAGATGTACCAGCGCTATTCGCAAAAACAAGGCTGGAAGTTTGAGGTCTTGGACGCCGATGAAAACGGGCTCGGCGGTTATAAAGAAGCCTCAGCCAAGATTACCGGCAAAGATGTTTTCTCCAAGCTCAAATTTGAATCCGGCGCGCACCGTGTCCAACGCGTACCGGTAACGGAGTCTCAGGGCAGGGTGCATACCTCGGCAGCCACGGTCGCGGTTTTGCCTGAGATTGAAGAGGTTGATATGTACATCAATCCGGCTGATTTGAAGATTGATGTCTACCGCGCCTCGGGTGCCGGCGGCCAACACGTTAACCGTACGGAGTCCGCTGTCCGTATTACCCATATCCCGACCGGCATTGTTGTCCAGTGCCAAGACGACCGCTCTCAATATAAAAATAAAGAAAAGGCGATGAACCACCTCCGCGCCAAGCTTTATGACGCGCAAAAGTCTGCGATTGATGCCGAGTATTCGGAGCGGCGCAAACTTCAAGTTGGTTCCGGCGACCGTAGCGAGCGCATTCGTACTTATAACTACCCGCAAGGCCGCGTAACCGACCACCGTATTAACCTCACCTTATATAAGCTAGATGAGGTTGTTTCCGGCGATGCTCTGGGAGAGATTATAGATGCTCTGGTTATGGAGGATCAAGCCCAGCGCCTTGCTGAATTAGATTAATCAATAGTTGAATATCGGATTGCATTTCTATTTGTCCCCGTTATACTGACGGGGATTTTTTTTAATATCTATAATCAATTTAATAATTTTAATACTTGCTCCGGCAATAAATAAGATTTTCTTCCTAAAAAATCCGGTTGTGAATTATTATGCCAATAGTGCGCTTTCTACTATCTTTTCGAAATAAAGTTGCTAAAAGTATTTATTCTGTTTATTATTATGTTAAGGAGCTAGCAATGAAAATAACCGAAGACGACATCAAATCCTGGGTAACCATTATACTGGGCATAATATGGTATTCAATAGGAATAACTTTTATGGCTTTCTTTCTGAAGAGTAGTAAGCTGTTAATGAAATTAAGAAATCTATACGGTGACACCACGCCCACGATGCTGAATATATGGTTTAATGCAATGACTATACTATGTTTGCTCATCATTTGGTGGGATGTAAAACATCCTAAAGCTTTTACCAGCTCATTTTTGTTTATCTTAATTATTACCCTAATCAACTATTGGTTCTATTATACTTACAAATAATCCGGTCGGTGGGTCAGCTCTTCTCCGCATAAGGTTAAAAATTTTTTTTACAACTTGCATATCTGTATTTTTGTATTGAGTCTAAAACAGAATGCGTATATATTCTATCGCATATAGTTTATAATATTTGTAATCAGAAAGGTTTTTATGCCGGCGCCACAGTTTGTACATTTGCGTGTTCATACGGCCTACTCGTTGTCTGAAGGGGCAATGCAGGTGCCCAAGCTTATCCATAAGCTGCACGATGCCGGCATTGGTGCCATAGCTTTGACTGATACCGCCAATATGTTTGGTGGTAAGGCTATCTCTAAATATGGCAAAGATGAGGGGATTAAGCCGATTCTCGGGTGCCAATTTTATTTCCGCAATCCTGATGCTGATGACGTCCTCAAAAGCAAAGGCCGCATTATTGAGCCGGATAAAATCGTCCTCTTGTGTATGAACGCTGAGGGCTATAATAATATTATGAAGCTCATGAAACGCTCTTACCTTGACAATATGGCTCCGAGTGAAAAACCACAGCTCAAATTGTCCGATTTGGAGGAGTTCCATGACGGCCTTATCGCGCTGACCGGCGGTGTTGAAGGCCAAATCGGCCGCCTCCTGCTGGAGAACCGCAAGGTCGAGGCTGAAGCCCTGACCGTCAAACTTAAAGAAATCTTCGGTAATCGCCTTTATATGGAGATTATGCGTATCGGCCTTGAAAACGAGCGCAAAACTGAAGATGCTTTCATCGATTTGGCTTATAAATACGACATTCCGCTGGTTGCCACCAACGAGGCTTTTTTCTTTGATGCCGATATGTATGAGGCTCATGACGCGCTGATATGTATCGCTGAGGGCGAATATGTTACTAATGAAAACCGCAAAAAGTTTTCCCCCAACAACCGCCTCAAAAGCCCCGAGGAGATGATAGAACTTTTCGCTGACTTGCCCGAGGCGATTGAAAACACCGTCAAAATCGCCATGCGCTGCAATTTTCTGTCGTCCAAAGTCCAACCTTTGCTGCCGATTTTTGAATGCCCCGATGGCATGACGCAAGACGAGTTTATTGACCAAGAAGCCCGCAAAGGTCTTGATGAGCATATGCGCGACTTTGTTTATTTTGAGGGGATGACCGCCGAGCAAAAGCGCGAAATTGATGAAAAATATTACGGCCGTCTGGAGTACGAGCTCAGCGTTATTAAAAAGATGGGTTTCCCCGGCTACTTTCTTATCGTGTCGGACTTTATCCGCTGGTCCAAAACTCATGGCGTGCCGGTTGGCCCCGGCCGTGGTTCCGGCGCAGGTTCTATCGTGGCGTGGTCGCTCAAGGTTACCGAGCTCGACCCCTTAAAGCTTGACTTGCTGTTTGAGCGCTTTTTGAACCCTGAACGTGTTAACATGCCTGACTTCGACGTCGACTTCTGTCAGGAAAACCGCTACAAAACCATTGAATACGTGCAAAACAAATACGGTTTTGACCACGTTGCCCAAATCATTACCTATGGCAAATTGCAAAGCAAAAACGTGATTCGCGATGTCGCCCGCGTTTTGCAAATGCCCTATGCTCAGGCCGACCGTATCTCCAAAATGATTCCTCCCGGAGTTCAGGGCAAAAACCCCACCCTCCAAGAGTCTCTGGACCAAGTCCCCGAGCTGGAGGAAATGCGCCAAAATGACCCGCAGATAAACAAACTCTTTGATATCGGTATGAAGCTTGAGGGCTTGTACCGCCAGTCAGGCGTACACGCTGCCGGCGTGGTTATCGGCGACCGCCCGCTTGACCAATTGGTCCCCCTCTATAAGGACCCTAAATCAGATATGCCGGTTACCCAATATGATATGAAATATGTTGAAGAAACCGGCCTTATTAAGTTTGACTTTTTGGGCTTAAAAACCTTGACCGTCATCAAGCGCGCCGTCGATTGGATTAAAAAGACCCGCGGTGAAGATTTGGTTATCGAGATGATTCCCCTTGATGATAAAGACACTTACGCCCTTCTGCAACGAGGTGATACCGTTGCCGTCTTCCAGTTTGAATCTGATGGTATGAAAGACGTCCACCGCCAAATCAAGCCCGACCGTTTTGAGGACTTGGTGGCTATTGTGTCACTCTACCGCCCCGGCCCGATGGACAACATTCCAACTTACATTAAGCGTAAACACGGCGAGGAGGAAATCACCTACCTCCACCCCAAACTAGAGCCGATTATCGGTGAAACTTATGGCATTATGGTCTACCAAGAGCAAGTAATGAAAATTGCGCAGGTTTTGGGCGGCTATACCATGGGCGGAGCTGATAAATTGCGTAAGGTTATGGGTAAAAAAATGCGTGATGAAATCCCAGTCCAACGCAAAATGTTTACCGAAGGCGCTATCAAAAACGGTATCGAAGAAGCCACCGCTACGGCTATCTTTGACCAAATGGAAAAATTCGCTTCCTACGGTTTTAACAAATCACATGCCGCCGCTTACTCGCTGATATCTTATCGCACGGCTTATCTAAAGGCACACTACCCGATAGAGTTTATGTGCGCGGTAATGTCTTTGGATATCACCAATACCGACAAGCTCCAGTTCTTCAAAGAAGAAGTCAAAAAAATGGGGCGCAAAGTCTTAAAGCCTGATATCAACAAGTCCAGTTCTGACTTTAGTGTTGAAGACAATAACGTCCGCTATGCTTTAGGCGCAATTAAAGGCGTCGGTGAGGCTAATATGCGCGCCATCGTATCCGAGCGTGAAGCTCACGGCCCTTATAAAGATATGTCAGATTTCATCCACCGTACGGATGCCAAGCAAATCAACCGCCGCCAGCTTGAGCAATTAATCAAGGCCGGAGCTTTTGACTGCCTAGAGCCCAATCGCGGCATGCTCTTTGCTAATGTTGAAACCATCATGCGCCATATTTATAGCTCAACTGAGATGAAGACCAGCGAGCAGGCATCATTGTTTGGCAATGAAGAACTCCACTCTAAGGTCAAACTCGCTGACAAGCCTGATTGGCCCGAGCTTGAAAAATTGCGCCTTGAGGCTGAGGCCATAGGTTTTTACTTGTCGGCGCACCCGCTCGACAGCTACGGCAAAGGTATGGAAAAATTAGGCATCAAGAGCTGTGTTGAGGTCTTTCATAATATTAAAGTCGGCGATACCATCCGCGCCAAACTTGCCGGCTGCGTTACAAGTTTTCAAAAACGCGTCAGTAAGACTGGCAACAAATATGCCTTTCTTGGCTTGTCAGATGCATCCGGCAGCTTTGAGGGCTTGCTGTTTTCCGAGGCGATGGTTCGGTATGAAGACGTCATCAACTCCGGTCTTCCGCTGTTTGTCAGCGTTACAATTGATAAACAAACTGAGGAAGGCAACCCCCGCGTTATGTTTAACGTTATTGAAACCTTGGATAAAGCCGTGTCAGAGGTTTCTAACGGGCTGATAATTAATGTCAACAGCGCCGAGGCTATTAAAGACTTGAAGAACATTTTGGACCACGATCATAATGGCAAAAACAAAATCTATCTGGTTCCGGATAATCGTGAATGGGATGTTCGGATTGAACTCCCTGGCGGTTTTGCTTTTGCTGAAGGCGACTTTTTGAGCCGCATCCGCGCCCTTCCGGGAATCACCTCAGTCAAGGAGATTTGATGATGAAGATTATCAATACTTATAAACAGCTCCTCTCTTCGCAGCCTGAACCGGACTCTGCTGTTGTATCTCTGCCTTTGAGCGGCTTGTTGTTTCGACCGTGGACTATGCTGGCCGATTCTTTTCGCGGTTTGTTAGGCTTGGTGCTCATTTACGGAGCCTTGCTGAGTATCGTCGCTCTTTTGGGCGGCTTTGCTTATGTCTGTCGTTTTAATGCTCTTTTTGCCATTGATTTTTATTGTCAGGGCGCAATTCCGTTATACCTTCTCAACCTTGTTTTGCAGTTGTTTTTGATTACTTGCTTTGGCATGAGTTGGTGCGCTCTGCTTAAAACCGAGCCGTTTTCCTTCTTGGGTGTTTTCCGCCATTGGCGCAGTATTTTAGCCAATATGCTAAGGCTATTTGCGGTTTTGTTGTCGGTATTTATTCCGGTATTTTCGTTTATGATGTTACAAGTCCGCGTCCCTGACCCCAATTGGAAAGTTGAGGTTACTTTTTTTGCCATAGTTTCTTTAGGCTTTTTTGCCCCGTTTATCGCTATGCGTCTGCTGGCTTTGGTTGGTCGCGGATTCTTTCTGGGGCAGGCTGTTTCGGTTGAGCAAATCTGGCGCCGCAATAAGGGCAATATGCTTAAAATCCTCTTCTCGCTGAGTTTTATTTTGTTGGTAGCGGTGGCTTTTTTCAACAGTATCTACTTCAATTTGCAAGAGCTCTCAGCGGGACAGATCTCGGTTTTGGGTATCCCGCTTGAAATCATACATAATATTTTTATGCTGATATTTTTTACGTTATTTCTAAACCATTGTCTTGTTCAATATGACTATTTATATGATGGAGAAACTAATGACCGATAATGAAATTAATTTACCATTACTCGAAACCGTAAAGCGCAGCTTTTACTTTGTCTTTAGCCGCTTGTCGGATTGCGCTAAAGCCTCGTCCTTTTGGTTTTGGCTGGTATTTATTGAAATCTTGCTTGGGTACCCCAGCTTGAGCGGCAGTATGGATACTGCTCAAAATATGATAAAATTGGCCTCTTCGCTGCTGATATCGGTAGCCTCTGCCGGTATCGGAGCCGAAATCTGCCGCAACATTATCGCCAAAGACAATACTTTTGCTTATTTTAAGCCGGTATTCACCGAGCGTTCTCTGCGTTACTGGGGATATAATATCCTTATTGTTTTTATGATTATTGTTCCGTTTGTTTTGCTGGCCTCTTTAATCTTTTATGGCTTCGGTCTTGAGCTTTATTCACGAGGAATCATGCTGATTTTGCTGTTGTTATCCATCAGTGCTTGCGCTATGGTTGGCTGCCGTTTGTATTTGACTCTTCCGGCCCAGGCTATGGATGATAAGACCATGAGCTTAAAGCTTTCGTGGCGTCTGACTAAAGGTAATGCTTTTAAGGTATTTATGGGTATTATTTTGATGTCGATTCCAGGCTTTTTAGCAGCCGTAATTTTGGGTACCATAAGTGCTATGATTCCGGGGTTTGATTCGAGCAGTATCTGGAAGATATTGTTTACCTTTTTAACTCTGGCCATTTCTTTCTTTGATGCTTGCGCCAAAGCCTCTTTCTTGAGCCACTTGTATCAGTATTTTACCTTTTATGCTGATAAAGTCTCTGAGGCTGAATAAGCACGCCCCATAACCATAAAGCCATCTTTTGCAAGATGGCTTTATTTTTTTGTATGGTAATAAAATTATTATTGCAGCCTTTCTCGGGTCGCTCGTTTAATTGTCTGTAAATAATCCTGCGCCCGTTGCGTAGAGCCGTGATAAGCCAAAGAAAAACTCGTAACCAAAAAACCAAACGGGTTAGCGATAGCGTCTTCTTTGTTGCGGAACGGAATAGTCGTAAAACCGATTCTCATTGTTGCCCGCCAAACATTAATTATTGGCTTATCCATATCCGGCAAATAATCCAAAGTACGAAACTGTACCAGCCACAGTCCTTGCGCCAATGGCCGTGTCCAGTCGATTTCCACATCTCTCCGCAATCCTTTTTCGCGGAATTGCATCATATTGTAAGCCGCATCATTTTTAGAAAATTCGCTATACACATTGGGCGTCGAGTACCAATATATAGTTGAGCCTTTTCCCCACCTTGACAGCAGCTCATCATAATCTGATGACACCAAATAGCGGAGCATAATATACTCGTTGATATGCTGCTCAGCAATCAAATCTCCGACCGGCATATTTACTTCGGCGGGCTGCACTTGCTCCAATTGGCTAAAATATTTGTTGATGTAAAATAGTTGCGGCGACACCCTTAACTGCGGCAGCAAAACATAAATAGTGCTGGCCAGCATCATATTAATGCAAATACTCAGGCTCGCCAAAATCACCAATACTCGCGATGTCCACAAATACCGCCGCTCCGGCATAGCATTGATGTGCACTCTTTCCGGATAATAGCCTAACTTATCCGGAGATTCTTTATCTTTAAACTTAAATACGGTATGAAACACATCAAACATAGCGCATTATCCTGTGGCTTTTGCTCCTTTTCAACAATAATTGTATATGAAAGTTGAATAAAAGCAAATAAATACTGTTAATATAAAAAATATTGATATAAATATAGAGTATAAAAGTATATAAAGGGTTTAGAAGATGAATAAAAAACTTTTATCACTGATAGCAGGCGTATGCTTTGTTTTCTCGTGTACTTATCACGAGCAATTGCCGGAGCCCAATCCCGAGCTAGATGCCGTCACCAGCCAGCTTAAAGAAACTAATGCCGGCAAGGTCAAAGAGCGCCCCAAGGCCAAAAAAGTCATTAAGAATAATAGCAACAAGCCGGGGACCGTCGCCTATTATCAAGATTGGGATAGCGCCATCCGTATCGATGTCGACTTGCACAATATGTACGATTCGACCCCGACCAAGATTGAAAAGCCAATAGATATGTATATGGCAATGGCCTTGGCGTTAAAGTATAACTATTCTCGTCGTTTGTCTTCTTACCAACAGTTAATGTTTGATGTCGGCAATACTCCTTACAGCCAGTTCCCCGACCTTTTGAGTCGTAGTGGTTATATCAATACCAACAATTCATCTTCTCTCAATCCGGACTTAAAAGTAGCGTGGAATGTTTTGGATGTATCTACCGTTTATATGCAAAACAGCAATAAGCTGTTTCAGGCCAATGTTGCTTTTGAGGAAAGCCGCAAAGTTATCCATAACATTCTGCAAGAAACCCGCAGCCTTTATTGGCGCTCATTGGCGGCACAGCGCTTGATTCCGATTATTGATGATATGACCGAGAATCTTACGCTTGAAGTCGATGAAATTAATTCCCGCGCCAAAGAATACGCCGCTCAGGGTAAGTCACTCTCTACTCAAGAGCTCATGACCAAACGTCAATATATGGACGCCGTGCAAAAGGCTGCCGAACTTAAGCGTCAGATGGAAAACTCCAGTATCGAGCTGGCAACCTTTATGGGCTTCCATCCTTCAACCGAATATCATTTGGTAGGTGCTGAGTACGGCAACTTCTCGATTCCGTATATGAAGAATAATTTGGCTGACTTGGAGTGGCTGGCCTTGAGCAACCGTCCGGAATTAAAAGTCTATGATATCGGCCAAAATATCAATGAGCTCCGCATTCAGGTAAAAGACCTCAAAGACCCCGGAATGAAGAATTATCAAAAAAATCCGCGTTACTATAATGACTTGTGGTCACGCAAAGCGCGTGAAGTCACCATCAGCGTCTTCGAGGACTTAAAACAGCCCAATCGTAAAGATTTGAACACCTTGCGCCGTCAACGTGCTACCTCTATTATCTTAAGCCAGCTTTATGTAGCTTGGGCGCAATATATGTCCGCCGTTGAGGATTATGATATCAGTATGGAAATTGCCAATACTTCAGAAAACATTGCCGAAGATGTTACCATCCAAGACGGCAGCTATGCTGAAAAGAGCAAGTTGGAGTCCGCCCGCGCCATTAATGATGAGGCTAAAGCTTTCTTGGCTTATGCTGATGTCCAAGACGCTCTGGGCAATTTGTACGCCAGTATCGGTCTTGATGCATTGCCTTACTATATGCTAAATGAGAATGTATCGGCGATAGCCCTTTCCCTGCGTGAGACTTTGAGCAAATGGCGTGATGGTGAATTTATGCCGCAAGACCGACCGTACTTGCTTGATGTCCCGACCAAACGTCCGCCGGTTAATATGACCTCAAACGATTTGGTACCTGATATGGAGATTAGAGTAGGGGAACGATTCTCAGTTACTTTGCCACAGTCTATTTTTGACCGCCTCAACCTCAAGGGACGCATCACCACCAAAGCCGGCTTGATAGATGACAGCCCGCTACCCAAGTGGATGAGTTATGATGAAGATACTTATACCTTGAGCGGCGTCGGAATGCCGTCTAATGTAGGCGCTCATCAAATCAAGATTTATGTAGTTGATGAGACCGGCAAAGTTGGTTACATCACCTTCCAAATCAAGCTCAACGAATACTACGCCCCGTCTATGGAGGTTAGGGGAGCCGGTAAGGGAGGTAAGGCTGAAGTATTCAAGCCTTGTAGCGGTTCCGGTTGTGCAGATTCGTATATGGAAGAAACCGTCACCGAACTCGATTCTTTCTAAACCCCAATGGCTCCTTAAATTTAAGGAGCCATTTTTTTTGCAGACCACAATATCTAGTATCGCCCGACAATTGTCATAATCTAGATTCGCACCCGTTTTATTCGATTCCTTAGACTATTTTTCGTTAAAGACTCCCCAACTTTCACCGGAATCATCATAAAATGACCTGTGGAAAAATATGGGGATATTATCTTGAGTCTACAATGTTGATTTTACTAATAAAAATGGTGTATCGGAATCTTATCCACCAGGCTTAATTTAAATTATCTAAGTTTTATAAAGAGATAGCGGAGTCAAGTTTAAAATTATGCAAAATTGAATATTTTGTAGTTGTTATCAGGTGCTTTTTCAGCTTTTATAAAGGCAGGTTTTAACAACCACCTCCAAAAAAATAAAAAAAAACTGTGCATACAATATATAGCGATGTTTACTTTTATTTAACACAATATATGGTATAGATATTATCAGTTTTGATAACAATAACTAATTGATTGAAACAACAAAGAATTAAGGAAAGTTTGTTCGAAATGTCTGAAAGCAACTACTCACTGTCACCGATAGCTAACAAGGAGATAAAAGTCGAGAACGTAACCAAAAGGGATGGAACTCTGGCTCCGTTTGATAGCAACAAGATTTATAACGCGATTCTCAAAGCCGGAAGTTCAACCAATGAGTTTGGTGAACAGGAAGCCTGGTTGTTGACAGCTCAAGTATTGAAAGTTATTGAGCACAAGTTTGCGGAAGCTTTACCCTCTATCGAACAAATACAAGATATTGTAGAACAAGTTTTAATTTCTGCCAATTATTTTGCTACTGCCAAGGCTTATATTTTGTATCGTGATCAACGTCAACGCACCCGTAATGATAAGAAGGTTATGGTTGATGTCGAAAGCTCCATCAATGAATATCTTGAAAGATTAGATTGGCGTGTTAATGCTAATGCCAACCAAGGTTATTCTAACGGCGGTTTGATTTTGAACGTCTCCGGTAAGGTTACCGCCAACTACTGGCTTAGCCACGTTTATCCGGCTAATGTCGGCGAGGCACACCGCAACGGCGATATTCATATCCATGACTTGGATATGTTGGCAGCATATTGTGCCGGTTGGTCATTAAAGAATTTGTTGCATGAAGGCTTTAACGGCGTCCCCGGTAAGACTGAAGCCGGAGCCCCCAAGCACTTGTCATCAGCAGTTGGTCAAATGGTCAACTTTATGGGAACCCTGCAAAACGAGTGGGCCGGTGCTCAAGCCTTTTCTTCAGTTGATACCTATTTGGCTCCTTATATCCGTAAAGACAATATGTCTTATGAAGAAGTTGAACAGTGCATTCAGGAGCTCATCTACAATTTGAACATTCCTTCTCGTTGGGGCTCTCAAACTCCGTTTACCAACTTCACTTTTGACTGGGTTTGCCCTGAAGACCTCCGCGACAAACATCCTCTGATTGCCGGTGAAGAACAGCCTTTCACCTATGGTGATTTGAAAGATGAAATGCATATGATTAACAAAGCCTACATCACCGTTATGATGAGAGGCGATATCAAAGGACGTCCGTTTACTTTCCCGATTCCGACCTACAATATGACCCCGGATTTCCCTTGGGAAGATGAAAATACTGAACTCTTGTTTGAAATGACAGCCAAATACGGCTTGCCTTATTTCCAAAACTTCATTAACTCCGTTTTGAAACCAGGCCAGATTCGCTCTATGTGCTGCCGTCTGCAACTTGACCTTCGTGAGCTTTTGGCTCGTGGTAATGGTTTGTTTGGTTCAGCCGAGCAGACCGGCTCTATTGGTGTTGTTACCTTCAACTGTGCTCGTTTGGGTTATGTTTACAAAGGTAATGAAGCTGGTTTATTTGCCCGCGTTGATGAGTTGATGGATATTGCTCGTACCTCTCTTGAGATCAAACGCAAAGTAATCCAACGCTTGATAGATGGCGGCTTGTTCCCCTTCACCAAACGTTACCTCGGCACTCTGCGTAACCACTTCTCAACCATCGGTGTAAATGGTATTAATGAGATGATTCGCAACTTCACCAATGACGAGCATGATATTGCCGACCAATGGGGACAAGAATTTGCCGTTAAGTTCTTAGATTATATCCGTGATAAGATGGTTAAAATCCAAGAAGAAACCGGTCATATGTACAATTTGGAAGCTACTCCGGCCGAAAGTGCAACCACCCGCTTTGCTCGTGAAGATAAAAAGCGCTTTGTTGACATCATTCAAGCCGGCACCAAAGAAAATCCGTATTATACTAACTCCTCACAGCTTCCTGCGGGCTATACGGATGACCCGTTTGAAGCATTGGACTTACAGTCAACCTTACAAACCAAGTATACCGGAGGTACAGTATTGCACCTCTACATGGGACAGCGTATATCCTCAGCCAAAGTTTGCCGTGATTTAGTCAAACGTGTACTGACCAACTACCGCTTGCCCTACATCACCATTACCCCGACTTTTTCTGTATGCCCTAAGCATGGTTATATCTCGGGAGAACACAAGTACTGCCCAATTTGCGATGAAGAGAAATTGGCAGCCAAAAGACTTGCCGCTTCCAGAAAAGAAGTAGCATAAACAACTCAAGGTTAATTATAATTTATTTGGAGAAAAGAACATGACCACTATTAATTTTGACGATATCAAATTGAATGATGAAGAAAGACAGCCTTGTGAAGTATGGACCAGAGTAATGGGTTACTTCCGTCCTGTATCAGAATTCAATGTTGGTAAGAAATCAGAATTCTACTCTCGTAAATGCTTCTGCGAAAGCAAAGCTGTACTTAACCTTGAGAAATATGATATCGCTGCTGAATAATATCATACAGGGTTCGTCTTTTTGCCGGATTGTATAAGTTATGCAATCCGGCATAATTTTCAGGAGAATACAGAATGTCCAAACCAATTTTAATCGGCGGAGTAGAAACCTTCAGTATGGTTGATTATCCTGACCACATGGCAGCCGTAGTCTTCATGCAGGGTTGCCCGTGGCGTTGTCCTTTTTGCCACAACAAGACGCTGCAAAAAATTGGCGTAGAAACCAATTTTGACTGGGAAAAGTTCAAGTCTTTTTTGGTTGAGCGCAAGGGCAAACTAGACGCGGTTGTTTTTAGTGGCGGCGAGCCTTTGGTCCAAGATGCGTTGCTTGATGCGATTAAAGAAGTCAAAGCCATGGGCTATCAAATAGGGCTGCATACCGGCGGTTTTCGCCCTGATTTGTTCAAGCAGGTTTTGCCTTTGGTTGACTGGGTCGGCTTTGACATCAAAACCCCGTTATCAGCCGAACGCTATAATTCAGCTGTTGGTCAAAAGCATTTTGCCCAAGTAATGGAGAGCCTGCACGCCTTAATATCCTCCGGCATCAAGTTTGAGTGTCGTACCACATGCGACCCAAGGCTCCTGAGTGTTGAAGACATCCGCACCATAGGCAAGGAGCTTTCTGCCTTGGGCGTAAAGGAGTATTACTTACAAAAATACCGCCCGATTCCGGAAGATACACAAACTACCGACGATGATAGCGAGAGCTTTTTTAACAACCCCGCCTTATTATCTGAGCTCCGCCAAACCTTTCCCACCTTTGACATCCGCAAATAAAATCTCAAGCTCCTAAGATTTTAGGAGCTTTTTTTAGTACATCTTTATTTAACATCAAGCCAACCATTCCCCACAAGCTTTAGCTTGTGCCTCCGGCTTAAGCCGGAGTAAACACAAACATTGTATATTGATTTTTAACCTTTGCTATGCTAGACTTATTTTTAGCGGACAAAGTCTGTCCGTTAGGGCGTGAGAACCCTTTGTAACATAGTCGTTTTGGTATAACGACTTAAAAAAATGATTACCGGTACTTATATGCCTGTATGGGCGGGTGCCGGTATTATAAGAGCTTCGGCTTGAAATTGCCGGGCCGTAAATGTTACTACGGTTCTCAACACCCGTCCGCCCTTTGTTAACAAAGAGTGGACGTTGTTTTTTTAACGATTAAAACAAAGGGTGTTGTGAAATGACTAATATCAAATTTTTACTAATCGGGACAAGTCTGTCCTTTATCCCAAACTTAACTTTTGCCCAATGTGTGGCTACGCAAGATTGCGAGACCTTGGGTTATACGGAAACCTCCTGTAACGGCGGTAAGGGCGTCAAATGCCC
>CALXWI010000035.1 GCA_944392325.1 uncultured Alphaproteobacteria bacterium | reverse complement strand
GGTGGCAAGTATGCGGCTTGTACCTGCGCCTCTGGCTATGAGTGGAAAGATGGCAGTTGCCAAAAACAAATTATCAACGGTGCCCAAGGTGAGCTATATTATTGCAATGGCAAAGTTGTTGGTGTACGTGCTACGGGTATGGGCTTCTATGTTGCGTTGAGAGATTTGGGGCAAATGAATTGGTCTAGTGCTAATAGCCAATGTCAAAGCTATGCTTTTTGCGGCAATGTCAAAGGTACCTTGCCGACAGTAGATCAATTAAAATCAATTTATCAAAATAAATCGCGAGTCAATTCGTTGCTTTCGACAAATGGTGGGACGCAATTGACAAATAGTTACTATTGGTCGTCTACCTACACCGGCAACAAATACTACTACTTCGTGGGTATGTCCAATGGTAACGTGGGCAACAACTACTACAACGGCAGCGGCTACTATGTTCGCCCGGTCCTCACTTCGTGGTAATTTTCAACGGGCAGGGTGCGAACGCAGTTCGTCCTCTGCCCAAATCTTGCTACCATAAACCGAGCGGATCAAACGGCGCCCGTTTGCCCCCAGCTTGCGGCGTGGCATAAAAAAATCCGGATATTTTTTCAATATCCGGATTTTTAGCATCAATATTTTACAATTCCCAGCTGCGGGAGAACTCCTCGTTTTTGAAGAGTGCTGCCAAACCGGTAATCTGTTTCAGGCGCAAAATCTCATCGGCTGACATTCCGATATTGCGGGCAATCCAAGCATCACTTTTTTCAAGTTCAAGTAATTCTTTAACAATATTGCTCATCAAGTCCACATTATGGCTACCGCGCGCCCGGTTATGACGAATAGTTGAGGCGATTCGCTCACCCAAATCTTTATCAATCACGACTACCGGAATTTTGCCCTCTTCCCGTTCGCGGATTCTGTCTGATATCATCATCGTTGTATAACGATGGAAGCCATCAACAATAATATACTCATCATTGGCCGCATCATGGTAGCACACAATCGGCTGCGTAAAACCATCTTCCCAAATAGATGTTTCCAAGAGTTTCATCTCCGGAGGAGCCACCCGGTTCGGGTTATAATCATTAGCCTTAACTTTCTCAAGCGGCACCGCAATCACATTATACACCGGACTTACAAATTTTTTTGCTTTATTAGCCATCATATTTATCCTTATAAATTACGATACTTATCCAACAACTCGCGCTCACGCTGAGCCTGCTTTTTGGTCTGAGCAAAGCCCATATACTTACACAAATGGTCATTTTTCAAAATGCATACGGCCATACGCTTCCACGACGGAATATCAATGGTTGACTTAATATCATCAGTATCATCCGGTGTACCCAAAAAGCGCACCTGATCTTTAGTACTGCGCCGATACGGACTTTTGCCGTTCAGCCGAATATTATAATTACACTCTTCCAGCTCCTTGATAGCCGCCTCAGAAACCGCACCGCCTTTGCGCCACCAAAACTTGATTGAAGTCTTAAACTTTTCAATATAATTGCGACGCATTTCATCTGGCAAAGTAGCCAACAAAAACTTCACATACGAGCGCCAGGTATGCCCCTCCGGCAAAGTAATCCGCCGACTGCCGAGCAACTTGGTATTTCCATACATAGCACCAAAATTAGCCCCCTGCACTCTTCCGACAACTTTCACCCAAGTATCCGGCTCCAAAACTCTATACAAGTTCAAGCTCTCTTTAGCCGCTTCATGATAAGGGCTGGCCACTCTCATTTGGTGGATAGACAATCCTGCCTTATAAAACAAATCATAAATTTTGTTATAATCGAAACCGAACTTTCCGTTAGCCACCCACACGTCTTTAGTCGTCCAGTCATAGAGCGGATAAGCGTTATACCATTTTTTGCCCATTTTGGAAGTCCACTGTTTGTCTTCCATCAAAACCTTGCGGTCAGTAGCATAAGCCCGATAACGGTTGAGAGATTCGTCAGCACGAATACCCAACAAGCAAATAGAATCACCTTCGTGCTGGCGGGAGAACCAGTCGCCAAAATCAGCATACAAGTCTTCCTGTACCATTTTGTATTTATAAAAATCGAACGGATTATTTTCCAAATTAATAATATATGGCATAGAAGGCATCTCTCTGACCCATTTATCTTTTTCATCCGGATCCCAAGTATACCAATACATCTGATAATTGCTAACGGCGCAACGCGACCCCATCGGCAAGCACACCCAATAAGGGTCAATATCCGCCAAGTTATTTTCAAACATTCTCGTTACGAACTCGGTTGTCTGCTTGTACTGCGCCTCAAAATCCTGATGGAACACCCCGATTTTACGTTTAATATTATGGCGCCGTTTATAATCGAGCACCAAGTTCAGCAACAAACCGCTGTCTTTTCCACCAGAAAAAGACACATATATATTTTCGAAATTATCAAACACATATTTGATTCTTTCGTTTGTTGCCTCATACACGTTTTTGTCGAGGTAATGCTTCATAGCCTCAAGGCCTCCTCTTTAGACATAATGTTACACACATTGTTCAACACATCTTGCTTCATCATCAGGTTTTTGCGCATCATTTCATCGAGTCCGGTTTTCACCCAAAAATTATAGATATTAATTTCTCTTGGCTGATCCGGCTGATAAAAATTATGCATCATCTGGATTTTGCGCTTATAGTCAAATGTTTGAGAAAAGAATATCACATTATTACAAATTTGCATATTTAAGCCCAAATTATCCACACCATAAGAGCTAAACATAATATCCACATTTTTTTCAAACATCTTCACCGCATATTGTTTGTTGGTTTTGCCGGTCAAGACGACGAAGCGATTTTTCTCAAACCATCCGCATTCTTGAAAGAACCTGATTTCATCAAGAAAGCGCACATAAATAATAACTTTCTCTCCCCTCAGCGTAATTTCGCTAACCAAGTCAAACAAAGCCTCAACCTTGCTTCTGCAAATAGTATAGAAGTGCTGAAACGTATGCACCACCTCCATAAACGGGACCTGATACCTTTTCTGCAGAAAACTATTTTTTTCTTCGGCATAAGCCAGAGCCTCCTGCGGGGACAAATCAAAATACACATCATAATCTCTGACTTTGTAACCAAAATCAAAATCAGCATCATAAATATACGGTCTCATTTTTTTAACCAAAGCCTCTTCATGCTCCGGCAAAGACCACCTTTTCCAGGTTTTGAACTCATCTTCAAAATACGGCAAATAAATATTAGCGAATTGCGATTCGGTCATATTTAAGAGCTTAGAGTTCATAAACTGTATTTGCGAATACAAATCGACCAACCCTTGTGTCAACGGCAAGCTGCTCAAAATCAAACGATATTTGATTCGATTTGCCAACGCTAAGAGTCGTTTGGTTCGACCCGCCTCCATATTTTTTATAGTCAAACTATCATCAACAACGCAAAATATTTTATGTTTATCCACAAGATTGCACAACCGCAGATATCTGGCATCAGAATTTGATACACATTCGATGGGAAAAAAGAACATCTTACTACGAAAACCCGCCGATTGTTCATCTAAACATTTTTTATATATTTTTGACATAAACAAGGCATTAGGGGCAATCCATGCTACATAGTCCACTTTATTGAGCTGAGACTTTATCAGCCTAAAAGCAAGTTCAATTCTTTCCGGTCCAAGGTTCATAAACAAGACTCCGGCTTTCAGCTCCTCAAGTTTTTTAAACGCCGGCAACTGATTTGTTTGATTGTCCATAATATCCCTCCGAATAATTTGATATCCATAAAACAAGCACACACAGCAAGATATGTAATCACTAATATTCAGAGTTCAAGGAGCATAAATAAGATTTTGCTAAAATATAGGATTATAAGCCCATTGCAACAAAGCTTGACGCTGTTTTCGCCGACAATTTTCATCCAACGGCAAACAATTTTTCAAGACCTGAGCTTTATGGCGTTTGAAGGCGCGCCATCTGGCAATTTGGATTTTATCAACATCAGGAATTCTGCGACCATAAAAATATCGGCAATACCATTGGAACCACCCTCTGACATCAGGCCCGATAATCCACCCTCTTTGGCGCCACACGCTCAATGGCTGACGTGATTTAACCGCAAAATAGTTGCAGTTAACATCGGGTCTATCGGGCGACAAGCGAGCTTTAGCAAACCAATATTGAGGAAATTCATTTTGGCAATCGGTCATATATTTGCCTTCAAAGACTCCCATTTCCAGCATTTGAATCGGGGTTAACTCGGGATGAAAATCGGGATCAAAATTTAGCCCTTCCGGTTCAACGAGTTCATATTGATACCCTTTTTGCATTTTATCATTAACCAAGATTCGCATTTTCACCTCCGTTACCACTAATGATATTAATACAAATAAGTTAAATAAAAGATTAATCCGAGCAATAAAGATTTGAAAAAGCGTCATTAATAAAAAAAATCATCAAAATAGTAATTTTTTTCTTGATTAATTAAAAATAAGGTAGTATAAAACTCTCCGTAAACGCGATGGGCGCTTAGCTCAGCTGGAAGAGCATCTCGTTTACACCGAGAGGGTCGGGAGTTCGAACCTCTCAGCGCCCACCAATTAAAAAGCCATCCTTCGGGATGGCTTTTTTTGGTTTGGGTGCTAGGTGAGAACTCCCGAGGAAGGGAGTTCGACGCCAAGCGAAAGGCGAGCGGGAGCGCGCCGGTGAGCTTTAGCGAATGAGCGCGAAGGAACGAGTAACGGCTTTGCCGTTATCGAGGACAACCTCTCAGCGCCCACCAATTAAAAAGCCATCCTTCGGGATGGCTTTTTTGTGGGCTAAAAGCTGAGAGGTTCGAACTCGGAAGAGCTCGCTAAGGCAAAACAACCGCTGCTCCGGTTGTTTTGGTCTGCAAGAGCAATAACATCTTAAATTTTGTAAAAAGCGTAAGCTTTGCAACGAAATTTTAGATGCTATTGTACGAAACAAGCGACGCTTGTGTACCTCTCAGCGCCCACCAATTAAAAAGCCATAAACTATGGCATTACCGCCCTCCGCCACTTATACACAAGCATACAAAGTCCTTGAAAACAATCAACTTTTAATATACAAATAACAAAAATTGTAATATGGACTAAATATCTACCCAATAGCAAAGCAATCATCATGAATACCAAACCCATACTTGTTCACGTTCACATTTTCTATCCTGAACTTTGGCCTGAGCTAAAACAACATATACAAAACATCCCCCCTCACCCATTCAAACTCTTTGTAACTTTGAGCCAACAACATCCAACGCTAATACAAGATATTAAAGCTTCCTTCCCTGACAGCCAAATTGAAATTGTGCCTAATCGCGGCTTTGATGTTGGTCCTTTTATGCATATTCTCAACCAAATAAATCTGGATGACTACAGCTATATCATCAAACTCCATACCAAACGCAACTGCTATATTAACACTCCACTATTCCGCAATATGATTGGTAATATCTGGAGGAAAAATCTTCTTCAATTCATCAAAGACCAACCCTCTTTTAAGCAAAGCCTCGACTTTTTAGCCACTCATTCCAAAGTCGGCATGCTCAGCAGTTACAAATCTATTGTAAAAGATGACCATTATGATGCCATTGCTGCCAAGGAGCTCAAAAAGTTCTTAAAACAACACCACTGGCCTAAAATAAAATTCGCCTTTGTTGCCGGCACCATGTTTATCGCAAGGGCCAATCTTTTTAAGCCATTGCAACAACTCCACATTTCAATTAACGACTTTGCTGAAGTAAAAGGCGCTCATACCTCCCAATTAGCCCATATTTTTGAGCGGCTTTTCGGTTACATTATTTACCAACAAGGTTATACTCTGGAAGACCACATAACCCCGCATAAAATGCAAAAACAATATCACAATGGTTTAAAATATTCTACTTTATGGAAAAAACTAAAAAAGAACTTTTTTCAATATAAAAGAACCGCATCCGGCAAATATCGCCTTAAAATTTTGAAACTTCCGATTCCCGAATGTATCATAAAATACCCGCTTAAACTATTTCACGTTCTTTTCGGCAAACATCGCACTATCAGCGGTCAGTTAAAAATCAAAATATTCGGCATTCCCTTTGTCCTGCCTTTGCACCAATCATTTAAGCAACGCATTGAATATTTAGAAAAGAGCATCATTGCCCAATCCCCTTGGTGGGATGCTCTCTGGTATGTCAGAGAATATGATCACCACTTTTCACGCCAAGAAGCTCTTGACTATTGGTATCATACCGGCTGGAAGCAAGGAGAAGCCCCGTCTCCATATCTACACCTTGCATATAACCAAAAGCTTTGCGGAGCCATAAACCCCATCATTTATTATATGTCACCGATAAACCATACCCAGCTAACCCCTGACCGACAAAACAACTTTAAATCTCCGCATGATTCTGCTGCCATCGCACAATACCTTCAATACCGAGCAAGCAAACAAGCCAAATCCGTCATCTATACCTGCATTACCAATGATTATGATGATATCCGTGAAATCTTAGCCTACAAATATATTAATCCTGATTGGGATTATGTTTGTTTCACTGACAACCAAGCCGACATTGCCGCCAAGCAAATCGGCATTTGGGAGATTCGCCCGTTGCAATTTACCTCGCTCGATTCTTCACGCAATAATCGTTGGCACAAAACTCACCCTCATCTCTTGTTCCCTGAATATGCAGAAAGCATTTATATTGACGGTAATATCAATATATTAAGCGACTTTTTGTTCCGCACCATTCGCCAAAAGAATCAAGATTTCATCTTACCTCGCCATCAGTCTAACCTCTGTATTTATCAGGAGTATCAAACCGTTCTGGCTGCCGAGCTCGACAAACCGGAACTCATTCTGGCTGAACGAGATTTAATTGAAAAAGATGGTATGCCCTACAATTATGGCTTTACCGAAAACAACATTTTATACCGACGCCACCACCAAGCTGAGGTTATATCACTTATGGATGAATGGTGGAATATGATTGAAAACTACGCCAAGCGCGACCAATTATCTTTGGTATATCTACTCTGGAAACATCATATCCGCATTGAAGATATTACCTTTGAAAACTCACGTTTATTAACCAACGACTTTTATGTCTTCGGCCACAAAAAAGGAAGAAAATAATGCATTACTTAATTACCGGCGGAGCCGGCTTCATAGGCTCATCTCTTGCCGACAAACTCCTTCGTGAAGGACACGAAATCAGCATCATCGACAACTTTAATGACTACTACTCTCCCAGCATTAAAGAAACTAACATCCAACACAATCTTACCAACCCTTTATACCATCTTTTTCGTAATGATATTGAGGATATCTCGGCCCTAGAGCGCATTTTTACATCCTCCCCTATTGATGTAGTCATTCATCTGGCCGGACGTGCCGGAGTCCGCCCCTCCCTTGAGCAACCTGTTGAATATGTAAAGAGCAACATTCTAGGCACCGTAAACCTGCTAGAAATGATGAAAAAATATCACGTCAATAAAATGGTATTTGCCTCCTCCTCTTCAGTGTACGGCAATTGCTCAGAAGCTATCTTTTCAGAAGACTTAAAAGTAACCGAGCCCATATCTCCCTATGCTGCTACCAAGTCTGCCTGTGAACAATTGTGTTATACCTGGCATCATCTTTACAATCTCAACATCATCTGTTTGCGCTTTTTCACCGTTTATGGACCTCGTCAACGCCCAGACCTCGCCATCAACAAATTTGCTCGTCTGATTGAAGCCGGACAGCCGATTCCTATGTATGGTGATGGGAGTACTAAACGCGACTATACTTTTATTGATGATATTTTACAAGGCATCTGTGCTGCCATAAATTATAACCAAACCAGTTATGAAATTATCAACCTCGGCGGAGGAGAACCTATCACCCTCAAACGAATGATTGAAACCATAGAACAAACTCTAGGCCAAAAAGCCATTATCCAACAACTCCCCATGCAACCAGGAGATGTTAACAAAACCGTCTGTGATTGGAGCAAAGCCCATAACTTGCTTCATTACACCCCGCGAACCTCCTTTTCAGAAGGCATTAAAAAATTTATTGAATGGAAACACAATCACAAGGTCAAACTATGATAAAAATCAAGTACGAAGGACGCCATCTCAATTTTTACATTGGCAGACGGCGTCTATTATCCATTAAAATAACCACAAACTTTGATCGGACTTACGCCAAACGTTTTCAACCTCTAACCGAGGCTGAACAACGGCTTATTTTAGAGCATCAATTCCAACGAGCTCTCGGATACCGCCTCAATCTTGAAGCACCCCAAAGCTTCAATGAGAAAATCCAGTGGTTAAAACTCTATTACCACCATCCTCTGATGACTATCTGTTCAGATAAAGTCCAAGTCCGTAAATATATAGCCGATACAATCGGTGAACAATACTTAGTTCCCTGTTTAGGCATTTATCAATCACCCGAAGAAATTGATTTTGCATCTCTGCCATCTCGATTCGCTCTTAAAACCAATTGGGGGTCAGGTCAAAATATTATTTGCACCAACAAGCAAGAACTAGACATCCCCTCCGTTAGGCAACAATTATCTCAATGGCTTAAACCAGAATTTAACCACTACTTCAACTTTTTAGAATGGTGTTATAAAGATATCTCCCCATTGATTATCGCTGAACAATTTATTGAATCTACAGATGATTTACGAGATTTTAAATTTTACTGCTTTAATGGTAAAGCAGAATACCTCCTTGTCTGTGGAGATCGCAATACTTCCAAATATTTTGACTTTTACGATATGAATTTAAATTTTTTACCATTTACCAACGGCGCCCGCAATTCCGGCAAACCACTACAAAAGCCGCATCACTTTGCCCTTATGCACCAATTTGCTGAAAAATTGTCAGCACCTTTTCCCCATGCCCGAGTTGATTTTTTTGAAGACCGTAACCAAAAGCTTTTTGTCGGCGAAATTACTTTTTATAGCGGCAATGGACTAGACCCATTTGACCCTATTGAATGGGACTATAAATTAGGCCAAAGCTTAACCCTACCGGAGAAAATGTTATGATAGAAATAGTTATCGGAGCCGATATCGTACCTACCCCATCAAATTTTGCCAATTTCCAAAATGCTAAAATGGAAGAAATTATTGATAAAGACTTATTTGATATAATAAATTCTGCCGACTTTAGAATTTTCAATCTAGAAACCCCTTTATGCAATAACCAAACTCCAATTGACAAATGCGGCCCCAATATTTCAGCTCCTTGCAACACGGTTATAGGTCTACAGCAACTTTTGCCATCTTTTCTTTGTTTAGCTAATAATCACATCATGGACCACGGTCCCCAGGGGCTTGAAACTACACTCAATACATTGCAATCTCACAACATTTCTTATTGCGGAATTGGTTCCAACGTTTCCGCTGCCAAACGACCCTTTATTTTAGAAAAAGACGGATTAAAAATAGGCGTCTACACTTGTTGCGAACATGAGTTTTCTACCGCTGATGAACATCATCCGGGAGCCAACCCTTTTGACCCGTTGAATACTCCTGATGACATATATACTCTCAAATCTCAGACCGATTTTGTGATTGTTCTTTATCACGGCGGACGAGAACATTATCGTTATCCGTCCCCTGAGTTACAAAAGCGTTGCCGCAAAATGGCCGACAAAGGCGCCGACATCATTATTTGTCAACACAGTCATTGTATTGGTTGCAAAGAACAATACAAACATAGCGAAATCATCTATGGACAAGGCAATTTTATCTTTGACTTATGTGATGATGATGAATGGCAAACCAGTTTGCTCATAAAGCTACAATTTTCCAAACAAAAATATAATTGTACATACATTCCTTTTATAAAAAACGGAGCGGGAATAACATCTCCCGACACCACTCAAGCTACACAAATTATATCTGATTTTGAGCAACGTTCACAAGCAATTGCTAGCCCAAACTTCATATATCAACAATATCAAAAAGAAGCACAACAGGCTTTGCCTATATACACCGCTACCTTCAGAAATAACAATATATATGCAATGCGTAACTATTTAGACTGTGAGGCTCACCACGAAATTTTTTCTTTTGGACTTAAACATTGCTCTTGCTTACCTGAAAAATTTTCTGCCCCAAAACAAAAAAAATTTTTTGGTAAAATAAAATCTTCCAACGGGAAAAGAAGCTTTTATCTCTTTGGTTTTAAAATTTTTTCATATAAAAAGGCCTAACCATGAAACAATTTTATATTTCAAAATTTTCTGAAAAATACTACCAAAACTATAATGACGACTTAGAATTAAAACGTCCTTTGTCCGTAAAAACAATTGAACAAGGCATAATTCTACCTGCCCGAGAATTAACTATTCAAGATGAATTTGCTTATCAAGGAGGAGTTCTTGATAGTAAGCATAGTTTTGTTGAACTAAGTGCTACAAAACGCAACTCTGCAGCTAAAGCCCTTCTTAGCGGCTATGAGCTGACTGAAGAACCTCAATATTGTGATGAAACAGTCATCTATGGCGGTATTTTATATGAGCATTATGGACACGTCCTGCTGGAATCTATTTCTCGTCTTTGGTATTATATCAAACACAATCCACACCACTACCGAGTAGTATTTAACTTTGTGCCGCGTGCCTACGGGAAATTCAAAGACTTTTTTGACCTTTTGGATATTCCCTATAATGAGCAGACGTTTATCACCAAACCTACGCGTTATAAACAAGTAATTATTCCGGAACAAAGCTATTACTACGGCTCCGTCTGCCACCGCGAATGGCTTACCCCGATTAACTATATGGCCTCTAAAATTCCGGCTGGTAAATATAAAAAAATCTTTTTATCAAGGCTCAAATTACAGCGTAACCCGTTATTTAATGAACAAGCCGTTTGCCGCATATTCAAACAAAACGGTTACAAAATCGTTTATCCTGAAACATTGAGCCTACAAGAGCAAATAGCCCTCTGCAAAGGAGCCTCTAGTCTTGCTGCCTGGGAAGGTACCCTCGCCTTGCAGGCTGTATTCTGTCCCAATGGTGCTGAACGTATTATTCTCAATCGCGCTATAGAACCTGATGTCTTTCACCGCTTTATGGAGCAATTAAAAGACTTGCCCACCACTCATATTGATTGCTCGCTCAATCCTATTCCTGTTTCACATATACACGGTCCTTGGATAGTAGGCTTTACTTCCGAATTGCAAGAATTCTGCCACGACCGCAACTGGAAACATAAAGGCAATGTCAACTTTGTTCCTTATCGAGCTTTGCTCAAATTTCATCAAGAGTGGACCCTTCGCAATCCCTATCAACGCGTAGATATTCCTTTTGATGAGCTCCATTATTGTCAAAGCAAAATAAAAACCAAGCTGCCCAAGACCATCAAAGGCATATTTTTTCAAATTTTAGCTTGTTTCACCTTTGGACAATTACGCAAGCATCTGCGCCACAAGAGCAAAAACATTTAATCACCAAAAAGGCTCTCCGAAAAGAGAGCCTTTTAACTTGAACTGTAAACAAAACGGGCCGGAACCCCAGCCCGCTCAACTTATTAGTTTACAGAGTCCTGCAAAGCTTTACCAGCTTTGAACTTAGCCTGCTTACGAGCCGGAATTTTAATGGTAGCGCCAGTGCGCGGATTGCGGCCGGTAGTAGCAGAACGTTTAGAAACAGAGAATGTTCCAAAACCAACCAAACGAACTTCGTCGCCTGATTTCAAAGCATTAGTGATAGAAGAAACCAAAGCGTCCAAAGCTTTAGTAGAATCAGATTTTGTTAAGCCAGTTTCATTAGAAATGCTAGCAATCAATTCATTTTTATTCACGGTGAGGACTCCCTCTAAATATTAAGTTACAAACCAATGTAGCAGTATTTCCAACGGCTACAAGGAAATTTAAGAACGAAAAAAATAATGAGTCAAACAAAAACAACGCATAAACCAAAAAAAAGTGTATATTTTCGTGATTTTTCCTATTTTCTAAAGATTTTTGCAACTTATTCACAGGGAAAGTAAGGCTGGCAAGCCTTTCCGCGGATTCTAATTATTCTTTTAATGCCAGATTCGTCACCCTCAAGATTCGTTTTTTCCAATCATTTGTTCCGACCTTTGCCTTCACTTTGCCACTAGTTTACTCTCTCTGCTTGTAAAATAACAAATTCGCGCACAAAATAGTTGACAAAATTTACATAATATGCAATATTATACAAAATTAACAAAATAGTTTCGTTTTAAAGACACCGGAGAACAACCTTGAAAAAAACATTTTACACAACAAAAGATATCAAAAATTTTATCATCACTCAAAATATGGTCCCGCATGATTTTGATCGTCGCGGCTATCAAAGTGGCCAATATCAAGCCATTATCAGACAAAGTCACACCCTCATTCAAGATTTACTTGATAACAAAATCGAAATCGACCCTAAAGATATTAACTTGGTTGAAGATTTAGCCTACAGCCTACGCCGAGTTATGCCTCGCAGCCAACAACCTCAAATCAAACAATATCTTCACCGCATTAGCGCATTAAAGCAAACTGTTCAACAACAACAGCAACACCAACAGTCTTTGCGCAATCTCTCCGTTGTCGAAACCACCCTAAACAACAAAAAACAAGCTCGTAATTTGAGCCTGACGGAACTTATGATTATTCAACAAACCTTGCAGGCTGCCCCGACTGACAAAAAAACTCTGCGCCTAAAACAACAATTAGACAGTTATGCACGCCTTAAATACGCAGAACTTAAAAGTACAGAGTCGTTCAATCGCCTCAACCCTTTTCATCAAGAATTTGTAAAGAGTTTTGATTTAACCCACGTTCAAATCAAACAATCAGTTTCAACCAATACTATAGCTAACAAAACTTCACATTCATCAAGCATTGCCACACAAAAAATTGGTTTATTTAGCAAATTAAAAACATCTTTCCGCAATCTGGGTGAAAATATCGCTCAGTTTGGCCGCCGCACAGCTGACTTTTTCGAAACTGCTTATCACAAAGGCAAAAACTGGGTTTTTATCGGTGTTATGGCAGCTGCCTCGGTAATGCTCGGTAAAGGCATATATAAAGAAGCCACTTACCAATACATTCCGCCGTCTCATCCTAAGACTGAAAACACCAAAACCGCTCAGGCATCAGTTGCCGATACCACCAAAACCAAAGACTTCCAACAAGCTTTGGCTGAACAAAAAGATAGTGTTAAACCTGCTACTCAAAACAAGCAAAAAACTCCTGCAGTTAAAGTAGCACAGACTACCTCCAAAGTATCAAGCGCAACCACGCCTAACCAAACCCAATTAAGCGGAGATTACTATGACACCTCGCTTGAGATTCACCTCAAATCCAAAGCCAAAGTCGCCGCTTTATACCACAAAATTGATAGCCTCGCCGCTAAAGGCTTAATTAAATTCAGCCAAGGTACCAATACCAAATGGTATGCACACGCGGCCACGATGTATCAACTGATTCGCCCCAACTCGCAAGAAAATAAAGATTTTCAAAGCCTCTTAAACGGCCAATCAGTAGATGCCGCATACATCAACAATCTGGTTATTAAAGCCGGCACCAAAGGCCAAGGCGTCAAACCCGACAACAACTCGATTACGACCAGCAATTTTGACCAAGCTTCAAACCAACTTCAAATGCAACATTTGCACAATTTGCAAGCCCAAAGATAATCAAATATTGCTCTTTATTTTAACCGCTTATTTTTCATAAGCGGTTTTTTTTATAAAAAAATCAAAAAAAATAATAATTTTCTATTTTTAATAACTTTTTTTTAACTTATTACCGGTAATTTAAAACTCGATTTTTACTTAAACCCTCAACGGAGAAATGAAGATGAAAAACTTGAATGAAAATGCTATCAGAGAAGCTGCTTATTACATCTGGAAGAACGCTGGCTGCCCGGCTAACACTAGCTTGCAGGATTGGAATGCTGCCATTCAGCAGTTGTCTTCTTGCTCTTGCAACAACACCAACAAAAATTCTTCTAAAAACACTTCTTTGAAAACTTCTGCTTTGAAAACTGTTTCTTTGAAGAAATCTTCTTCTGCTTCTACCAAAAAAGCAACTTCTGCAAAGAAAAATTCTTCTAAAAAATCTAAATAATTTTTTGGAATAAATAGTTCTAAAGCCTCTTGCCTTCAAGAGGCTTTTTTTTATTGATTTTCAAAGCTTTTTGTAGTATAAAGTAAAAACAATTTCTTATTATTTATTAATTATTTAAAACTTAATGCTTATGAAAACAAAAATTTTCTTTCTTTTGTTTTTGGTTATGAGCCTTTTGCTTGTAAGTTGCAGCCGCCCTACTCCCCCGCCGGAGCCTCTGAAGATAGCAGAAATTTCTAACATTTCTTATTATTCACAACCGCAGATAAACCCAGATAAAACCACATCTGCCACGCTGTATAGCCTCACCGTTACCGGTACCAAAAATTACATCGTACCGGCTGAATATCAAATTGATTCGGTATTCTACATTGGTGACCACTTTTTCGGCGCTGTTAAAAATAACCTTTATCGGGTATATAACAACGGTGGACGCAAGCTTTTCAAAACCGACTATCAAAGCGTCGAGTTCAAAGACAGCTTGTTTGTGTTGTATGACGGCAACAAATTTTTTATCGGTCTGTGTGATGAATACCTCGCCGGAACCGCCGGACAATACATTGACGCCGGCCCTTATGATTCGCTCTATATCGGCAATCATCAAGAGGTATTTTACAAACAAATGGATCTCTGGTCCGGCTGGAAAGCTGATAATAAGATGACGCTTCCTGCCGACTGCAAACGCATTATTTGCATTGAGAGCCAAAAAGACCAGAAGCATTATTATCTTGTCCAAAGCGAAAAGAACCAATGGACGCTGCACGATGCTACCGGCAAGCTCGTCCGCAAAGCATCAGCCACTCAGCGTAAACGGCTTCTCAACGCTCCTGTTGATTGGAAATTAGGATCGGTTGAAAGCGTCAGTATTGAACGCTTCGCACCTTAATTAACCTCTCTCAAAAAAAACTCTTTAGATTAGCTCTAAAGAGTTTTTTTGTTATCATTTATAAATCGGAAATTGCTGACACAAAGCGATAACTTTTTGCGCTGTCTCCGCAATCACTTCATCAGCATTTCCGGCGGCCAAAGCATCAATCACATCACCAATCCAATTGCCCACCTGCTCAAACTCCGCCTCTTTAAAGCCGCGGGTAGTTCCGGCCGGTGTTCCCACTCTTATTCCGGATGTTACTTTCGGCGGCATCGGGTCAAACGGAATAGCATTTTTGTTGCAGGTCATATGCGCTGCTTCCAATGCTTTTTCTACCACATCACCGGTCAAGTTTTTGGGGCGCAAATCTACCAACAACAAATGAGTATCCGTTCCGTTTGCTACTAAATTCAAACCTCTGGCGCGCAATGTTTCACCCAACACTTTAGCATTTTCTACCACTTGCGCCGCATAATCTTTGAACATTGGCGTCAAAGCCTCACCAAAACAAACCGCTTTTGCCGCAATCACATGCATCAAAGGCCCGCCTTGCGTTGCCGGAAACACTGCCGCATCAATTTTTTTAGCAATCTCGGCATTGTTGGTCAAAATCATTCCACCGCGAGGCCCGCGTAAAGTTTTGTGCGTTGTTGTGGTTACCACATCAGCAAAATCTAAGGGATTGGGGTGCACTCCTCCGGCAACCAAACCGGCAAAATGAGCCATATCCACCATCAAATAAGCCCCAACTTTATCGGCAATCTCTCTAAAGCGCTTAAAATCTATTTGCCGCGGATAAGCCGATCCTCCGGCAATAATCAACTTAGGCTTATTTTCCAGCGCCAATTGCTCCACTTGATTATAATCAATCAAGTCCGTATCACGGCATACCCCATAAGTTATGGATTTAAGCCACTTGCCCGAAAAAGACACCTTTGCCCCATGGGTTAAATGCCCTCCGGCATCAAGCGCCATTCCCAAGATTGTATCCATCGGCTTTAACAAGGCCACATACACCGCCGTATTAGCCTGCGAACCCGAATGTGGCTGCACATTAACAAAAGCGGCATTAAACAATTTTTTAGCCCGCTCGATTGCCAAATTTTCAACCATATCCACACATCCGCATCCACCATAATAGCGACGTGCCGGATACCCTTCCGCATATTTATTGGTCAAGATTGAACCTTGTGCCTCCAGCACCGCCGGTGACACAATATTTTCAGACGCAATCAATTCAATTTGATTTTGTTCGCGCTGCTGTTCACATTCAATCGCGCGCATCACATCAGCATCTTCACGAGCCAAACTTTCTCTAAACTGCATCATAACCTAGCATTCTCCGTATACATCAAGTTTTTCGATCCGGCGAATATGACGACCGCCCTCAAATTCGGTATTCAAAAAAATCTGCATTCTCCGCAACACATCATCTTCGGCCATGGTTCGTCCGCCAAACACAGCGATATTGGCATTATTATGTTTTCTGGCCAGAGCCGCCACTTCATCGCTATACAACAAAGCCGCGCGAATTCCTTTATGGCGATTAGCAGCAATTGAAATACCTATACCGCTTCCGCACACCAATATCCCCAAATCGGCCTTATGCGCCAACAAGGCGCGGCAAACTTTTTCGGCATAATCCGGATAATCAACCGACTCTTCCGAGTTCGTACCTAAATCATCAAACTGATAACCTTTCGGGGTAAAAGCTTCAATCAACTTTTGTTTAAGGGCAAACCCTCCATGGTCGGCGGCAATGGCAATTTTCATCATCATTCATCCTTATGTTGAACCTTTGCCAAACATAAAACAGATTCGCCGACTTGGCAAGATTTAAAATAGATATCCCCCAGTAAACTGGGGGTTCTATAGAAAAGGCACCTTCGGGTGCCTTTTCCTTACAGCTCCAA
>CALXWI010000034.1 GCA_944392325.1 uncultured Alphaproteobacteria bacterium | reverse complement strand
AAACTCTCATCTTAATTGATGTGTTCCATCCTGTCTGCTTCTTACTTCACTTCAAAAGAATTTCTTGGTTCCTTTTTCGAAATATCACAGACTTTATATTTTATATCATAAAATACACCGTCTGCGTATCCCCTCTTACTTATTCACTGCTTCTTTATAACCTTGAGATTTCTCTCAACAACCAGCTCTCAGAATTTGTCATCGACATCTCATCAGCCGGTGAGCAGGTTTATAGAACAACAATCCGTATCTGTCAATAGAAAAAATCAAAAAAAATCATTTTTTTTGCACTTTTATTTTAAATCATTGTTTTTATTGCTATTTTTTATGTGCTTATTGGAGAGCCTTTTAGGCTTATATATAATTGGAAAGAGAATCATCTATAATTTATATGGAAAGAGTCGCGATTTGTTTTCTTTTTTTTAACTTTGATTCGTATATATTATGGTGAATGTAATGATATTGTTGCAACAGGGTATAGAGATGTTAAAAAGATATAATATTGTTTTAATGGCTTTTTTATTGGTACTTGGGGCTTGCTCAAATGAAAGACAGCCCATTACGGGTATGGACGGTTCGGCGATTCCGCCGGCATTTGCTAATTTTCCGGATATGCCTTTCCCGAATCAGGCGTATGTGGATCTTAGTGAAACAAAGGCGTTAGGTAGCGGACATAATTGGATTGGAAGTATTGTGTATACGGCACCATATACTCCTAGTGAAATATTTGACTTTTATGTTTCGGAAATGCCTAAATTAAATTGGATTGAAGTTGCTACCGTGCGTGCCAGAGTTAGCCATATGACTTATATTCAAGAGCGCAGAGCCGTACAGATTTTGATTGAAATGGATGACTCGGATTCTTCTATGGTAACGGTAACCGCAATTCCGAATGAAAACGTGGTCGGAAGAGGAAAATAATGAAGAGGTTTGACTTTTTTACCTGCGGCGGCGGACAATTTTGGGAAGATGTGTTCTTTTACCAAAAATGGAGAATCCAGCGCCATTATAAAACCAAAGAATTTCGACTCCTTGACCCATGGGATATTCGTCGATATGAGGGCGGATTCGAGGAATGTCGTCAGGCGTTTTTGAAATACATTGCAATGTACCAACTGCCTCGGCAAAAGGGGCATATGATTATTATGCTGCATGGGTTGGCCGAGACTAAAAATGTGTTCAAACCTTTATGGCGTAAAGCTTTGCAAGAGGGTTTTCTGGCGGCGGCGGTAAACTACCCTTCGACCAGAAAAAATTTGGCAGGACACGTAAAACAGATTAATTTCTTGCTAAACCATTTGGAAGATGTGCAGGAAGTATCTTTTGTGACACATGGAATCGGCGGGATTTTGCTCCGCAAGCTGTTGATGTGCAAAGAGCCTTGGCAGAAAAAGCTCAAAATCGGGCGGGTGGTACAAGTGACTCCGCCGAATCAGGGGAGCGCATTGATGACTTGGGCGGCTCAATTTGCCCTGTTCCGCAAAATATTGGGACCTGTATTGGAAGAAATGTCACCCGAAGATGCTAAGCACTTCCCCTGGATTAGAAAGGGAATCGAAGTCGGGGTGATTATTCCGGGGAAAGAGAATCGATGGTGGTGCAAAATGATGCCGAAATCAATAACTCGGATGCTCAATAAAAAAGACGAGGCTTATTTGAAAGAGGCTAAAGAGACTATCTTGATAAAGAATCGGCACCTTAACCCCTTTAAGAACAAAAGAATCGTCAATGCTTGTCTGAATTTTTTGCAAAAAGGGAATTTTAGCTAAGCAATGAAAGCGGTAGTAATAAATTTTGCTTTAATTTTTTTGGTAGTGGCGCTGTATTTAGCAGGGTTCTTTGAGTTTTTTACGCACAAGAGCGTACTGTGGGGCGCAATTGCTGCAATTGTAATATTATTTATTATTGCGATTAAAGTTATCGGCCTACCGCAAAATAATGAAAAGCCGCGAGAGTAAGGACTCCGCGGCTTGGATAAATTATTGAAGTGAAAAATGATATAATTTATGATCAAATTTCACAATTTCTTGCAGGTTGTCTGCATTGGTGTTTGTGGGAGAATTTAGCGGTGAATAAATCGGCACTAAAACGATGTCTCCCGTGTTCAGCATCGGCTTTGTAACTATCATTAAGACCGGAATTTTTTTACCCTCAGTAGTGGTAGCAATGTCTTTTTTAGCGGCTTCTATACCATAGAGGAAAATTCGTCTTGATGCAGATAAGACTAAAAATTTGCCATTAGATAATTCTAGTGCTAACATACACTCTGCTGCGGTATAGCTTTCTACATTAAACCGATAGCTATTAGTGTACTGGTGAGAATAACCTTTACCAGTTTCCATTGGTACTCTAACGCTCTTGCCTTCAAACATTTTGTCCTGATTATATATCGAAAAGTCATACTGTTCTTTGAGGTAGATGGTTTGGCTTGATGTCTTACTCGTAACTTTAATGACTGTACCTTGATCAGAACTGGTGAGCTTAAACACCTCGGAAGGAATACTGTTGTAAGGATCGCTCCTAAAGCTGATTACGCTGTTTTCACTAATCTCTAACGCAGGACCCTGCTCTGAACTGCAAGCGCAACAAAAGCTTAGCAGTAAACTCATAATAATAATTAACTGTTTCATAACAAAATAATTTTGAGGATTAATAATATTTTTATAGACAAAAATATAACACAAAATTTTTTATTTGCAAGCGGAAAGTGTATGGTAAAATTCAAGCCGCAAGAGTAAGGACTCTGCGGCTTGGATAAGATTAGCTTATTCTGAAATAAGTTTGGCACATTTCAACTTGCCTGAATTTATCAGCTCCTCCAGATTGTTGCGTCCGTGTTCGGGCAAATATTCCTTAGGCTCTAAAATTGGAATGTAAGTAATATAATGGCTACTTAAGCAATTATAATCAATCACTAAGGATGGAATGGCTTTGTTTTCTCGAGTACTTATATGCCCATATTTAATTGAATTAATTTTTATATCTGCAGCATCAAGAACGGCAGGAAGAACCAAAGCTAATACTTTTCCATTGGTACGAAATGCAATCCCATAGTCACTGAATATATATCCATCTGTATAAGTAAATGATTGTAAACTACCAATTGGATAATCCATATCGTTGCGAGGAATATGATATTTTGCATATTGTTTGATATCATATTTTTCGGGTATGGTAATACTTTGTTTTCCTTCTTTAGAAGAGATGTCAATGGTAGAATGTTCACTTTCAGTATACGACAGTGTTGGCGTTTGGGAGTTTGGATCAACTAATATATTAAAAAATAATATATTATCGTTAGTAACCTCCAATGGAGTATTGCCAGAACAAGCGGTAAAGAATATTGCCATCAATACCGCACTCATAATAATAGATAATCGTTTCATAACAAAATAATTTTGAGGATTAATAATATTTTTATAGACAAAAATATAACACAAAATTTTTTATTTGCAAGCGGAAATTTCCTCTTTTTTAACTTTATGATGCTAAAGTGGCGCAAAATAGTGTAAGAAAAAATCAAAAAACTGTAACATTAAAGCCTGATTTTTTATGATATAATATGAGGTAATATCAGTTATTGGGCGGGATTGGTTGTTATGAGCATAAGCGGAAAATGGAAAAAAACAGTATTGGGATTGATTCTAAGCGGAATTGTGGTGATAAGTGCCGGTTCTGCGGCTTGGGCGCAGACCAAAACCGAAGCCAAAAACCCGTTTGATAATACTGGTTTTGTACCGACCGGAAAAGCTGGAAAAGATGAGCTTGAAGAAGCAAATAAAGCATATAAAGAAGCTTTAGAAAACGCACAAAATGCTGAAGATAAATATAAAGAAATCCGAGATGAAATGTTGGATAAGTTTGATAGCGCTTTTTGGGATGAAATTTTTAATTTGGATATTTCTTCGGCTTTTAAAACCAGCGCTAAGACATTGTTGGAAAGAATAAAAAACGGAACTAATCCTACAGCTGAGGAATATGAACAATGGCAGAAACTTGCTGATATTTTTGATAAACAATCTATAGAAATACAAGAACAAAATCCTGAAGGTGCTAATAAATATAAACAGGCTGCGGCTTTGGCTAGACAAACATCCATCGCTCAAAAAGAATATGTAAATGCACAAAAAATTCTTAGTGTTCATATGAATCCATCCGATGCTGAAAGTGGGGATATTTATTATTACACCAACCCAGACGGGAGAAAGGTGTATTTTAAGAAAGAAGGACAATCTTTTTGGTCACAAGGGACGCAAGCTTTGGGAATCGGATACAGCGATGAATATGTATCAGTATCTGGTGTTACTAAAGGGTGTATTCCGCTGCCGGCGAAAATTGCTGAAAATGCAAGTTGTGTATTTTGCCCGTTGTTCTTGACTATTTTTAATGCCGCGCAGCAAATGGCGACCAATGCCTATGAAAAACTGGCAAAACCAATTGCCAATGTGATGCTTATCGGGTTTGCGATTTATATTGCTTTTTTGGTCTTAAAATATGTCAGCGCCTTTACCAAGCAAGATGCGCCTAAATTTACCAATGAGATTTTGCAGCAAGCGTTTAAAGTTATGGTAGCGTATATTTTGCTGCTCAATTCAAACGCAATTTATAATTATGCCGTGGGGCCGGTATTGTCTGCCGGAATGGAGTTTGGCGGAGCCTTACTATTTGAAGACGGCAGCGGATATATGGAGTGGTGTTCGGTAGAAGAAAACCTGCAAGAAGAAACCCAAAAGCAAGTGGCTCTGGATAAAGATAAAGGCAAAGTTGAGGAAGGAGTGCTGCCGGCTTATTTATATGTAAAGTTGAGTTGCTTTATTCGCTCGGTGCAGGCGGAGATTTCAACCGCACAAAGTATCGGCTCGACTTTAATGTGTGTATCTCGCAATACGGCGGCAAAAAATTTGGCAATTATTGAAAATGCAATTTGGGATTTCAGTATGTTCTTCCAAGGATTGGTGATTTGGATATTGGCGCTGATTATATCTTTGGCATTTGCATTTTATTTGATTGACGCAACGGTAAGGCTTGGAATCGTCGGGGCGTTGATGCCGTTTTTGATTGCGTGTTGGCCGTTCAAAAAAACAGCAGGTTATACATCTAAAGGATGGCAAATGCTGCTGAACACATTTTTTACTTATGCGATGATGGGGCTGATTGTTAGTGTTAACATTCAGCTGATTATGCAGGGACTGACCGGTAGTAAAGGCTCTGCGAATGATTTGATGGCTTTGATTGACGGAAATGATGTCGGGGCGTTGCAGGAAATGTTAGATATTGGATTTTCTGGTTTCTTGGTATTATTAGCTTGTTGCTTGTTTGGGTGGAAGCTGACCGGACAGGCTACGGCTCTGGCAGGAACCTTTGCCAGCGGTGCCGGTGCTCCGATTGCTCCGCAAATTGGCGGATTGGCTGCCAGTGGTGGAAAAGCTGCGGTATTGGGTACTATTGGAATGGGTAAAGCGGCTGCTGACGCAACCGGTGCTACGGCTAAAATACGCCAGGGATGGGATAACACCAAAAGTTTTGTTGGAAAAGCTTTGGGCTTTGGCAAGTATAGCGGCAAAGCTGCGCAACAAGGAGCTACTAACTCACAACAAAGCGGACAACGGCAAGGCGGAGCTCAACAACAACAACAACAACAACAACAACAACAACAACAACAACAACAACAACAACAACAACAACAACAACAACAACAAAACGGAGACACCCAGCAAAATGCCGGACAGCAGCAGGATAATAATTCCGGACAGCAAAACGATGGGAATGGTCAGCCGCAACCTAAAGAGCCGGAAAGAACCGATGCCAATTATAATCAAGATATGGCTCGTCACAACTCCTCGGCTAATGCTATGGGGCATGAGAATTATGAGCGATTGTTGCAACAGCGCAGTAACGACTTTGAGAATCGAAACGCTGCTTATGCTCGCCAAATTGCGACCTCTGTGGCGGAGGAGCAACGCATTAAATTAGAGGTAACTGCCCAACAACAACGCTTGTTGAATGCTAAAACGGCTACCGAACAAGTAAGAAGAGATATGGTCGCAGCCAAAGGAACGCCGCAAGAAGCAACTGCTCAGCAAAATTACAATACGGCAATGGCTAACCTGCAAGCCGAACAGGCTCGCTTTGATGCTTTGCTCAAACGTCAGCAAGATGCAGAGCAGAAATTGGTTCGTCAAAGAGCTGAACAATCAAGCGTGGCTCAGGGGGCGGCGAAGGCTAAGTATGACCTGCGCTTTTATCAGAAATTTGTAAAACCGAAGGCTTAGCTGATATGACAAATTGGGTACGCGACATAGGTAAAGTTCTCAAAGTGCTGCTGTTGGTGCTGGCACTATGCTTGTCTTTGTCGGCGTGCAACGGAAGTGAAGACGGAAACAGCGATAGAAAACTAACCCCTTTGGGAGCCATTCAAACAGAAGAAAGCGCTGATAAAACCATTGAAAAGCTTGCCGAAGAGCATCGCTCTTGTTGGCAGACTGAGATACTAAAGCTAATGTACCAGCAGATGGGCAAAATGGCGCTAAGTATGTATGCGCAAATTACACAAGGTTCGCTGGCTTTTATGATGGTGGCATTTGCTGTGTGGATGTCGTTTAGGCTTATGCGGCATTTGAGCTCTTTCCAAGAGGAAAACTTGGCCGAGACGTGGAATGAAATACTTAAGCAATTGTTGCTATGTTTTGTCTGCGGAATGATTGCAGAAAGCAGCGAGAATATTATGTGGTTGCTGAATAAAGTGATTTTTCCGATATATTATGCGTTTTTGGAATTTGGGGCGGAGATTTTGAATGTGGCAACCGCGGATACCGGCGGCAACAAAGGTGATTTTTACTTTTTGGGTGAGCTGGTGACAGTGGGAGAAAAATTGACTTGTACTGCCGGAAAGTTGGTGACCTCCGACAAATTAACCGAATTTCCGCAGGCGCCGCTGGAAATGCTCAACTGTATGACTTGTGTGCTTGACAAGCGTTTAGCTCCGGGGTTGGGGGTATCTTTCTCGGTATTATGGGATATCGGGCTTATGGCATTCTTTTTAGGAATGTGCATTTTCCTCATCTTCTTATTTATCAGAATCGCGTTTGTATTTTACCTCGTGGATATGTTGTTCCGCTTTACAATTATGATTGCTTTACTGCCGGTGTTGATTATGGCTTATGCGTTTAAGGCTACGCGAGGTTGGACAACAAAAGGGTTTTATGCGATTATTGTTTCAGCCGCGTATATGATGTTTGTATCAATCGTGATTGCAGTGGCTTTGCTCGCGATGGAAGAAGTTATGCGCATGAAAGATTTGGGATTGGACTTCAAATCAATCAGCGAATTTAAAGAAAGTTTTAAACAGCTCGGTATCTCCTTCCTATGTTTAATGTTAATCGGATTTATGCTGGTATCAACTATGGGAATCACCAAAGATTTGACCTCACAGTTGGTGGGCGGTGATGCCGACTCTAGATTTGCGGCAACAGGGGCTAAGGCTATTGCGATGGCTGGCAAGGCGATTACTTTAGCGGCATTGGCATTCTTAACAGCCGGAGTATCAAAAGTGGCGATGAGGTTTGCTACCGTGCGTAATGCCAAAGCCAATATCAGTAAAGCGTGGGATAATTCCGTCGGACGGGTGATCGGTGCAGTCGGAGCTTTCAGTGGTGCCGGAAGAGGTGGTTTTAGCGGAGGCTTTAAATCTTCATACAAACGTGGGCGCGACGGTAAGCCCAAAGATGATGAGGAAAAGTAGATGAGACGGTGTACTGATATATGGTGGCGTTATTTGAGCATAGCGTGGACATTATTGTCTGTGGTATGCATATCCATATTAATGGTATCAGAGGCAAACGCAGCTGGTTATAATGTATCTTGTGGCAGTCTGTCTACTTATGATTTAGATCTTGATGCTAAAAACAATGACAGTACTGCTGTTGTTGCCCAAAAGAAAGAACTTCAACAGATTATTAATAGAGCAAATTCTTATTGTGAACAGCTTGCCAAAACTTATCCGGATATAAAAAAATCTTGGTTAGATACTCCGGCCAGCTATTCTGAGAGATTTAATAAAATATTAGAAGCGAATCCGGAAATAAAGTCTGAATATGGCAAATTAGAAACTGACTTTAAACAGAAATATAGAGATATAATGTCATCTGATGGGGTTATTCCTTGCGGAGAGAATCACCCTTTTGGTTGTGATGCTGGAGAAAAATGTTATTATAAACAAACTAATGTGGCCGGAGATAGTATTGCGGCCGGCACATCTGCTACATTTACAGAGTATGATTGTCGTAAAAGCGGGGGGCTAACTTGGAAAGAAGCTCCTCTCGGCAGTCAGGGAAAAGGTTCGTCGGTTGAGACTAATGTTGCTGGTGCAACTAGTGAAGTATGGGCTGATGAAGAAGGAAATACCCATGTAAAAAAATTATCTTATAATAATGAAAATAAAAAGACACCGCTAACTAATGAATCTTGCCAAATTGATAAAATGAAGGAGAAATACCAGAGCAAATGCTATTCTTGCTTGGTGGTAAAAACATTATTAGAAAAGTTTTTGAATGCATCGACCAAAGCTTATGAATTGTGCAGAGATGCCGGTGTGCAGGTGCTGCTTATCGGCTCAATGATTTGGATTGCCTTTTTTGTGCTGAAAAATTTGGCCTCTTTTACTAATATTGAGCCGGCAAGTATGGTCAACTCGATGTTGGTCCAGTTCTTTAAGATTATGGTGGCTTATGTGGTGATTATGTCCGGCGCTGATACTTTTATTTGGTATGTGGTGAACCCTTTGATTGCCGCCGGTACTGATTATGGAATCGGCGTACTTGATGCATCGGCCGGAATTCTTAATACGCAACTGTCCGAAGAATATACTTATAAAGGCGTCAGCAGTGTGTCAGCCGACATTTTGAATAATGTTTTGGCTTTGACCCAAGGCGTAGACTATGTGGTGTCGGAAAACTTGGTTATCGGACACGCCCTAACCTGCCATTCGACCCATGCCGGAGCTTGGGTTAATGAGACTATATTGAACTTTAGAATCATCATTCCTAATATTTGGATTTTTATTTGCGGGCTGTTGATTTGGTTTGCCGGATTTATGCTGGTGTTGGGAGTATGTTTCTATTTGCTGGATATTACCTTTAAGCTTGGGTTGGCGATTATGATTTTTCCGGTAGTGATGGGGCTATGGCCGTTCTCTTTAACGGCTAACAAATTAAGTATTTGTATTGCCACGATATTGCGCTCGGCGGCGATATTTGCCTTTTTGGCAATCACGACATCTTTTGCGATGGCTTTAATCAGTGTGTCGTTACGAGATGTGCCGGAGCTTTATGAAAGGATTGCTGCCGGTGATGCTAAGTGGGTGTCGGATACTTTTGATATAACGGGACCGTATTTTATTATACTGGTGTTTGCGTATTTGTATTCCATAAAATTGGTCGGAGAGACGATATCCAGCTTTGTGGACAAGTTCTTCAGCGGGGGAATCGCCGCAGGAGCATCGCCAATGCATTCAGAAATGACTCGTATGACCGATATTTCTAAAAAAACAGCGCTCGGCGTTGGTGCTTATGGCGTGGCTGCGGCCAAGTATCAAGGTGGAAGATTGCTCGGTGGAGCGGCGGGTATGACCATCGGCAAAGCGGCTAAGTTTGTGAAGAAGCAATTTAATAAACCTGATGAAGATAATAATCAGGGAGATTCAAATGCAACAACACAGGCCGGACAAGCAACGCAAGCTGCCGGAAGAGCTACCCAAGCCGCCGGACAAGCGACACAGGCCGCCGGACAAGCAACGGCAGCAACCGGTAGAGCGACTGCGGCTGCCGGACGAGCTACCAGCGCCGGAGGTCGAGGGGTAATGCGTGCCGGAGCAGCCCTCAGCAAGACCGGAATCGGTGCAATTATCGGTGTGCCGATGATGATTGCCGGTGCGGCGATGAGTGCCGGAGGAAAAGCGGTGGAATATACCGGTAAAGCGGTACAAAAAGGCGGGCAGGCTATGCAAAAAGCAGGCAAAGCCATGAAAAAGGTTGGCAAAAGAGTAGAAGATGCCGGTAAGAAGATGGAGAAATTTGGCCGTAAGTTAGACCGAGGTAATGAGGCTGAGCCTAAAGAAGACAACAACACAAACGCTAGTAATGAAGACGGCAATGAGGCGCAAAAATGATGAGTAAGGTGCAGAGATTGATATATAAAGCCAGAAACTGCGTTGTAATCGGCGCGGCGTTTATCTGCATTGGCGCTAATGTACTGGCGGCTGATTATCAAAACTGTGTACCAAGCCGGACTAACGGAAAGTTTACAACTGAATGTCCTAACGGACAAATCTCTCGCGATGATATTAATGTAAAATGTATGCAGAATGCTAATCAGAACACGTGCTTAAATACTATGCCGATAAATGGGGTTGGACGTATTGCTGAAGATGTGTGCTATCGCGGAGAAGGGTGGGATAATCAACGAAACCATAATGGAATGGATTATGCGGCTACCACGGGTACTCCGGTAATGGCGGCCGCTGACGGTAAAGCTTTTGTTAATACATGCACCAAAGGCGGAGGTCGTACGGTTTATATTGTGCATGAAAAAGCCAACCAATCATCAAATAAATATTCTTTGGTGCAGTCAAAAAGTACTTATACATCAATTTATATGCACTTATCATCAATTAAGGTAAGTAATGGTGCAAGTGTAAAAAAAGGCGATATTATCGGAACGGTCGGTGGTTCAAGCTGCGCTAATGATGGAAAAACAATTCAAGAAAATGCTTATAAACCGCACTTGCACTTTGAGCTTAGAGATGGTGGAAGCGGACCGGGGACGGGAACCGTATTAGACCCAATGTGCAGTGATATTCAGAGCTTGTGCGCTAAAGAAAGCTCAAATTCGTTTTATAAAAGCGGATGGAGTTCTTTGACCGGCAGCACCGGAAACACAACCTATAATGCTCAGGCATGTCGTGATTGCGATGCCAACCCTGAGGCTTGTTTAGAAAAACCGCAAACTGAAGAAGATAAAGAAGCGGCATCGGTTAACCAAACACCATCAACCTCAACATCTGTCAGCAATAGCGGGCCTTGCGTAACCTTGCTGCCGGAAAATGATTTGTTGATGTTTACGATGCGCGGCGAATCCAAATATAATCCGGGGCAGGACAACTGGTATGCCAAATATTCAAAAGTTGACGGGAGTGGGTGTTTCGGTAATGTACCGGGAACGCATGATAACGGTGGATGCTCTTATGGCTTGATTCAATTTACGTGTGGGTCAACACAGTTGATTGAAAGCGGAATATCTTATGGTAACGGACCTAATGCCGGATCTTTTCGGTTGTTGATGGAGAGAATGCAAAATGAAATGCCGGAATTATACGCCAAGTTAGATATGGGCGGTTTTGAAGATACGATGAAATACGCCTGCAGCGACCAGATGTTCCCTGAAAAGAATGAGGAATTTCGTAACAAATGGGCCGCCCTTGCCAATGACGATGACTTTTATGAAATTCAGTATAAGGTAGCAACAGACTTATATGCTGCACCAATGTCAAGCTTGTTAAAGCAAAAAAATGTTAATGCAAATTGGAGCTCTTTGGCGCCGGAAGTACAAATGAGCCTGGTAAAAGCCAATGTGGCAGGTGCTCTTCCTTATGTTGCCAAACAACTTAATGCCAAATATGCCGGACAAAGTTTGAACAATGTGGATACGCAAACTTTGGTTGCTGATATTTGTCAGGCTTTGGCAAATTCTTACTCCAATAATTTATCTGACGGAAGCTCGGCTACTTATACGGCGGCACAAAAAAGGGCTCAGGAAGATATTGCCATTGCACAAAAATCAGCTCAACTACGTGAGGCAATCGCCCAAAATCCGGATAAAGACCCCAATGAAATTGCTTATGAATTATTTGGAATGCGAATCTGCGATGAAGACGAAATGCTAAAAGACTATACGCCCAAAGATCCGGTAGTCTCAGACTCTGCAACGCAGGCGGCGCAAACTCTGGCGGCAAAATCAGGAAGCCGCAATTGTAGTGTAAGCAAATATCGCAACTCGTTTACCGATTGTATCTTTTGTGATATTTTTGCAATCGTGTTTAATACCGCCAGCACGTTGGCCGCAAAGTCTTACAAAGTATTAGTCGACGGGATTATTAATTTGGTGGTTATCGGGATGGCCTTGTGGCTGGCGATGCTGGTGCTGAAATATGTGTCAAACTTTGAAACAAAAGACCCTCGAAACTTGGCCAAAGAGATATTCAACAAAGCTTTTGTGGTTGTGGTGGTTATCATATTGCTTGAAACCGGAGCCAATGAGTTTTTGAATCTGGTGTTGACCCCGATTTTTGAAACCGGAATAACGCTTGCAAGTATGGTATTATCAGGTGATTGTAGCGCGGATATTACCGGTAAAATTGATAATTTAACCGGAGGGCTGCCGGCATCAATGGGATATGGAATCGTATGCATTGTAGACGCCGTGCAAGATAGAATTTTGGATATTATGGCGGTTGGCTCAGCGGCTTTGTGTAACGGATTCTTTGTATATTCTTGGCAAGGTATCCCCCTCTTCCCGCATTTTGGTTTTGTGTTGACAGGACTGATTTTGTGGATTGCGGCATTGCTGTTGCTGATTATTTATCCGTGGTTGTTGATTGATGTGGTACTCAATATGTGTGTCGCGGCGGTACTGCTGCCGGTGGCCATCGGAGCTTATGCTTTCCAATATACGCGTAAGATGTTTGTTTCCAAAGTTTGGGGTACGTTTATGGAAGCGATGTTTATGTTTGTATTTTTGGCAATGGTGGTAAGTGTACTGTTGTTGTCTTTAGACTCGGTTACGGCCGAAACATTTGATAAAAAACTGCTTGAGGACACTACAGATAACTCAACCCTTTTTGATAGCTTAGCGTGGTGGTCAATCAACCTTTTGAAGTTGGTTTTTGTGATGCTGCTCGGCTGGGCGGTCTTGGGTGAAGCCAAAAAGTTTGCCTCCGGATTTGCCAGCGGAATCTCGGTCGCAAATGGAATGGGCTCAAATGTCGGAACCTTGGCTATGAGCGGAGTTAAAGGTGCGGGAACTGCTGTCGGCGGGAAAGCGAAATCTGCCGTTATGGCAGCAGGCGGTGCCGTTACAGAAACCGTTAAAGAAAAGGCCAATGATATAAAACAATCATACCAAAAGCACACTATGACCCGAAGAATGCAAAACTTATCGGAAAAAGGGACTCTGGATGCCGAGGGGCAGCTCTCCTACCGCAATGCGTTTGGCCGGAAGTTTACACTAGGAAGCGACGGACAGAGCTATACTTATACTAATTTGCTGGGGCAGAAAGTTACGAAAACACTTACTAAGGCTGATAACGGCAAAGAGTTGCTAACCGTATCAACCTTTAATCCGGTGTCGGGCAGAACTACCGTAGTATCTAATGATGGGTACATTCGCAATACTACCGTAACCGATAAGAAAGGAAACATTTTACGACAAAATACCGAGATGGTTACCGCAGCCGGAAAATACCTGATTAATAATGACGGAACCATTAATCAAGTGGCGATGAACAACATTATCAATAATTCAGCGCAAAGTGCTGAAGTGGTTAATACCGCAATCTTGCGGCAATTGATAAAAGAGCGTATGGTCGGGGTTAATGTTAGTGATGAAAACATCAGCTCAATACGGACCCAAAGTTCGGTCGATGAACAAGGGCGAACCGTATTTACGCTATCACAGACTTATGCCGACGGAAGTATCAATAATCTGAGTATGGTAATGGGGGCTAATGAGCAAATCTTGACTTCTTTGGAGAAGATAGAAGCTAACGGTTATACTCGAAAATATACCTCGGACGGAATTATTAATAAGCAGAGCTCTTATAGATATAGAAATGGTGAAATTGATAAGTTCTCGGTATCGAATCGTTACAGTTTTACCAATTATTACCGCAAATTGTACGGAAACCCGATGGACTCTTTAGGCAATATTGACAAGAGAATCAATAGCGCCGACATTATGTTCGCCCAAGAAGACTTAGACGAGTTTAAAGACCAAATTGCTAATTACGGTAATCCGGAAAATTTGGATGCCTTTAAATAAAAAATTATAATTTGTACACAAATTGTCTTTTTTGTACGATATTTTCTTGATTTTTTATTTTGTCTGTTTATTATGAAAAGTGGTTTTGATATAGACGACTATTATGTTAATAACATAGAGGTAAGGTAAGATGGAAGAAATTATTTTCCCGAATCAGATTAGAATGTACAGAAGACTGCGCGGTCGCTCAATGCAGGAATTGGCTGACCATTTGTCGGTTAGTTTGTCGGCGATTTCTAAAATCGAAAAAGGTTACCGCCGTGTGGACCAAGAGCAATTGGTGCGTGTGGCTGAGTTTTTGGATTGTCCGTTACAAGATTTGTTTGTTAATGAGCAAAACTCTCAGGCCGAAGTTGTTCAGTCTTGGCGCAGAGAACAGGAAAGACGCAACAAAATTAATGAAAAAAGCGGCTTGAAAACTTTGGGTGCCGGTTTGCGTCAAATCAGAAACGAAAAGAACTTGACCTTGATTGAAGTGGCTGAAAGCGCTGATATGACTTTGTCGGTTTACCACCGTATTGAAATGGGTCAACGTGAGGTTTCGGACAAAGAATTCAAAAATATTGCCAAAGCTTTGGGCATGCAGCCGGAAGAATTAAAAGAAGAAATCAAAAGCCTTGATGATAAAGGTATGTTGGAAGAAATTATCCAGCGCAATGATGCCAAGTACAAATTGTTGTCTACTCCGCGCGGCGCAATTGCTGCTTTTATTGCTCCGCCGGCTGATACAACCAGAGTTCCGGTATATGGAATCGCGGGTAAAGATGGCGATGTAATTATCGACGTTGAAAAAGAAACCAAAAAGATTTTGTGCCCACCGCAACTCACCGGTAAAAAAGATGTTTATGGTGTTAATTTGAGCACCAGACGCTTGGGCAGCTTGTTGCCGACACGTTCCGTCTTGTTTGCTGACCCGACCGATATTGTTAGCGTTGGAGATATTGCAATTTATTATTCATCAGCTACCGAAGCTAAAATCCTTAGCATCAGAGAAGATGAAAACGGGCAATTGTATGGCCTGAGATGGAATCCTGATGAGAGAATCGAAATCGGTAATGATGATTTGAACAAAATCCACAAAGTGGTTGCCATCTATTTGTAAAAAGAACTTTACCTGAAAACTCCGCCGTAAAAAGCGGAGTTTTTTTTATTTTATTAACCTGAAATTTACGAGATTAGGGTAATGTTGAGAAGATAGAGAAGATAAATTGTTTTTGCAGCGGTAAAAAATGGCAGAAAGCGATTTGGAAAAAAATGCGGAATTTACGCAGATATTCAAAAACCACGAAGGCGATGAAGACCCGGTCCTCGTGGCACAACGCTTTTTAAATATTTTTCGTCAGTTGCACATCTTTACTGCCGCCAAGAGAAAAGAATTTGATAATGATTTGCTGAAACTGCCGACTACTATTCGTGGGTCTTTTGCCAGCTTGCCGGGAGGCGCCTTGCTGCAGGATTATGTGCATGACTTGGAGAAAAAAGCCGGCATGCCGCTTTCAGGTGGGTCTGCGGCTTTACGAAAAGCTATTGCTGATGATGATTACAAAGAAAGTTCAACAACAAAATCTCATTCTTCAGACGAGGCGTTAGAAGATATTAAAAAGTTAATTGCCGCAGATATGGCCGCACGGGCATCTATGCCTGCTCAAACGGTGGCTTCAGGAGGAACTACCACTATTGCAGGCCCCATTAGCGGTGAGGTAAAATTGGTAGCCGATGAAAGCTTGAAAAGCGATTTGCTAACCTCAATTGAAAAAATTATGGAAGAGAATCGCAAGGCGCAATCTCAAAACACACAGACGTTGGCTCAGTTTTTGAGTGAATCTCAGCAAAAATTGGCGGAAGCCTTGGCTCAGAAAACAGAATCCGGTGCGTGGGCCGAAAGCTTGGCACAAGTATTGTCTGAAAACAAAGACGGAATCAATATTAACTCAGCGGTTCCGGCTATTGACTCTGGCAAGCTGATTGATGAAATTATTGAAAAGCAATCATCGATGTTTTTAGAGATGTCAGAGCGTCAATCTGACAAATTGGGGACGGTATTGTCATCAGCTTTGCAGCAGACAAACCAAGCATCAACCAAAATGATTATGGATGCTTTGGAGGCATTCCAAAAAGAAAATACTCGCCTGATTAATATGCAGGAGAAAATCCAACGTGCTATTCTGGAAACTGAAAAAAGGAATTCGGCGCCGTATTCGGGCTTTACATTGACGACCGGCAATGTAAGCGTTAATCGTGATCCGTCATTAGACAACGGCTCATTTGGAGGATTTGGCTTTAATACAGGTTTGGGCGCTTTTGGCTCGATGGGCGGGAATACTGCCGGAAGTACAAATAACTCTGCCCCCAAAGTTGAAGAACCTAAAGTTGAGGATAAAAAAGATGAGGCGGCGGCTAATTTTGAAAGATTGGAAAGCTTGCTCTCCGATGCTGATAATTTATTTAAGCTAAATGACGAACCGGCATCAAAAAAGAAAAAGAAGAAGAAAAAGAAAAAAAATAAAAATAAAGAGGTTGAGGCGGCTGACAATACCGATAACGAGAACGATATCGTCATTTTGTATGATGATGATGAAACCGGAGATAAGGCTAGTAACAACGACGAAGATAAAACATCTACGGCAGCGGCTCAGAACAACATTCCTGAGGTTGAGACGCAGACTGAAGAAACTCAAAGCCCTATTGAACTACAGCCCGAGCATCAGGAAGAATGGGAATATGTTACAGAACCTGAAGAAAATGCTCAGGCTCAGGATATGCCGACATATGATGAACAAGAATATGCGGATTATGAATATGATGACAGCACCGCACACACTGAAGCTGATGAATATACGGCTACGACCTCTGATGAGTGGGAATATGTCAGTGAAGATGAGGCTCAGGCCGGTAATGATGAGCAAGAGTGGGAGTATGTGAGCGAAGATGAGGCTCAGGCCGGTGATGGTGAGCAAGAGTGGGAATATGTGAGCGAAGATGAGGCTCAGGCCGGTGATGGTGAGCAAGAGTGGGAGTATGTGAGCGAAGATGAGGC
>CALXWI010000033.1 GCA_944392325.1 uncultured Alphaproteobacteria bacterium | reverse complement strand
CCCCTGTACCCCTGTACCCCTGTACCCCTGTACCCCTGTACCCCTGTACCCCTGTACCCCTGTACCCCTGTACCCCTTTAATCCCTTGCCAAACTTTCTCCGGCACATGTCACACGCCGTTTGCTCCCCCGTGCTCTTAACCTTAACTCTCCTTTCGCCCTCTTTCCTCTTACTCCCTCTAATATCCTGCCTTTCTTCTCTAGTCGTTAGACAAAATTGTCTATATATTATAACTGTTATCAAACCAATCATCTACCACAAGCTGTACAAGCAGCTTGTGCCTCCGGCTCAGCCGGAGCAAATACTACATTGTATATTGATTTTTAACCTTTGTTATGCTAAACTTATTTTCAGCGGGCAAAGTCTGTCCGTTAGGGCGTAGTAACCCTTTGAAGTATAGTCGTTTGGGTATGACGACTTAAAAAAATGATTACCGGTACTTATATGCCTGTATGGGCGGGTGCCGGTATTATAAGAGCTTAGGCTTGAAATTGCCGGGCCGTATATACTTCTACGGTTACTAACACCCGTCCACCCTTTGTTATCAAAGAGTGGACGTTGTTTTTAATAATTAAAACAAAGGGTGTTGTGAAATGACTAATATCAAATTTTTACTAATCGGGACAAGTCTGTCCTTAATCCCAACCATAACTTTTGCCCAATGCGTCGCCACGCAAGATTGTGCAACTTTGGGCTATACCGAAACCTCATGCAACGGTGGCAAAGGCGTCAAATGTCCGTTTGGCAACAAATGGGCATGCCTAACTTCTGATTCGGAAATCGAGCAACAATTTTGCGATAAATATGGTTTCAAATATACTTGTTCAGGCACTGGCTACTCCAAAGGTGTAGGCACCGCCTGCAACGGTAAATATACCTCCTGCACTTGTTCTAACAAATATAATTGGAGTGGTAGTGCTTGTAAGTCCTGTGGCAGCAGTTATAAATACACTTGTACAGGGACAGGATACGCCGGTGGCTCCGGCACCGCCTGCGGAGGATATTATACTAAATGTAATTGTAAATCCCCTTACACTTGGAGTAGTGGCACTTGTAAGTGTGATAGTTCGTATGCTTATGCTTGCTCGGGTACGGGCTACTCAGGCGGCTCTGGCTCTGCCTGTGGTGGCAAGTATGCGGCTTGTACCTGCGCCAGCGGCTATGAGTGGAAAAACGGAAGTTGCCAAAAACAAATTCTCAACGGTACCCAAGGTGATTTGTATTATTGCAATGGCAAAGTTGTTGGTGTACGTGCAGGTCTGGGCTTCTATGTCGCGATGAAAGATTTAGGATATATGAACTGGACTAGTGCTAATAGCCAATGCCGAAACTACTCATTCTGCGGCAATGTCAAAGGTACCTTGCCGACTAAAGACCAATTATTAACCTTGTATAACAATAAATCACGAGTCAACTCGTTGCTTTCGACAAATGGTGGGACGCAATTGATAAATGATTACTATTGGTCGTCTACCAACATCGTCAGCTACGGCACCTACTACCTCGTGGATATGTCCAATGGTAGCGGCAGTTGGCACACCGACAGCTACTACGGCCATGTTCGCCCGGTCCTCGCTTCATGGTAACTTTCAATAGACACTGTCATCCTCGGGCTTGTTTAGGGCTTCAAGTTTAAATATAGATGTTTTATATACTTGGATGTCCGGGTCAAGCCCGAACATGACAGTTGATGATTTTTTTATTTATCTACTAGGCTACCATTCCCCAATTCAGCCTAAGAGGTTGTAGCAATAGTTGTTGCACGGTCATCCTCGGGCTTGTCCCGGGGATCCATTTCCCAAAACCTCAAGCGGGCAGGGCGCGAACACAGTTCGCCCTCTGCCCGTTCTTTCTTCTCCCAGAGGAGAGGGTGGCGATGAGCCGCCGGAAGATGGGAGCTAATCGTGCGTTGGCGCTGTAAATAAAATTACTCGTCTTCCTCTTCCTCAAAATCGTCATCATCATCAGGTGAGTATTCAATCCCGAGCTTTGAGAGCATATCTTCATTAATATCCTCACGCTGCGCCACAATCCAGTCCGGCACATTCGGAGCCGGAGGCAGAGCCGCCAAGGCCTTCATCTTCTTGTCCAGATACCAACGCGGAGAATCCGCCATAATCGGACGATCGATTGACCCTTGCATCAATACTACTTGCTTAAGCATCGGCAAGCTCAACAACTGCGTTGTGCTGATAACTGAAGTCCCTTGCAATTGGTACGATACGTTTTTCGAGAACGGGTTGGCTCCCTTGCCTAAACCTTCACTCTTTGAGAAAGATGTGGTCTGCACGGTCTTGTTACCAATCATTTTAGAGAAACGCTGTGCCGTTACCTCGTTGTTTTGTGACAAAATAATCTTGCAGGCAGTAGTTGAAATCACGGTCTCCAAATCATCTTTACCATATTTGCCAGAGATTTGCCCCAAGTCTTGCCCAATAAGCAGATACGACACTTTCTGACCACGACCGACGGCCGGTCCGTCAATAATCGCCTTTAACTTCGGCATCTGCGGAAACTCGTCCAGCACAAACAACGCGGGGAAAGGTCCCATCTGCCCATCAGTCTTGTTAACAAATTTGGGCGGGTTGGCAATCAAATAAGATGACATCAGCTCAATAAACGTACCGCTGATGATACCGAGCGCGCGTGCATCTACCTGGTTGACTGACAAATATACCGAAATCGGCTTCCACTCACCGGTAATAGGGTCTTTCATTCCACGCAAATCTTTAAATTGCAGGTCTGAGAAACTGGTTCTTGATACCACGGCCGAGTTTTTGAAAATACCAATACCGGCCAAACCGGTTGACAGTACCGAGCCTCGCTCTTTATCAGGCATGGCGCTGAGCTGGCTGAGCTCGACAATGCATCGCTGTGAATAGCCATATTTTCTGGCCTCATCAATAGCATCTTGCAACAAGTCGCGCATTGGGTCTGCCATCGCGGCCATTTGGTCGCCTTCATCCAAACGTCGCTTAATCTCTTGCGATTGTTTAATCTGCGATTCCGTAATCCACTCCAAAATCATCGCCAAGCAGGGCTCATGACCAATCCACTTTTCCGGCAGGAGAGACCACGTGCCGATAGGCAAATAGTTATCAATTGTCAAATTACCCATGCGCAAATCTTGAATAGCGCGCGCCGCTTGCGGGTCGTGCATCTCCAAATAGTAGCTTTCCAGCACGCGTTTGTCTTCCTCATCAAGCTTGCCTTCATATATTCTGGCAATAAAGTAGTCATTGGCGCGGGCTTTTTCACATTTGAAAGACACAAAGTGGATAAATCCGGTCAGGGCTGAACGACCGGTTTTTGACCAGTGCGGGTCAGCTCCGCCCTTAGGGTCTTCCACCAAGATATTGCACATAGAGTCCACATACATATCGCGGTCTGGCCCCGGAGCCGGCAAAGCATTAGGCGACAACGGGTTCCAACTCGGATAATAAATACCTTCGGCGGGGTTATCTTCCGCACCCCAGTTAATCACAAAAACTGGGCCTTCCTTGGCGCGAGCACCGGTAGTGCTGTAACACAACTCCGGCTTAGGGTCATTGACGATAATGCTCAAACCCTTGGAGTTAAAAATAGTTGGCACAACCACGCCGGCAGTTTTACCGGTACCCGGAGGAGCACAACACAATGTCGACAAGGTTTCTTTGAGCATCAAGAGCTTGTTGTTAAACTTTCCTACCACCTGGCAAAATCCATCAAAACCGAGCAGCGGCATTTTTAAGATATCTTTTTCGGTAGCAATGCGCGCCGAACCATGAATATTTGATTGGAAACGATACGGGTTGCTCATTACCCCGATAATCAGACCGATAGGCAGCGTAATAAAAGGCAAAATCGGCAGCCACAGACTAATGGCAAACTGCCCGTGATATCCTGACAATTGACGGAACCACATTCCATAGCGCGAAAACAAATAAGCCGGATCTGCAAATATTGTCTGAATAAAGCGCCACGCCTCATTCATGCTGTCTTTCGAAATTCCTGTTCCGACCAAATATCCTAGCGGCAGAGCCACAATCGCCAATACAATGGTTAGAACTAGTGATATTACAACGGTTAACACCATCCATTGCACGGCGTTGTCATATTCTTCCCATTCTTCTCCACGTTTTTTCAAAGCCATCAGCTCAATCCTTTACTAAGCCAGATTTCTAACCAATTTTTTGATGTTTTCAAAAGTATTGCGGTCGGCGCTGGCTCCGGCATCATCCAAAGCCTTAGCCAACAGCGGAATATCTTTAGGTGTTCCGCGGTCAATTCGGGTGACTTTCACATTCAAATCATTCCAAATTTCAAACATATCTTCCGCATTAATAATATTTCCGATAGCAATCACCACGTAAGCCTGCACATCCATATCAATACCGGCGGCTTCCAATTTTTCGAGCAAAAACTTGCGCGCCAAATCCACTTTGCGCACCGGAGATATCCTGTGGCTGCTTTCAGAGAACCATAAAGGTTCTTCGTCATTAAAGCGCTCTTCATCAGCGAGCCAGTCCCCCGGTTCTTTATCAATCAAACAGAGGACGATTTTGTGCTGAGCCACACCAATAAAATCAACCAAAGTATTTTTGATGGTTGTCGCATTAATGGTTTCAAATCCGTGCTGGCGAATGGTGTCCATGACCGAGTTTCCGCTACCTGATTTTTTAGCCCCTTGCTGAGCTGGCTGATTATTATTGCGGTTATTATTTGGTACTGACGGCGGTTGACTGTTGTTACGGCGGTCTTTTTTGGGCTGACGCTGATTATCTTGCGCTGGCTTTCCGGCTGGCTTAGGGGCTTTTGCCGGCTGCGGTGCTTTTTCCGGAGCAGCAGGCGGTTGGCTGGCTTTGTCTAAATCAAAATCATCAATATTGAAGTCGAAGTCATCATCACTCCCGTCCATATCAAACAGCGAATGCGTAAAAGCTGATGGCTCAGCCGCTGGAGCCGGTGCTGCCGGCGGAATACTCGGCTTGACCATTGACGGAGCCGGCGCCTCAGCGGCCACAATGGCCGGAGCCATAGGTTTAACCTTTTGCGGAGCTGCGCTGATTAGCTTAGACGGGTTGGCCGGCTCGGCGCGCTCATCAAGAGGGATTCTGAGGCTGCGCGGGCGAACTTCTTTGTAAGACTTTCTCTTTTTTATGCCTTTGTTGGGTACCGCCGAATGAGCAATAATTTTTACCGGACGGAAGAACCCGCGTTTAAACGTCAACCATGGTAGGCGCAACATTTTGAGCACGATTTTTTCCCATCTAACCATGCTAAGCGCGGCCCACCCGCATAGCCATACCGGAATAAAAGTCAAAATAATCAGCACAAAGGCCCATTCTTTGGGCGTATTAATCACCCATCCTGAGGCCCACAAGTTCCACGCATGCCGCCAATGAGCAGCCTGAAAAATGTCAAAAAACCAGTTTTCGAGCATAATCACGCGCACGCCCTCAATGAAGAACACGCTCCAAAAGAGGCCGACGCACATAATTCTGGTTAAGACAATTAAAGGTTTCAATCCTGCTCCTTCTTCAAAAAACTTTTTTCAGATTATACCATCATAAGGTTAATAAGAGTTTATTTTTTTAGCTGATTTATTTGTCCTGCAATGTTTTCGCGTATTTTAGCGGTTTCTTTGCTGTTATCAATTTCTTTTTCAATATTTTTGAGCTCTTTTTTGATGATATCAGCCTCTGATTCTTTTTCTTCTTTAAGGCCGATGTTTTTGATAACGATTCGCTTCCCGCTATCCGCCAAATATTTGCGATCAAACATCCATTCCAGCGGTTTTAATAATAGGTTTGTATATTTTATTTTGTATGCCCAGATTAAGCCGACAACCCACACAATCGGCAGGGCGGCAATAGCCCCGAGCAAAGCAAAATCATTGGCGGTTTTGAACTTTCCGCCGTGGTTCCAATAGTAGGCAATTGTCTGCCAGTCGTCTCCTCGCAGCAGACTAAACCGCCACCAGTGCTGGAACAAAGGGTCAACCAAAGCAACAAAAATGTAGGTCCAAATTGAACCTACAATCAAAATTTCGATAAGTTTTTTTATTTTTTTCATTATCTGCCGCCACCCAATAAACGTTGCCGCAAAGCCGGATTCCCGTAACTCGGGTCTTGCCGCATTCTGTCAATCATAGCCTGACGTTTGATTGCACGTTGAGCCTCCAAGGCTTCTCGGGCGGCGCGGCGTGACGGGTCGTTCATAATTCTGGCTCTGGCGTCTTCAAATTGTTTACGGCGAGCTGCCAAATGTTGGCGCTGTGCATCAACTTGGCTTTGGCTCTGTCGGTATTGTTCAAATTGGTAAGTCTGAGCTTTGTCAAAATCTTGCTCCAAAATAGCCTCCTCCATAAGGTTGGCCACCGGTTGATTGGGGTCAATGTTTTGAAGCTTTTCATGCAGCTTGCTAAAGGCATCGTTAGGCTTGTATTCGCCCTTGACTTTCTTTTTCTTTAGGAAGATGGTTCTTTTTTGTTTTTCAAAGCCGTCAAAATTACCTTTATCAATATTTTTGTGCGCCGTTTGCACCGCCTTGTCGACCATTTTCAGCAATTCGCTCGAGAGCTTATAAGTATCTTCACCCCGCTCATTAGCTGCATTCATCGCCTTGGCAAACAAGCGCAGTCCCTCTTTTTTGAAAGCCTCAAAAGCAGCATCATTACCATTGGCTAAAGCATCGTGGTTAAGGTTTTGCATCTTGGCATCAAGCAACGCCGCTTGCGCATACATATTGGCAAACTGCATTCCGGCAATCATATTGCTCTTAATATTTTCCTGCGCTTTTTTAATCCGCTTAGGGTTAAAGAAGTTGTCAAAATCCTTCTGGGGCATGGCTTTAATCATTGCCTTAATATCGTCAGAGAGGTTAGTCTCTTCCAATCTTCCGGTTCTGATTTTATCGCAAACTTCAACCAAGCCGTTATAATCGCCGAAACTTTTTTCTTTATCATCAATTTCTTTGAGCATTTTGTCATTGTATTTTTCTTTCATTTTGTATGTATCAAAACGCTCCAAATCTTTATGTTTTTTCTTCTCGGCATCTCTTTTGGGTTTTCTGTATTTTTCGCCGATCATTCCTTTTTTTATGTGCTTAGCCGCCTTCGCCCATAGCCAGTTTAAGCCGCCGATGAGCCAGTCTTCATACATATATTTGATGATGTCGCCTTCTTTGAAAGGTCCTTTTTCCTCTTCCGGATCTCCGATTTTATCATCATCTTTACGATTAATTTCCGCCGCATCTTCTTTTTTAGCCTCGTCGTTTTCTTCTTCTTTAGGCTTAGCGTCGGTTTTAGTCTCGTTTACTTTAGTTTCTTCACTCTTCTGATTAACGGTTGTTTCATTGAGCTTTTCATTAACCGTAGTTTCGTTGAGTTTTTCGTTGACCGTAGTCTCGTTGAGTTTTTCATTAACGGTAGTAGCTTTCCCCTCGGCTTCATTAACGGTCGTTGCAGTGCCGTTTTCAGGCTCATCAACCTCTATATAATCATCACTTTGCGGTTGAGTACTTGTACCCGCAGTTGAGGTAGCGCTATCTTTAACCTTACCGCCATTAGCCGGAGGGGTATTTTCATCAACGATTATATCATCATTATCAGCCATATTTTTCAATCCTTACCACATATTTGGTATATTTAGAATCATTGTATCACCAAAATTTTGTTTTGTCTATAATTTTTCTCTAGAAACGGCCTATACCTTTAACTTTTTTATAAACTCACCGATAATCCGGTTAAACCTAATTCCATCTTGGGGTTTAACCTTAATCAAGCCAAAGAATCTGGGTTTAATTTTATCAAACTCAATTGGTGAAAACATCGCCGGATTCGTTGTCACCGCCTGAAAAGCTCCTTCGGCATCACGAATTGCGGTTTTGAAGTAGTTTTTCACCAATCTCTCGGCATTAATCGGAAAAGCTTTTTCTTTCAAAGCGCTAATATATTTGTTAATGCGATTAATCCGACGCTGGTGCTCTTCATAAATCTGTCGCTCCAGTTTTTTCTTTTCTTTTTTAAGCTTGCGTTCTTTGTATGCAATTTCGCAACCTTCCATTTCAATTAGCATTTCCACATACGAAATCAGCGCAAACTGCAAGGTATCGTTATCGGTTTTTTCGGCAAAGTCGAGTAACTGCTCGTCAGATGCATTAGGGCTGATTTTCTCAATAATCTCCGGATAAGCCTTAATCATCACCTCCCACCCTTTGATGGTACTTTGCGCAATCTCTTTACCGACAGATGGCTTGTAGTTGGGGAACAACCTCATCGGCTCCGGCTCCTCCAAGCTAGGCTTAATCTTAAAGTCATCGGCAATCTGTAATACACAGTCGTTAAAGTTTTTCCAGGCTTTAAACAAGGCTTTTTCGTTGTCTTTGAGCATAGACAACTCCTCGTCATCATCATCATTGTCCAAGTTTCGCTCATCGACCTCATCTGATGATGATTGTTGCCGTTGCGGTTGTGGAGCAAGTTCGTCTTTGGGCTCTTCCAATCCGGTGTCTACATCTTCTAATTGGGTAGATATAAATTCATTGAGCAGTTTTTCAAACTCGTCATTATCTTGGGTTGACATCACTTTACTCCTGATACAACTTTATTTTCGCGGTCTTCTGGGCTTTTGCAGGGCTTATCACGATAATGCGGTCATCTTTTCCACCGTCTTTAACCAACACATAAACCATTCCGTCCGCCGCAATCATCGAGGCAATATTGCTGCCTTTGGGCTCACCTAAAACAATTTCTGCGGCTTTAATCGGAGTATCATCGCCTTTGATGCGTTTGTATATTGTGCCAAACAGCAGCAAAGCGCCGAATACCAAAGTAAAAGTCAGTAAACAGACAATAATTTTAACCAGTTTGAGCTTATCCATAATCTTTATCCTTGCCAAAAGCCAAAAAACTTGTAATCTTACAGGCATTACAACACAAACAAATTAATATTTTATGTTTAAAGATGGTTGAAGAGGACAATAACATAATTTTCTCACCGGTGGTTGAAGCCTCATCCCGCGGCCTAAGGCTTGATAAATATTTGTCACAGTGCCTGCCGGATATGTCGCGCTCCCAGCTCCAGCGGCTGATACTTTCCGGCAATGTCAGTAGTGATGATACCATAATCTCTGATAACTCGTTCAAAGTCAGGGAAGGTGATTCGTACCAAATCATCATTCCTCCGGCAGCAGAGGCCGAGCCCGAGGCTGAAAATATCCCCTTAGATATCATCTATGAGGACGACGACTTAATCGTGGTTAATAAACCTGCCGGAATGACCGTCCACCCCGCCCCCGGAGCTTATCGAGGAACCTTAGTTAATGCGCTGTTGTACCATTGTCAGGGCAATTTGTCGGGAGTAGGTGGCGTCAAGCGCCCCGGCATTGTCCACCGCATAGATAAAGAAACCAGCGGCTTGCTGGTGGTTGCCAAAAACGATATCGCCCACCGTTTTTTGAGCGAGCAGTTTGCCGCCCATTCTATTGAGCGAACCTATTATGCCGTAGTCTACGGCACGCCGTCGCCATCATCTGGCCGTATAGAGGGCAACATCGGCCGCAGCCCCTATGACCGCAAAAAAATGGCCTTGGTTAAGAGTGGAGGCAAACCGGCCGCCACCAACTACAAAACCCTGCAGTCCTTCCACGGAGCCGCCGCTTTGGTACAGTGTAATCTTGAAACCGGACGCACCCACCAAATCCGCGTGCATATGTCATCTATCGGCTGCCACTTAATCGGCGATAAAGTTTATACCAAGTCCGGCAAGAGCACTCTTCCGCTTCAAGCCAGCATCAAAGCCTATGTCAATAGCTTCCCAAGGCAGGCACTCCATGCCGCAACTTTGGGTTTTATCCACCCCCGTAATAAAAAAATTATGAGCTTTTCTAGCGAATTACCAAGTGATATCAAAGAGTTAATATCGGTGCTGTCAGCCTGAGCCAACTTTTAAACGAAAGTATAGGTTGCAGAAAGCGCCGTGATGATTATCATCGAAATCAGTTCAATTAAGGGAGAAGTATAATGGAAACATATACTCTTAGTGGACTTGACTTTTCGCCAGAGCTTAACATGGCGAGGTATTTGCAAAACATCAGCAAGTACCCGATTTTGACCCAGGACGAAGAACTCCGTCTTGCCAAAATCTACCTCCAAACCAAAGACCGGAGCATAGCGGACCGGTTGATAACCTCCCACTTAAGACTTGTTGTCAAAGTGGTTACCCAATACAAAGGCTACGGCCTACCAATAGAAGAAATGATTTCCGAGGGCAATATGGGCTTGCTCTACGCGGTTGAAAAATTTGACCCTGATAAAGGAGTGCGTTTTTCGACCTATGCCCTTTGGTGGATAAAAGCCTCAATTCAAAAATACATCTTAAAATCCTGGTCATTAGTAAAACTAGGCACAACTTCTGCTCAAAAGAAGCTTTTTTTTAATCTGCGCAAAGCCCAGCGCAAACTCAATTTGAAGGAAGAAGAGGCATTTAATCCGAGTGTCTTGCGGCAAATCGCATCTTCCTTAGGTGTTACCCCGCAAGAAGTTGAGGAAATGAGCATCAGGCTTTCCAGTCGCGATGGTAGTTTAAATAAAGTCATCAACACCGGTGATGACAATGGGAGCGAGTGGCAAGATTTTGTTGCCGACAAGCGTCCCAATCAAGAACAACGCTTGAGCGCACAAAGCCAATACGCACATCGCTATAGCCTTTTACAAAAAGGCTTGGCACAGCTCAACCCCCGCGAGAAAGAGATATTTATGCAACGCCGCCTGCAAGAGCGCCCGCAAACCTTGGAGGAACTTAGCCGTGTCCATAAGGTCACCAAAGAGCGCATCCGCCAAATTGAGCTAAACGCATTGCGCAAGCTGCGCCAATATATGCTCCCTCGTGAATAACTATACAGCGAGGAAAAAAATCTCCTCGCTGTTTGTATTATATTTTTTTGAAAAACACACCAATTTTCAGCTATTTACTCTCGGTGGTAGTTGCCATCTTGCGGAGGATAGCTTGCGCTTCGGGCGTATAAGAGCCATCTTCCTGATGGATTATGAGCCCGGCATGGATTACCGTTGGCGCTTTTGAGTCTTTTTGCGCCGCCAGCATAATCCGCTTGGCCGGCTGCCCTTGCTTTGAAAACAGCGGTACCAAATTAATATTACCCATTTTGCCATAGAGTGCCGCCAACATCTCATCTATGGCTTCCGCCCGATTAATAACATATAAAAAACCTTTGGGCGCCACCATCTTAATACAAAAATTGAGCCAGTCGGTCAATCTGCAGTCAGACAAATTATGCGCCGCGGCTTTGCTTGGGTTAGGGGAGGGCATATCCTTTTCGGCATAAGGCGGGTTGGTAATCACGTGGTTAAAACTGCAATTCGGCAAATTGGGCGGCATCTTTTGGCGGATATCAATATTTTCATAATGCAAAAAGTCAAACCCGTTGGCTTTAGCGCTCATATTAGCCAGCTCAGTCAACCTGGGCTGCAATTCCAAGCCGATGATTTCCACCTTCTTAGTTTTGAACCTCTCCGCCAAACATAGAGAAATCGCCCCCGTACCGGAGCCTACATCCAAAATCTTTTGGCCCTCGCGCACTTGTTTAGGCAGAGATGCCAGCATCACCGCATCGGTCGAGGCGCGATACCCGTCCACCGGCTGATAAATGGTTATTTGCTTGTCGAGTAAATAATCTTGCGTGTAATTTTGCATAAACCCCAAACTTTCAGATTGCGTTTTGATTTATTTTTGCTTAAAATAACCTAAATTTTTCAAGAAAGGAAGTAAAAATTATGAAAACATTAATCGGTATTCCGGCCCGCTACGGCTCCACCCGCTTCCCTGGCAAACCTTTGGCTAAGATTGCCGGCCGGGAAATGCTGCTCCGCGTCTGGGACAACGCTTTGAACGCCGCTTCTAAGTTTGAGGGCTGCGAGGCCGCCGTTGCCACTGATGACGAACGGATTATGGCTTTCTGCCAAGATAACGGGATTCGCGCGGTTATGACCTCGGTTGATTGCAAAACCGGCACCGACCGTATTGTTGAGCTGGCTGACAGCTTTGCCTCCAAGCCTGAGTTTGTGGTTAACCTTCAGGGTGATAATCCGATTTGCCCACCTTGGTTTGTTGAGGCGGTAATTCAAGCCTATTATGATGATAATCGGGTTGAAACGGTTACTCCGGTAGTCAACTTGAGCTGGAGCGAGCTTGACCGCCTGCGTGAGAACAAAAAGGCCACCCCGTTCAGCGGCACGACGGCGGTGTTTGATAATAACGGCGATGCTTTTTACTTTTCTAAAAACATTATTCCGGCCATTCGTAAGGAAGACAAAATCCGTGATGCTATGCCGATGTCACCCGTCTTCCGTCAGGTTGGCTTATATGGCTACCGCTACGATGTCTTGAAGAAAATTGCTTCTTTGCCGGAAGGCGTTTATGAAAAACTTGAAGGCTTGGAACAGCTCCGCTGGATTGAAAACCATATTAAAGTTAAGTGCGTCAAGGTTGATTATCGCCATTTTGCGGCCATGTCATCGCTTTCTGGCGTCGATTCGCCGGAAGACGTCGCCCGTGTTGAGGCTGTGCTCGCCCAATGCGGAGAGTTTTAATCTTAGCTTGTTGCATTTAAAGGAGTTCATAAATGACCACACGCATCATCATCGCCCGCCATGGTAATACTTTTACTAAAGATCAAACACCGACCCGCGTCGGTTGCCGGACGGATTTGCCCTTGGTTGAAACCGAAAGAGGCACCAACATCGGCCGCTATTTAGAGGCTCGCCATATGGTGCCGGATTATGTTTATGCCGCTCCGTTAAAGCGCACTGCAGAGACGGCACGTCTGGCCATCGCTGCTATGGGCGGCAACATTCCGCTGGCCTTTGACGATTCGTTTGTTGAGATTGACTACGGCCCTGATGAAAACAAAACCGAAGACGAGGTCATCGCCCGTATCGGGCAAGCCGCTATTGACCGCTGGAACCAAGACGCCATTGTGCCTGATGGCTGGAAAGTCTCGGTTGAGGGGATTATCAAAGCCTGGCAAGATTTTGCCAATAAGGTTGAAAAAGAACATAAAGACCAAACGGTTTTGGTGGTTTCAAGCAACGGCATAATTCGCTTTGCGCCTTATTTGACCGGCGACTTCAAAAAGTTTACCTCCGAGCACGACATTAAAGTCGGCACCGGCTCGGTCTGTGTCTTGACCAAAGAGGAGGGCGACAAATTCTGGAGCTGCACCGAATGGGGCACCAAACCCAAGGACTACTTCAAACAAGCCTAACCGATAAAGCTAGTTACTCAATCTAGGCATAAGTTTTTTTACCCCATTTAGTGTTTTTTCTCCACCAGCATATTTTTGGCTTTATCCATAATAGTGTCATTAGTCGCCAAGGCGTGATAAACCGGAGTCGGGTCTGCGGGCAGGGGCTGTGTTGGAGTATTAGCCACATAATTAACCTCACGTCTGGCAATATAATGGAACGCAAATAATACAAAACCGCCGGCGATTATTGACATGGCTAATAAGAAACTTATAGCGCCAAACCACTCCATTAAATAAGAAATCACAATCGGCCCCACAATCATTCCGACACTCTGCAACATAATTAACATACCGCTGGCTTTAACCCGGTTACCATCGCCAATTTGGTCATTAACATGAGATACACAAATCGGATACACCACAAAGGTGCAAGCTCCCAAAACAAATGCCGCAACCATCAGCTGCCAAGTTCCGTTGTCAATAAACAAATGAATCCACGGAGCAATAACAAACATCGCCCCGCATACCCACATCATCACAAAGCGGCGGTCAAAAAAGTCAGATATTCGCCCCAGCGGGATTTGTGCGCACATACCACCGATAATTCCGGCAAACATAAAGAGCGAAGTCTGCGCCAAATCAAGCCCACTCTGCTTGGCATAAATTGTACCCAAGGTATAAAAAGCGCCCACGAACACCCCGCTGCACAAACAACCAACCACCCCTACCGGTGATATCTTAAACAAATCTTTGAGACCCATTTTTTGTGCCAACGCAATATTGGGGGTTGGCAAAGCGGTTAAAGATATAGGCACCAACGCTACGGAGAATATAACCGACACCGCCACATAAGGTACCACGCCCATTGGGTCAGGAAGGTTGAGCAGTAGCTGCCCCAAGCCGGAGCCCAAATAAGTTGTAACCATATATAAAGACATCAGCAACCCACGGTTCTTGTTAGAAGCGCGAGCATTAAGCCAACTCTCCAAACACATCATCGCCGAGCCGATGCAATACCCTTCGGCCATACGCAGCAGCCCCCAAGTCGTGAGGCTGAAATAAAAAATATGCAGCAATACCAACGCCGAAAAAATTGATACATAAGCTGAAAACGCGCGAATATGCCCAACTTTATTAATGATTTTGAACGCCGACATTGAGGCGGCAATATACCCTATGTAATATAAAGATAGTACGATACCGATTCCCGAGGCCGAAACCCCAAAGCTGTCCATTCTGATAGAAAGGGTTGAAGTCAGCAAGGCATAACCCATGCACACCAGCACCGTTCCGGCAAAGAATGCCGACAGCGGAGAGATTAGCGCCTCAATCGGCTTAATATATTCGCTTAGCTTAGTCATAAGCTTATTGATAGCAAAGAGTCCTTAAAAAAGCATAAAAAAAAGAGGCCCAAGCCTCTTTTATAATAAATAGATTATCAACGCCGCCGCCAGGTTGACCGGAAGCCAAATCCCCAGCCCCCAAAACACACAGCGCTTATAGAGCTTTTCGTTAAAATTAAACATATTAAAAGCTCTGAGGCCGGCCTTGATGTCGCGGTCTTCATCTTTAGCCAAACGGTCAAGCTCACGGCGTTTCTTATCCCATAGTATGAACAGGAATATCAGCATAAACGCCCCAATCCAGATTGCCCAAGTCTGATTGATAAAAGCAATCGGAGCTCCGCATAACGCGGCAATAACCGCTAAAAACATTCCTAAGTCTTCATCGGCCTTGGTCTGGCGAGAATGAAACTTGATTGTTATCAGCAGCGACCAGTAGTTTAGCCCGATATAAGCCACTACTGAAATAACGATTAGAAAAATTTTCAGTATCATAAATAATATTTTTAATAATTCGACATTGGACAAAATATAACATACATTGTCTAAATATGCAAGCAAAATTTTATTGAACCGCCGGCTAAACTGCAGAACTCAAAAAAACACTTGCAAATATAAGTACAGGTAATATATTTGCAAGTAGAAAATTTATCTAACCAATAAGGAGAAACTAATGCCATTAGTTACAATGCGTCAGATTCTTGACCATGCCGCTGAGAACAACTACGGTGTTCCGGCGTTCAACATCAATGATATGGAGCAGGTTATTGCGGTTTTGCAAGCTGCTCGTAAAGTCAATGCTCCGGTAATTTTGCAAACCTCAACCGGTGCTCGTAAATTTGCCGGCGACCCGATGATCCGTCATATGGTTCAGGCCGGTATTGAGATGTTCCCTGAACTCCCGATTTGTATTCACCAAGACCACGGCTCATCAGTAGACATCTGCCAATCTGCTATTGTCAACGGCTATTCATCAGTAATGATGGACGGCTCGCTTGAGGCTGACGGCAAAACCCCGTCTTCTTTTGAATACAATGTTCATGTTACCAAAGAGGTAGTAGCCCGTGCCCACGCAGTTGGTGCTTCAGTTGAAGGCGAGCTCGGTGTTATCGGCTCACTCGAAACCGGCAAAGGTGATAAAGAAGACGGCCACGGAGCTGAAGGCGTTATTGATAGAAAACGCTTGGTAACTGACCCGGATGAAGCTGCCAAATTTGTAGCTGAAACTCACCTTGATGCTTTGGCTGTAGCTGTCGGCACCTCTCACGGAGCTTATAAGTTTACACGTAAACCTGATGGTGAAATTTTGGCAATTGACGTAATTGAAAAGATTCACAAAAAGCTGCCGAACACCCACATGGTAATGCACGGTTCATCATCAGTTCCGCAAGAGCTGCAAGACCTCATCAACGCTTATGGCGGAGCCATTCCGCAGACTTACGGTGTTCCTGTTGAAGAGATTGTCCGCGGCATTAAATCCGGTGTCCGCAAGGTCAATGTTGATACTGACTGCCGTATGGCTATTACCGGTGCGATTCGCAAACTCTTTGCTGAAAATCCGAAAGAGTTTGACCCGCGCAAATACCTCAAACCGGCGATTGAAGAAATGCAGAAAGTCTGCGAGTCCCGTTATGAGGCCTTTGGCGCTGCCGGCCACGCTGACAAAATCAAGGTTATCCCGATGTCAGAAATGGCTAAACGCTACGCTGCCGGCACTATCTAAATTTTGCCATAAAAAGAAACCTCCGCTGGTCACCCAGCGGAGGTTTCTTTTTATGTACTTACATAAATATAATCTCACTATGGACTGAATTAAAGGTTGTTGACATTTTTATCCTAAGTAACAAACAATGATATCCCTATAAGATTTTAGCCTTAATATTACATCAGAATATATTTAAAAGTCACATCCTCCTGCAATCCATCCTCGACCATCTCCACCACAATATCGCATATACCAAGTACCTCCGGCGCAATGATTTGCTTTAGCATATGAACAACTAGGCAAACTTGGATAATATTTTTTACATTCTGAATAAGATCCTTGACTGCACAGCCCTAAATCATCACAACAGTCACCACATCCGCTGCCCATACAATCACTTTTTTTCTTACATCTATAGCATGTTCCAGAAGTATCTCCACATGAACATTTTTTACTAGTGGAAGCTAGTGTATATCCAGCATCACAAGTTGGTTTGTTTTCAGAATATCCTGTTGGGCAAGAATATGAATGGGTGTGAGGTGTTCCTGAGCCAGAAGAGCCACTGCTTGATGAACTTGAACTATTGGATGAAGAACCAGAACTTGATGAAGATGATGAACTTGAACTACTAGAAGAACTGCTAGACGATGATGAACTAGAACTACTTGAAGAAGAGCTGCTAGATCCAGGATATGAAGGAATGCCAGAGCCTGAACTGGAAGAAGAAGGCGGTAAGTTACATTTATAGCAAAGTCCCGATGTAGCACCACAAGAACATATCTTCTTAGTTGTATATGAGTATCCGTAAGAACAAGACATAGATGGTACATACCCCGCTGGACATGAATAGCTATGAAAATGGGTCGAATTGCATTTATAGCAAATTCCAGATGTCGTCGCGCCACATGAACAACGTTTGCTAGTTGTAGATGTATATCCATAAGGACATGAAGATGCGTAACCAGATGGACAATAATA
>CALXWI010000032.1 GCA_944392325.1 uncultured Alphaproteobacteria bacterium | reverse complement strand
TTATCATAATCCGAGGGACAGCCGCATTTGCTATGCCAATTGCTATCATAAGGGCAAGTGCCAATCGGGATTAATCCTGCTCCGCAGGGGGTATCAACGTACCCCTCATTACGGCATTTTTCCGCGTTATCAATCTCACCTTCTCCTTCCCATTCAAGGCTGCCGCAATCCCCCGCGTCGGTAATAAAGCACACGGAGGCCACCGAGGCGGTGGAGTCATCGGTTAGCGGTAGCGAGATTGGGGCAAGCTGGGGCAGCTTGAGCGGAGAGGCTCCGCGGCCATCAATTTGCGCCAGAGAGATTGTGCTCAACAAGTCGCGTTGCTCGGATGGTGTGGGTGGTAAGATGGAAGCTTGGCTCGGGGAGCTGATAACCGTCGCGGATAACAACACCGCACTCAAGGTTAATGGGAAATAGATTAAAGACATGATTTTTTGGTATAGTGGTCTCTTACACGGTTGCTGTCAGTGTCTCTGCGTCCACCGCTTGTAGTACAGTGGCATTGGTATTTAGTTACAGGTTTATTATTACGGTCACCTGTATTAGGATTGTCGTAACCTACCCATCCTCCTCCGCTTTCTACCAATGAGCAACTAGTACTTCCATATGAATACCATCCGTCAATCCCCGGAGGATCTTGCCATGAGGAATTGTATTTACTGCAGGTAGAAGATACGGAACTGTAAGAAGAACAAGCATTGCAAGCGTATACATAAGGAAGATATTCCTCATCGACAACGGGGTAATTCCAACAACTACTAAGATCTCCTCCGGGAGATGAGCCCCCGCTACTACTTGAAGAAGAGCTACTACTTGATGAAGAGCTGGGGGCGGGAGCTGATGAGCAACATTTGCGTTTTCCGCCGCAACCGTCTGAGCAAGAGTAAGTTCCATAATAACAGCCGGTTTCGTCACTATAAGGAGTACAACATTCTTTACAAGCAGAGTATGTAGTTTTGCCGTTCCAAGTGCATTTAGTTGCCCCTGCCGCTGGTCCACATTCACAAGTCTTAAAATTATCGGGGCATTTGCAGGTGCGGTATTTGCCGTTACACTCTCGCCCCACGCCTTGCAAAGGCGACGGGCAGGAAATCAATGTCGGGTCGCAAATACATTTTTCAAAATAAGTACGGTCATAGGGGCAGTAATTATGCGGAACTTGTACCTCGTTACAATCTTTTAGGGTTTTCAAATACCCTTCCCACTCGCAGCGTTTTTTATTATCTATACACCACGCATCGTTAGGATCACAACCGCCTGATGATGACGATGAACCGCTTGATGACGAGCTACTTCCCGAACTGCCGGAACTCCCCGGAGGCGGGCTAACAGGGTCTGGAGAATTGCCGGGGCCAAACTCGTTACCGCGGCACTCCCCTGTATCGGTTACAAAGCAGACGTTAGCCTCTAAAGTTGCCGATGGCATTAAATTCGGTAAGGAAAGAAGTTGAGAGCGAGAATCGAGGTGTAGAAGGTGTGTGTGTTCCAAAACAGCTGCGGTATTCAGTCCTCTATTTTTTATCACTCCGAATGATGCCGCCGATGTTTGTTCCACTCCTTTGGATGTGTGTGTGAAGATAAACTCTTTCCCACTCTCGGAGATATTTGCCTGTGCCAATGAGCATAAGCCTATATATGATATGGATACCAGTAATAAACAACGTATTTTCATCATAATATCTCCTTGAATAAACTTCTTTCCTACGAATCTCATAATAACAAAAAAAATAATTCTTGTAAATACTATATTTTTGAAAAAAGTGAAAATTGTGGCAGACAATGTGACTTTTGCCTCTCTATGGCTTTAAAAACCGCCTTTAAATTGAAATTTGGGATAAGTTTTTAGAACTTGAAACTTGGCATATATATATGTATGGTGAGAGGGAGTTAAATTTTTTTGATTGAGGTAGCAATGAGATATTTGTGGCAGCGTTTTAAGCCTTTTGCTTATTTTATGATTGCGGCGGAAGTTGCCGTATTGCTCGGTAAAATCTATCAGAGCTTTGGCGATTTTAGTTTTGCTCCGTGGGAGCTGTTAAAAATGTCGGCGGTGTTGGCGCTGACCTCAGTCATTGCTTTTATGTATATGATGATTCCGTATTTGCTGTTCTTGCTGATTTTGCCACAGAGCAAGCAAAACTCCCGCTTGGATAAAGTGGTGACCGTGGTGATGTTTACGACTTTTGTGTATACGGGGTTGTTTCAGGTGGCGGCTACGCAGATTTTTTGGAACGAGTTTCAGGCCGCATTCAACTTTATTGCCGTAGATTATTTGGTTTATACCAACGAAGTGGTGATGAATATTTGGGAATCTTACCCCGTGGTATGGATTTTATCAGCTCTGTTATTGATTACTATCGGGGTGGTAAAACTGGCCTACAAACATTTGTTTACAGAGATTCCGGCGCCGTCATTCGGCGGAAAATTGTGGCGCTCGGGCGTATATGTTTTGGTGTTGGTGGCTGCTTATTTTGCCGTGGATATGTCGCGGTTGGAAATTTGTAACAACGCAATGAATAATGAAGGAGCGAAAGAGGGGACTTATAGTCTGTTTAGCGCTTTCTTGAAAAATGAGCTGCCGTATAACCGCTTTTATATGGTGCAGGATGAACAAGAAAATTTGCGCATTTTGCAACAGAAATTGGGCGGCAAAAATGTGGAGTTCTTGGCGCCGGATGAGGGAATTGCCCGCAAGATTACCTCAGCTAAGCCGGAAAAGAAGGCTAATGTGATTGTGGTGCTGATGGAGAGTATGAGCTCGGAATATATGAATGAGAATTTGCCCGAAGGTCATATGAAAATAACACCCAATTTGGAAAAACTCTCTAAAGAAAGCCTATACTTCAGCAATGCTTATGCCAACGGAACCCGCTCAGTCAGGGGAATCGAGGCGTTGACCCTTTCAGTGCCGCCGCTGCCGGGGATGTCTATCGTGCGGAGGCAAAATAATGAGAATCTGCACAGTATCGGCTCTATCTTTAAGCAAAAAGGATATGATAATAAGTGGATTTACGGCGGGTTTGGGTATTTTGATAATATGAACTACTTTTTTGGAAACAACGGTTTCCAGATTGTGGACCGCAAGGTGTGGGATAAAGATGATATCAGCTTTGTGAATGCCTGGGGCGCATCTGATGAAGATACTTTCCGCAAGGTGATTAAAGAGGCTGACAAGTCTTATGCTGAGGGAAAGCCTTTCTTATCAATGATTTTGACGATATCTAACCACCGGCCGTATACTTATCCGGAGGGTAAAATCCCCCTCGAATCCGGAAAGTGGGGGCGTATCGGCGGAGTGATGTATGCGGATTATGCCATCGGTCAGTTGGTGGAAGAGGCTAAGACTAAGCCGTGGTTCGATAATACTATCTTTGTGTTTGTGGCTGACCATACGGCCGGAGCATCAGGCAAAGAGCAGATTAATTTGGAAGGGCATCATATTCCGCTGATGTTTTATGCGCCGAAGCTCATTAAACCGCAGCGGATTGAAACGCCGGTAAGCCAGATTGATGCTTTGCCGACTTTGCTGGGCTTGCTCAATTTTGATTATGAATCCCGTTTTTATGGTCAAGATGCTTTGGGCGAGGATTATGAATCACGCTTTTTTGTGAGCAATTATCAGAAAATCGGCTATGTGAAAAATGGTACCGATGTGATTTTGAAACCGGTGCGACAGATGGCGGTTGAGGGCGTGGCGGTGTCAGATGCCGCGTTGCAAAAACAGCTCAGCGAGGCGATTGCTTTTTATCAGCAGGCGGATGAGTGGGAGCAAAACCTCAAGCAAGACTAGCGGCTCGGGCAAACGGGCGCAGGCGGAGAGCCTCCGCAGGCATCAGTTAGCGGTAGCGAGATTGGGGCAGAGAAAGCGCGATGCTTACACTCTGCCCGCTGAGAGTTAGTAAGATGTGAGGATTGGACGAACAGAGTAGGGGCTGCCGTAGTAGGTGCCGTTTATGCTACCACTAGACATATCCACGCGATAGTAGTCGTAGAGGCCGTTTCCGTAGTCTGACGACCAGTACCAGTCTTCTGTCATTTTTGTACCTCCATTTGTTGAAAGTAATGTGTTTACTCTCCATTTATTGTTATAAATGGAGAGTAATTGCTCGCTAGTCGGCAAAGTCCCTTTGATATTACCGCAGAAAGCATAGCTAGAACATTGATTGCTAGCATTAGTCCATCCCATTTGCCCTAAATCTTGCATTGCAACATAAAAGTCCATACCACTTGCGTTAACACCAACCACAGTGCCGTTGCAATAATATAACTCGCCAACTGCACCGTTGAGGACTTGTTTCTGGCAACTTCCGTTTTTCCACTCGTAGCCGTCGGAACAGTTACAAGCCGCATACTTGCCACCACAGGCGGCTCCTGTACCGCCTGAGTAGCCCGTGCCACTACAAGTATATTGGAAGCCATATTTATCACAGAATTGTTGTTCACATTCCGAATCGGATTTGATACAAGCCCACCAATTGCCAAATGGGCATTTGATGCCCTTACCACCGTTGCAAGAGGTTTCGGTATAACCCAAAGTTTCGCAATCTTGCGTGGCGACGCATTGAGCATAAGTTAAACTTGGAATAAAGGACAGAGAAGTCCCTAAGAGTAAAAATTTAATTTTCATAACCAAAGCTCCATTGTTTTTAGAGTTAAAACAAACTCGCCAGAGTTATGAAAAACTAAGGCGAGCGGAGCTACAAAACTGTGAATTCGACAGTCGCTGTTATTCAATATATTACCAGCACTCCGCCCATGGGCGGATATTTTGAATTCAGGTGTTTTGTAGACACCGCAGCCGGTTCATCCAACTGCAAATTTAGAATATCATGCGAGGCGTAAAGTTGCAAGTCGTTTTTGATGTAATCATCAAATTGGTGGTTGAGAAGAGAGCGGATAGATTAATTTAATGGACAATTATTTTTATGAATCATTTTAAAGAGTTAACTGATTTTTTAGACTCAGGAATCTATCATCACCCATAATCAAAAGAGAATCTGCTCAAAAAGCTGATACTCGATTATGAGTGTTTTTGTTTTAACCAGTATAAGGAATCTAAGATGACTTTATTAAAGAGAATCGGCAAGATTACTTTGGCAGTAGCCGTGGTGATGTTGTCGGCTTTTTCTAAAGCTCAGGCTTCAGAAATTGATCTGAATATTCCGAGCCTTGATGTCAGCTATAATCTCTTTGGGTGGGCAACTACCGGAAGTGATATCTTGATGTATGGTATCGGAATTTGTGTTTTGGGTATGTTGTTCGGTCTTTATGAATTTGTTAAAATCAAACAAATTCCGGCTCATGAGTCTATGCTCAATGTATCAAACACTATTTATGAAACTTGCAAAACTTATATGAAACAGCAGTCCAAGCTCTTGGTGGTATTGGAGCTGTTTATTGCAGCTTGCATATTCTATTATTTCTACTACCTTAATGCAACTCCGATGCCAAAGGTTTTGACGATTTTGATGTGGTCGGTTTTGGGTATCTTGGGTTCTTATACGGTGGCTTGGTTCGGTATGCGAATCAATACTTATGCTAACTCTCGTACCGCGTTTATGTCGCTGCAGGGTAAGGCTTATCCGGTAATGAGCTTGCCGTTGCGCTCGGGTATGTCTATCGGCGTATTGCTGATTTGCGTAGAACTGATTATGATGATTATCATCTTGTTGTTTGTACCCAGAGAAAGTGCCGGTGCTTGCTTTGTCGGCTTTGCTATCGGTGAATCTTTAGGTGCGGCAGCATTGCGTATTTGCGGCGGTATCTTTACCAAAATCGCCGATATCGGTGCTGACTTGATGAAAATTATTTTCAAAATTGATGAAGATGATGCTCGTAACCCAGGTGTAATTGCTGACTGTACCGGTGATAATGCCGGTGACTCGGTTGGCCCGACTGCCGATGGTTTTGAGACTTATGGCGTAACCGGTGTAGCGCTTATCAGCTTTATTGTACTGGGTGCCGGTATGATGTATAATGCTGATGGCGAATTGGCTTTGATGAGCGGCGGAATTGATATTCAGGCTCGCTTGATTGTGTGGATTTTTGCCATGCGCTTGCTGATGGTTGTGACCTCAATGTTCTCTTATTGGCTGAACGGGGTTGTGTCTAAGGCTGTTTATGGTACTCGTCCGTCGTTTGACTTTGAAAAACCGTTGACCAGTCTGATTTGGTTGACATCGGTGGTATCAATCTTGGTTACCTTCGGTATCTCTTATGTTATGATTGGTGATATGGGTGAAGATTTGTGGTGGAAGTTGTCTATCATCATTTCTTGCGGTACTTTGGCTGCGGCTTTGATTCCGGAATTTACCAAAATCTTTACTTCTCCGAAGTCTAAGCATGTTAACGAGATTGTTAATGCTAGCCGTGAGGCAGGTGCTTCGCTGAACATTATCTCCGGTATCGTGGCCGGTAACTTCTCAGCCTTTTGGCAGGGTATTGTTATGGTCGCATTGATGGCTGTGGCTTATGTTACTGCCAGCTCGGGATTAGATGCTTATATGGTTTATCCGAGTGTGTTTGCCTTTGGTTTGGTGGCTTTTGGTATGTTGGGCATGGGGCCGGTCAACATTGCCGTTGACAGTTATGGTCCGGTGGCTGATAATGCGCAATCAGTTTTTGAATTGTCGCAGATTGAAAGTATCAAAGGCATTAATAAATCAATTGAAAAAGAGTTTGGCTTTAAGCCTGATTTTGAACTCGGCAAGCACTTCTTGGAAGCTAATGACGGTGCCGGAAATACCTTTAAGGCTACGGCTAAGCCGGTGCTCATTGGTACGGCCGTAATCGGTGCGGCGACGATGATTTTCTCAATCATCTTGTTGCTGAACTTGAAGCTGTCGCTGTTGGATCCGGAAGTTTTGTTCGGAATTATTTTGGGCGGTGCCGTGATTTATTGGTTCTCCGGTGCGTCAATGCAGGCGGTTTCAACCGGTGCTTATCGTGCAGTTGATTTCATCAAAAAGCACATTAAGCTTAACACCAAGAAAGCTGCCTCGGTTGAAGACACCAAGGAAGTGGTCAGAATTTGCACCTTGTATGCGCAGAAAGGTATGTTTAACATCTTTGTTGCTATCTTCTCGTTTACATTAGCGTTTGCTTGCTTTGACCCGAACTTGTTTGCCAGCTATTTGATTTCAATCGCGGTATTTGGTTTGTTCCAAGCGCTGTATATGGCTAATGCCGGCGGTGCATGGGATAATGCCAAGAAAGTGGTTGAAGTTGACCTTGGCGAAAAAGGCACTGATTTGCACGCGGCTTCGGTCGTTGGTGATACGGTCGGTGACCCGTACAAGGATACATCTTCAGTAGCCTTGAATCCGATTATTAAGTTTACGACTTTGTTTGGGTTGTTGGCTGTTGAGATTGCCGTATCAGCTCCACGCAATGTATCGCTCACTTTGGGTGCGGTATTTATGGCGCTGGCTCTGGTATTCGTATGGCGGTCGTTTTATGCGATGAGGATTAATAGTACGAATGAGTAAAAAATAAAAAAAATTCGTATAACAGCACATCTAGAGGCATTTTACGCTGTCTCGAAAAATTCATGTACCTCTTTTGTACACTAAAATTTTTCTCGCAGCTAGAAATGCCTCTATCTGTACTATTCTCCGAATTTTTACGGAGTTTGTGCAATAGATTTTGCGGGTTGACGACATCCTCACGTACTTCTTTGTACGCTGCGGTGTCGTCACCCTGAAATCTTATTATTTGCTTTGTTATCCAAGCTTTTTTGAAAAACTTGTATAATGGTCGATTAGTGCGTTGTCTGCGGGGCAAAAGTTTCCTCACCTACTTCTTTGTAGGCTCCGGTACTTTTGCCCTTGACGCCTGCTACTCGACTCATTCTCCAAGTTTTTTTTGAAAATAGGGGTATTTCTCGCAGCTAGAAATGCCTCTATTTGTACTATTCTCCGAATTTTTACGGAGTTTGTGCAATAGATGACTTTATTTTTTGCGCAAACATAAAAAAAGTTCTTGATTTATTATGCAGAGTTGTGTATCAAAGTAAGCGCAGCATTGATGATGCTTATAGGGGTATAGCTCAGTTGGTAGAGCATCGGTCTCCAAAACCGAGTGTCGAGGGTTCGAATCCTTCTGCCCCTGCCAATAACCAAAGAGCCGTCCGAAAGGGCGGCTCTTTGGTTATTGAGCAAAAGGTGAAGGTTCGAAACCGGCAAGAGGGTTCGACGCCAAAGCGAAAGGCGGGCGGGAGCGCGCCGGTGAGCAATAAGCGAATGAGCGAGAAGGAACAAGCATTGCGGATGCAATGTCGCGGACAATCCTTCTGCCCCTGCCAAAAAAAAAGGTCACCGTGAAGGTGGCCTTTTTTAGTGAGGTATTAAATGATATAAACAATCAATTTGTAATTGGAGGGTTCTTGCGGAGCAAAAGTGTATTGGCGTAGATTTTCTGCAACTTTCCAACTTCCTTTAATATTGGAAATGATTTCTAATACTTTTTGGTTATTAATTTTCCATACGGCCGACAATGCTCGCTTATTTCCATTTTTAGGAATTTTCCGGTTTTGTTGTGAAAAGGAAACACTTGCATTGTTTGCTTTAATTTTGAAAGTTTTATTTTGGGTTAAATTGTCAATAATGATAGTTTTCATAAATATAAATTTTAAATAGTTAAACAAAATAATTGTATTTCGTGGTTGCATTATAAGTGGTTTGGAAGAAATGTAAAGAATTTTGTGATAAACAAAAGTCCGTGGATTATCTCATAAGTCCTGCCAATAACCAAAGAGCCGCTGGATAAAGGTGGTTTGGGGGGGAATATAATGAAAGAGTTCTATTAGGAAGTGGGGAAATTGTTGATTGACTTTTGAAAAGATTTGGGGTAAGCAAAGGAATACAAAACTTATTATTTATTAACTATTAAATTGTTTATATTATGGATATGGAAAAAGTTCAGCAGGTATTTGAGAAAGAGATTATCTCTTTGGGTTTGTCAAAAGAACAAGCTTTGGATATGGTCGATAAAGCGTTTGCCAATATAAAAGCGCGGCGGGACAAATTGCTCTTGGTTAATCGGGAGTTGAAAGTAGTGCCGGATATGGAGCAAGCAGCTGCGGTGGTGATGCTGGTTAAAGAAGAAGATATTACGGATAAAGATGACATAAGTGATTTGAAACTGTCGGATTATCTGGTTAATATTGCTTTTTTGGAGCCGATTGGTCATAACGCTTCTTTGGATGAGAGTTTGGCAATGCATAAGCAATGGCAGAGCAAGAATTATCCGCAATATCATTCAACCTTGATATCATTGCTGTTTTATCGGACGGCGCAAAGATGCGGACTGACGAGCTTTAAGAATTGCTGGTCGCGGAGTATGTGCAATGAAGGATATCCGCAATATCGGGCATATACTATGCCGGCTTCGCCACTCGATGTGGAATGTGATAAAAAGCTGCCTAATGTGTATGCTTCTTTGGTAATGACAAAAGAGGAGTTTGAAAAGATTAACCCTGATATGGACAGGGCAAAGTATTATTCCGGAATATAGTTAAAAGCCGCTCAATGAGAGCGGCTTTTTTGTTGGTGTGTGGTGGTTGGACAGCCTTTTTCTTAAAGCAGAATTTTGGGTTTATTTGAGCAAACAAACAATATAATTATTGACATATATGAAATAATTTAATATGTTGGCGGCATTGAGAAGGGCACATCAGTCACGGTTGTGGTGATGAGCCTGATAATGTTTGTGTTGTTAGTTGATGGATAAGTTCATGGCAAAAGTTAGTCCAATTCAGTTTTTCAGGCAGGTTAAGCAGGAAGTTAAAAAGGTTACCTGGCCAACCAGAAAAGAAGTGACCCAGTCTTCAATTATGGTCATTATTTTGGTGGCAATTGCTGCAACATTCTTCTTTTTTGTTGACCAAATTCTTGGTTGGATTGTTAAGTTAATTTTAGATATTGGGATGTAGTTCTATGGAAGCTCGTTGGTATGTGGTAAACGTTTATTCCGGTTCAGAGAAAAAAGTGGCCGAATCGATTAGAGAACAGGCTCTGCTGAAAGGGGTAGATGATAAAATTTTGGAAATTATGGTACCGACTGAAGAAGTTGTTGAAATTAAAAAAGGTGCCAAAGTTAATTCGGAGAGAAAGTTCTTCCCCGGTTATGTGTTGATTAAAATGGTGATGACCGATGAATGTTGGCATATTGTTCGTAATACGCCACGTGTAAGCGGGTTCCTCGGCAGTCGTAATAAGCCACAACCGATTACTGAGGCTGAGGCTCAACGTATTATCAAGCAGATGACCGAAGGGGTTGAGCGTCCGCGTACGGAAGTTGCTTTTGAGGTGGGCGAGCAAGTCAGAGTTAATGATGGTCCGTTTGCATCGTTTATTGGTTTTGTTGAAGAAGTTGATACTGAGAAGATGCGTTTGAAGGTTTCGGTGTCGATTTTCGGACGTTCTACGCCGGTAGAACTGGAGTTCTCTCAGGTAGAGAAAGTAAAATAAGTTAAGATAATCGAAAGGCTCTGCTGAAAGGTGGAGCCTTTATTTTTTTGCAAGGGGTGAAGATGTTTAAGGGCTTTTTTAACGAGTTTAAAAAGTTTGCAGTCAGAGGAAACGTGATTGATATGGCGGTAGGTATCATCATTGGGGCGGCTTTTGGCAAAATAGTGGACTCCTTGGTGAAGGATATAATTATGCCGCCGTTGGGTTTGCTGTTGGGAAAGGTTGACTTCTCAAACTTATATGTGACCTTGCAGGCAGGCAAAGAGGCCGGACCTTACAGCTCGTTGAGCGCGGCGCAGGCGGCAGGGGCGGTAACGCTTAATTATGGTTTGTTTATTAATACGCTGATTAGCTTTGTGATTGTGGCGTTTGCGGTGTTTTTGTTGATTAAGGCAATCAATAAGGTGCGGGAGGCTGTGGACCGACAAGATGCTCGGGATGCCGCTAAGGCCGCCGCTAAAACCAAAACTTGTCCTTTTTGTTGTACGGAAATCCCGCTAAAGGCGGTTAAATGTCCGCATTGCACCAGTAATTTGGACGAATAAAACAAGCACTTTGTGAATCGAATCAGTCAGTTGGCGATTTTTTTTGAAAAAAATGCTTGTAATTTGATTTTAAAGCTGTTATATAAAGGCGACTCCTAAAGGGGGGACTCTGCTCTGCCCGTGAAGGAATCGTGTAATGTAATAATTTTCGTGGGAGGCGAGCCATCGTCTGGAAAACCACGAAACCTAACAAGAGGTTTTTGAAATGGCTAAGTCTAAAAAGAAGATTTTAGGATTAATCAAGCTTCAAATCCCCGCTGGAAAAGCTAACCCTTCTCCTCCGGTTGGTCCGGCTCTCGGCCAAAAGGGCTTGAATATTATGGATTTCTGCAAACAGTTTAATGCTGCTACCCAGAAAATGGAACCGGGTGTTCCCGTACCGGTTGTAATTACGGCTTATGAAGACAAATCTTTTGTATTTGTTACTAAGTTGCCGCCGGTTTCTTACTACATTAAAAAAGCCGCCAACATTAAGTCCGGTTCTAAAGAGCCGAACAAAACCGTTGCCGGTCAGATTACTATGGCTCAGGTTAAAGAAATTGCTACCGCTAAATTGCCGGATTTGAACTGCTCTACAGTTGAATCCGCTATGAATATGGTTAAAGGTCAGGCAGTTTCTATGGGCGTTAAGGTTGTGGAGTAAGAAAATGCAGGGAAAAAGAATTAAAAACGCTTATAAAACAGTTGATACTTCCAAAGCTTATTCTTTGCAAGAGGCTGTTAAAATCGTTAAAGATAATGCTACTGCAAAATTTGACGAAACAATCGATATGGCTATCAATCTGGGTGTTGATCCGAAGTATGCCGACCAGATGGTTAGAGGCGTTTGTGCCTTGCCGCATGGTAATGGTAAAACTATCCGCGTTGCGGTTTTGGCTCAAGGTGAAAAAGCTGATGAAGCTAAAGCTGCCGGTGCTGATTTGGTAGGCGCTGAAAACCTGATTGACTCTATCTTGAGTGGTAAAATCGATTTCGATAGATGTATTGCTACTCCGGATATGATGGGATTGGCCGGTCGTGTGGCTCGTGTATTGGGTCCGAAAGGCTTGATGCCGAACCCGAAACTTGGTACCGTTACCATGGATGTAGCTAATGCCGTTAAAAAAGCGAAAGCTGGTGAAGTTCAATATCGTGTTGAAAAGAACGGTATTGTTCATGCCGGTGTGGCTAAAGCCAGCTTTACAGCTGATCAAATTTATGACAACGCCAAAGCTTTTATGGATGCTATCATTAAAGCTAAACCGGCTGGTGCAAAGGGAACTTATGTTAAGAAAATCTCTTTGAGCAGCACAATGGGTGTTGGTGTTAAAGTTGACGCTGCTCAACTTTAATGAAAAGTTTAGGGCGGAGCGGATGTCGCTCTGCCCACTCTTCAAAAACCGGAGCGGGGAGTAATCTCGGCAAAGGGTGTAGGGCAAGTCCTGTGAAGATTGCGGGGTAAGTCCTGTGAAAATTATGGGGTAAGTCCTGTGAAGATTGCGGGGTAAGTCCTGTGAAAATTACAGGGTAAGTCCTGTGAAGATTGCGGGGTAAGTCCTGTGAAAATTATGGGGTAAGCCCTGTGAAGATTGTGAGAGGTATCTCGGCAAAGGTTTTTGAAAACTGTCCAAGACCGTAGGTGGTTGAGGCTTGATGGGTAAAATAGTGATGATTGATGATTGCTGAGGCAGTTGTGCTGTGGAGGCGGTGGTTGGTCAGCAAGGTTTTATCAGAAGTTTGGGCCTGAATATAATATCCTACGCAGACGGGAGTGGAAAATAAAATATTTTATCTTTTTTTCTCCTGGACAGATTAGGTCTTGCCTGAGGGCAATGCGGCTCCGAAATGATGATATTGAGGGGGACTGCTTTTGATGTTGGAAAATAGCTTGCTCAAATATTAATAATGGGTTTGCTTTCAATATTGAGAGAGAGTTGTTTCCTTGGTATTTGAAGTTTGGATGGCGGTTGTGCGGGCAAAAGTGTAAAAAAATGGCATTGTGGTTCGCCACAATGTGTTTATTGGAGACAAACAAGTGAATCGCGAAGAAAAAGCACAGTTACTCAGCGAGCTTCAAGAATTGTTTAACAATTCAGAGGTTGTTGTAGTTTCTCACTACAAAGGTCTTACCGTTAAGGAAGTTTCTGAATTGAGAGACAAAATCAGAGAAGCCGGCGCTGGTTTCAGAGTTACTAAAAATCGCATTACTCGTCTTGCTCTTAAAGGCACAAAATTTGAAGGTTTGGCTGATTTGTTTACCGGTCCGACAGCGATTGCTTTCGCTAATGACCCGATCTCTGCCTGCAAAGCTTGTGTAAATTTTGCAAAAGATAATGAGAAATTGATTATCGTCGGCGGTGCTATGGGCACTGGTGCTCTCTCCGTTGCCGAGATCAAAAAGTTGGCAAGCATCCCGTCTATGGACGAACTGCGCGCCAAGATCATTGGTCTGTTGCAAGCTCCGGGTGCTCAGTTGGCTCGTTTGGCCAAAGCTTACAGCGAAAAAGAAGCTGCTTAGTTTGGTTTAGAGTTATGGGGCGGCTCGAGAGGGCTGTGCCGTGATAACTGAGAACAAGGTAAAGCAAAGAGTAATTTTAGTAATTTTTAGTTTTTAAGATTTAATTTTTTTATTGGAGAAAAATAATGGCCGATTTAGCCAAATTAGTTGATGAATTGTCAGCTTTGACCGTTATGGAAGCTGCTGATCTTGCAAAAATGTTAGAAGAAAAATGGGGCGTTTCTGCCGCTGCTGCCGTTGCTGTTGCTGCCGGTGGTGCTGCCGGTGCTGCTGCCGCTGAAGAAAAAGATGAATTCGATATCATCTTGGCTGATGCCGGTGCAAACAAAATCAACGTTATTAAAGAAATCCGCGCTATTACCCAATTGGGCTTGAAAGAAGCTAAGGATTTGGTTGATGGTGCTCCGAAGACTGTTAAAGAAGGCGTTGCTAAGGCTGAAGCTGAAGAAATCAAGAAGAAATTGGAAGCTGCCGGCGCTAAAGTTGAGTTGAAGTAATTCTTTTAACTTAAGACTTTAAGCCTTCTGTAGAAAATGCAGAATGTAAAATCCCGATTGGATAGATTGAGTTCATCCAGTCGGGATTTTTGTGCTAGTTGGTAAACAAGGCAGCTACGATGCTCGTGGAGCCATCAATCACCGGTAGCTTGTGTGGAGTTTTAATTAGTCGCGTTGCTTAGATAGAGTTTGAGGAAAGCTCAATATCTGTCACAGGATAAAATCCTGAGCCTCCGGCTCACACCGGAGTTTGCGGGGTAAGATGGGAGGAAAGCTTGAAAATTGGGCTATATAATTAAATATGGCAAATTTTGTCTAGCCGATTTAGGGAGGGCAAGTTTTAATGGGAGGGGGATGGTAAGGGGGCGAGAAAATGATGCCAAAGGGAGGAAAAAGAAAATGGGCAGGGGAAGTGTGAGGCTTGCCCCTGCTCGTTGAGAGTTACCATGAAGCGAGGACCGGGCGAACATAGTAGCGGCCGAGCACGCTGCCGCCCACACTACCACTGGACATATCCACGATGTAGTAGGTGGTGTAGCTGTTGCCGTTAGACGACCAATAGTAACTATTTGTCAATTGCGTCCCACCATTTGTCGAAAGCAACGAGTTGACTCGTGATTTATTTTGATAAATTGATTTTAATTGATCTACTGTCGGCAAGGTTCCTTTGACATTGCCGCAGAATGAGTAGTTTCGGCATTGGCTATTAGCACTAGACCAATTCATACGTCCTAAATCTTTCATCGCGACATAGAAGCCCATACCTGTAGCACGTACACCAACAACTTTGCCATTGCATTTATAGACTTCACCATCTGGTCCATTAATGACCTCTTTTTTCTGACAGCTGCCATCTTTCCACTCATAACCGCTGGTGCAGGTACAAGCCGCATACTTGCCACCACAGGCGGTGCCGGAACCTCCGGAGTAGCCCGTACCCGAGCAAGTGTATTGGTAGCTCGAATCGCAAGAACATTGTTTATATAATCCGTTGCAAGAATCGCCACCACCGAGTTGTCCGGTTTCATTACACGCCAGAGTAAATCCTTCTTCTTTACAGATAGATTCTTTAGTTGGCAGGCAAGCCCATTTGTTGCCAAAGGGGCATTTGACGCCTTTGCCACCGTTGCATGAGGTTTCGGTATAGCCCAAAGTTGCACAATCTTGCGTGGCGACACATTGGGCAAAAGTTATGGTTGGGATTAAGGACAGACTTGTCCCTAAGAGTAAAAATTTAATATTAGTCATTACACAACACCCTTTGTTTTAATAGTTAAAAACAATGTCCACTCTTTGATAACAAAGGGTGGACGGGTGTTAGTAACCGTAACAGTATAATACGGCCCGGCAATTTCAAGCCGAAGCTCTTATAATACCGGCACCCGCCCATACAGGCATATAAGTACCGGTAATCATTTTTTTAAGTCGTCATACCTAAACGACTATACTGTAAAGGGTTACTACGCCCTGACGGACAGACTTTGTCCGCTAGAAATAAGTTTAACATAGCAAAGGTTAAAAATCAATATATAATGTTTGGATTTGCTCCGGCTGAGCCGGAGGCACAAGCTAAAGCTTGTGGTGGATGGTGGGTTTGATGAGTAAATAGCTTATTGTAGACAAATTTGTCTAGCGAATTTAAGAGAAAGGCAGATTATTAGGACGGGGAAAAGATGGTTAAGGAGTGAATGGGGCGGCGATGGGTAAGGAGGGAAAACGGAAAGTGTTTAGGGTGCGGCAAAGAATTAGAGGAGGAAATGGTATACTGTCCCAAGTTTGTCAAGTGGCAATATGTAGAAAAAAGCCCCCTTCCAAATGTAAGCAGAATATAGCAAAAAGGAGCGAACAAACAAGTATTATTTATTTAAATGACAAAAATGGTGAAAATTCTTATTGGCGGTGGAGAATCGGAAACTGAATCTGAGTCAGGATTTAAAATAAAAAAATCGTTAATTAAAAAATAAAATTCTTGACTCATTTTGTGAAAAAATACTTGCAATTTAAGACTCGCGGGTGTAAAAGTAAGCGACTTTAAATTTAATATTATTTTGCGAATCTGCGCCGAGTAGAGCTAAAACTCAGCGGAGCGGCGCGATTCAGCGGTTTTTTTAATCCAGTTTTTTTAACCTTCTGCGGTCGGGGTTTGCTTGCAAAAAGCAATAGAATAGTCGCAGAATTCTAACCAAAGGAATTGAGTATATGTTGACATCTTATACGAGCAAGAGACGTGTAAGAAGAAACTTCGGTAAAATCGACTCCGTGTCGGAAATGCCAAGTTTAATCGAAGTTCAGACTGGTTCTTATCAAAACTTTATTGAAGGGCATGATAGTGAATTTGGTCTTGATGAAGTATTCAAATCAATTTTCCCAATCAAAGATTTTTCAGGCAATGGTGAGTTGGAGTTTGTTAAATATGAACTCGAAGAGCCTAAATATGATGTGGAAGAGTGCATTAAGCGTGATATGACTTATGCGGCTCCGGTCAAGGCTACCTTGCGTTTGGTGGTTTGGGATATTGATGAAGCTACGGGGGCTAAGTCTATTCACGATATTAAAGAGCAAGACGTGTATATGGGCGATATCCCGTTGATGACAGACAAAGGTACCTTCATCTTTAATGGTACAGAGCGTGTCGTTGTATCGCAGATGCACCGTTCTCCGGGTGTGTTCTTTGACCACGATAAAGGCAAAACCGTAGCATCTGGTAAATATTTGTTTGCAGCTCGCGTTATTCCTTATCGCGGGTCTTGGCTTGACTTTGAGTTTGATGCCAAAGATTTGGTTTATGCTCGTATTGACCGCCGTCGTAAGTTGCCGGTAACTTCTATTTTGTATTCTTTGTATTCTAAAGAAACAGAAGAGAAAATGGCCCAATTGGCGAAGGAAGGCAAAAAAATCGATCGCTCCGAAATTAAGGGTATGGATAAAGAAGAAATCCTTGCCTATTTCTATGATGTAGATACTTTGGTAGCGGATAAGAAAAACTGGAAAGTTAAATTTATTCCCGAAAGAATGAAAGGGGTTAAGTTTGATTTTGATTTGATTAATGCCGAAACCGGAAAAGTAGTAGTTGAAGCCGGTAAAAAAATTGCGCCACGTATGGCTCAGAAATTGGCCGATGAGGGCTTGGAATATTATCGCCTGCCAACTGAAAAACTGCAGGGCAAGTTCTTGGCTACCGCTGTGGTTGAGAAGAAAACCGGTGAAGTATTGGCTGAAGCCGGTGATGAATTGACCGAAGAGCTGTTGGCTAAAATTGCTGCGGCTAAAATCAATGAATTGAAGATTTTGTATATTGACGGGGTTAATGTCGGACCGTATATCCGCAATACCTTGGTAAGTGATAAAAATCATTGCCGTGAAGAGGCGTTGCTTGATATCTATCGCGTTATGCGTCCGGGTGAACCGCCTACCTATGAAACGGCTGACCAGTTGTTCCACAATTTGTTCTTTGACAACGAGAGATATGACTTGTCTTCAGTTGGTCGTGTGAAGATGAATGTGGCAATGGATATCTCATTTGATGAGGCTCCGGATACTTATCGCGTTTTGCGTAAAGATGATATTTTGCGCATTGTTAAAAGACTGTGCGATTTGCGTGACGGTAAAGGTGAAGTTGATGATATTGACCACTTGGGTAACCGTCGTGTACGCTCGGTCGGCGAGTTGATGGAAAACCAATATCGCATGGGCTTGTTGCGTATGGAAAGAGCCATTCGCGAGAGAATGTCGTCTGAGGTTTTGAATAACGTTAAACCGCAGGACTTGGTTAACGCTAAGCCGATTGCCTCAGTTATTCGTGAGTTCTTTGGTTCTTCTCAGTTGTCACAATTTATGGACCAGAACAACCCGTTGTCAGAAATTACGCACAAACGTCGTTTGTCGGCTTTGGGCCCTGGTGGTTTGTCTCGTGATCGTGCCGGATTTGAAGTCCGCGACGTGCACCCAACCCACTATGGTCGTATCTGCCCGATTGAAACTCCGGAAGGTCCGAACATTGGTTTGATTAACTCTTTGTCGACTTATGCCCGCATTAACAAATATGGCTTTATTGAATGTCCGTATCGTAAGGTTATTGACGGCGTAGTTACCAAGGAAGTGGTTTATTTGTCAGCTGATGAAGAAGGCAAATATATTATTGCGGAAGCTAATGCGGCGGTTAAAGATGATGGTCATTTTGTGAATGAGCTGATTGCTTGTCGTAAAGCAGGCGAGTTTGAGTTTGCTCATCCGACTGAAATTAACTTCATCGACGTATCTCCGCAACAGTTGGTATCAGTAGCTACAGCTTTGATTCCGTTCTTGGAGCACGATGACGCTAACCGTGCCTTGATGGGTGCAAACATGCAGCGCCAAGGTGTGCCTTTGTTGCGTTCGGAAGCTCCGCTCGTGGGTACCGGTATGG
>CALXWI010000031.1 GCA_944392325.1 uncultured Alphaproteobacteria bacterium | reverse complement strand
AAACACAATTTGCAAGCTTTATTTTCAAAAGCCCTTAAGCTCCTACACCTTACCAATTTAAAACTCACAGATACCCCAATCACACCATCTACCATAATTTTTATTTAGCTTTCAGCTAACTCCATAAACAAAGAAAAGGTGGAGCTCCAGCTTCACCTTCCCCCCCAACTTTCCCTTTCCTCACTAATATCTCACCCTCCTCCTATTACAGCTAGACAAAATTGTCTATTAAATTAATTTACACACTCTCTTTTCAACCCTCAATTTAATAATTACATCAAAAACGACTTGCAACTTTGCACTCCGAGTGGTATTCTGAATATGCAGTCAGGAAATCCGGCTGTGGTGTCTAGAAAACACCCTATAGTAAATATCCACCTTGGTGTGGAGTGCTGGTAATATATTGAATAACAGCGACTGTACTATAGCAGTTTTCTAGCTCCATGCCGCCTTAGTTTTTTATAACTTAAGCGGCATTTGTTTTAACTCTAAAAACAATATGGAGCTTTGGTTATGAAAATTCGCTTTTTACTGCTAGGGACAAGTCTGTCCTTAGTCCCTCAATCTATACTTGCGGCAGAATGTGCCGTGACTGATTGCTCACTACTTGGTTATACCGATTCCGCTTGCCCAGGGAGCGGCTTAAAATGCCCCTTTGGTGAGGGTTGGTATTGTGGCGGAGGCGCCGCCGAAGATTGCATTAAACTAGGATATGATAAAACCTGCACTGGTGCAGGAGAGAGCGGAAGCGGTGAAACCTGCAATGGCAAATACAAAACGTGTACTTGCGATTCGAGCTATAAATATACCTGCTCCGGTACAGGCTACTCCGGCGGCTCCGGCACTGCCTGCGGCGGAAAATATACGAAATGTACTTGTAAATCGCCTTATACTTGGAGTAGCGGTGCTTGTAAATGCCCATCAACTTACCAATACACCTGCTCCGGTACGGGCTACTCGGGTGGTTCCGGCACCGCCTGCGGCGGCAAATATACCTCCTGCACCTGTGCCAGCGGCTATGAGTGGAACGGCAGCAGCTGCCAACAACAACTAAACGGCGCTCAAGGTGATTTGTATTACTGCAACGGTACAGTAGTCGGTGTGAAAGCTAGCAATATGGGCTTCTATGTCGCGATGAAAGATTTAGGATATATGACTTGGTCTAATGCTAATAGTCAATGCCGAAACTACTCATTCTGCGGCAATGTCAAAGGTACCTTGCCGACTAAAGACCAATTAGTAACCTTGTATAACAATAAATCACGAGTCAATTCGTTGCTTTCGACAAATGGTGGGACGCAATTGACAAATAGTTACTATTGGTCGTCTACCAACAGCGGCGGCGACGGCTACTACTACTTCGTGGGTATGTCCAATGGTTACGTGGGCAGCAACTACTACAACACCTACGGCTACTATGTTCGCCCGGTCCTCGCTTCATGGTAACTTTCAATAGACACTGTCATCCTCGGGCTTGTTTATGGGATTCAAGTTTAAATATAGATGTTTTATATACTTGGATGTCCGGGTCAAGCCCGAACATGACAGTTGATGATTTTTTTATTTATCTACTAGCCTATCTTTCTCCAATTCAGACTAAGAGGTTGTAGCAATAGTTGTTGCACTGTCATCCTCGGACAAGCGTAGCGCGATCCGGGGATCCAGTCCCCAGAACTCAAAACAGGCAGGGTGCGAACGTAGTTCGTTTCTCTGCCCCAATCTCGCTACCGGTAACTGATGCCCGCGGAGGCTCTCCGCTCAAGCTGCCCCAGCTTGCACAGCTTGTTTCAATTATTTGCGGATTTCAGCCACTGCGCTCCACATTTTTTCAATATTATAGAACTCGCGCACTTCCGGCTTAAAAATATGTACAATCACATCAAAGGCATCAATCAAAACCCAATCTGCCTTTTCCGCACCTTCGGAAACTGACTTATATCCGGCGGCTTTCAAATTTTCTTGCACCTTTTCAGCCAAAGACGCTACATGGCGCTGAGAAGTACCGCTGGCCACCACCATAAAACTGGCAATCGAGGTCTTACCCTTCAAATCTATCACCACCAAATCTTCAGCCTTATTATCATCCAGAGTTTTGGTAACAATGGCCAAAATCTTTTCATCATCAGGGGTTACATCAAGTTTTTGAGCAAGTTCTTTTACCACCACATTTTCTCCTTAATCCAACGGTGACCAAGTTTTTTTAACATTAACCTCTTCTTGAGGAAGCTCCTCCTCAGTTTTTTTGCGACGATCGCGAGTCACAAAACGACTAACCTCACGCAATGCCGCCATCAAGTTTTGCTTAGCAATGGCTGAAATCACAATCACCTTTTTGCCGCAAGCTTTTTCAAGAGCCTTCTGTTTTTTCAGCACCTCATCTTCAGGCAAAGTCTCAGCCTTGTTCAGCACCACGACCTCAGGCTTAGCAGCCATTTTATCGCTATACAAATCCAACTCACGACGAATGGATTGGTAAGCCTGCACCACATCTTCATCATTAATATCAATCAAATGCAGCAAGACAGCACAGCGTTCCACATGCTTAAGGAACCTATCCCCCAGACCAACCCCTTCATGAGCTCCTTCAATCAGCCCCGGAATATCAGCAATCACCAGCTCATAATTATCCACCCAAGCCACGCCCAAATTGGGGTGCAGAGTTGTAAACGGATAATCGGCAATTTTCGGCCGTGCAGCCGTTACTACGGATAAGAAGGTTGATTTTCCGGCATTAGGCAAACCAATAAGCCCGACATCAGCAATAACCTTGAGTCTTAGCCAGACCCACATTTCCTGCCCTGGCCACCCCGGTTCGGCATAACGCGGTGCCTGATTGGTAGCTGATTTGAACTGCATATTGCCTCGTCCGCCATCGCCACCTTTGGCAATCAAAAACTTCTGCCCAGGGGTAACCATATCCGCCAAGACAGTCTCTCCATCTTCAGCCACGATTTCGGTTCCAACCGGAACTTTAATAATGATATCTTCGCCTTTAGCGCCGGTCATCTGCGAACCCATACCATTTTGGCCTTTTGGGGCTTTAAAATGCTGCTGATAGCGAAAATCGATAAGAGTGTTCAAATTCTCGACCGCCTCAAAATAGACGCTTCCGCCTTTTCCGCCGTCGCCTCCATTTGGACCGCCGAATTCAATATATTTCTCACGCCTAAATGAGACGCAACCGGCCCCGCCGTCGCCTGATTTAATAAAAATTTTAGCCTGATCCAAAAACTTCATTTGCCACACTCACTAATTTAAGACGGCAAAAGGGGGCATATAACCCCCTCCGCCAAAAACTTTCTGCCCTGCCTGATTAATTCTCAGAATCAGCGACAACGGAAACAACAGTTTTGTCACCGGCTTTTTTGCTGAACTGAACTTTACCTTCAGCTACTGCAAAAATGGTATGATCTTTACCCATAGCAACATTTTCACCCGGATGATACTGAGTACCACGTTGACGAATGATGATGTTTCCAGGGATAACAGCCTGACCGCCGGATTTTTTCAAGCCCAAACGACGTCCGATGGAGTCGCGTCCGTTATTAGAGCTACCGCCTGATTTCTTATGTGCCATAACTAAATCTCCTCAACAACCTATATTACTTGCCACAAATATCGGTAATTTTAACCAGCGTAATCTGCTGTCTGTGGCCGTTTTTACGACGATAATTCTGTCTTCTCTTTTTCTTAAAGATGATAACTTTGGCGTCTTTAGCCTGTTTCAAGACCTTAGCCTTAACGCTGGCACCATTAACCAACGGGGTTCCGATAACATCATCCAAAGCCAGAACTTCGTTAAAAATAACTTCATTACCTTCTTCACCGGCGATTTTTTCAATTTTAACAACATCACCTGTTGTTACTTTATATTGTTTTCCGCCTGTTTTAATTACTGCGTACATTTTTTAACCATCCAATTTTTTTGATTAAACATAAATCTTTTGTTTGCAATATACATAACTTTTTCGCTCTGTCAACAAGAATCTCTATTAAAACCAAAAAAAATCCCTTTGTCACGTTATTTAGATACGATAATCCCCAATAAAAAGGGGCGATACCAGACCGCCCCTTGAAACCAATCAGCTTTATGAGCTTACATAAAGTGAATCACATGCAAGTACAGAGCAGCCATCGCCACACTGACCAGCATCACCGGCAGCGACCACAACAAAAAGCGCATAAAGTGGATAGGATGCCCGGCGCGTTGAGCCATACCGGCCACAATCACATTAGCTGAAGCGGCAATCAAAGAACCGTTTCCACCGTAACAAGCACCAAGTGAGAGCGCCCACCATACCGGCATCATCGCCTCACGTCCGCCCATACTGGCTTCCATGGTTTTAATCATCGGAATCATCGTCGCTACAAACGGAATATTGTCAATCGCGGTTGATACGATAGCCGAAATCCATACAACTAACATCGTAGCTTTTTCAATACTACCATCGGTCATCTCCACAAACTTGTGACCCATCACCGCCAGCACTCCGGATTCTTCCAAACCATATACAATGGCAAACAAACCGGCAAAAAAGAATATGGTTGTCCAGTCCACCAAATTAAATGCTTCTTCAACCTTGTGGTCGCGTTGGTCATGCGTATCTCCCAAGGTATAAATCAGCATCAGGACTGCAGCACCGAGCATTGCCACCGTTCCGTTTGAAATATGGAAGTGTTCAGCCACCATAAATCCGGCAATCACCAATAACAAAATCGTCAAAGACTTAAACAACAACTTCGTGTCAGTAATTGACTTAAACTCGTCCATTTTCAGCACGGCATTACGGCTGGCAGCGGTTGTTACCAATTTGCGCCCATAAACCAAATCAAAGGCCAAAATCAGCACAATCATCGTCATAATCACAATCGGCGTCAACTCATACACAAAATCCATAAACGACAAATTCAACGCCGACCCGATTAAAATGTTAGGAGGATCACCGATTAAAGTCGCCGTACCACCGATATTTGAGGCAAAAATCTCCATAATCAAATACGGATACGGATTAACCTTCAACCGCTTGGTAATCTGGAAAGTTACCGGCGCAATCAACAACACGGTTGTCACATTGTCCAACAAGGCCGAAAACAGAGCCGTTACCGCGGCCAACACCACCATCAACCCTCGCGGGTTAGCCTTCACCTTTTTGGCTGCCCACACCGCCACAAATTGGAACATTCCTGACTTCTCGGCAATACCGACAATAATCATCATCCCGATTAAGAGTGACAATGTATTAAAGTCAATCCCTTTAATTGCAGTCGAGTGTGACAGAACACCGGTCAAAATCATCGCCGCGGCACCCAGCAAGGCAACCACCGCACGATTCATCTTCTCGGTAAACAATATAATATAGCTAATAATCAAGACTGCAGACGACACCCACATCGGATCCCATCCGAATATCACCTGTGAGGCCAAACCTTCAGCGTGCATATTTTTTCTCCTCTAATAATTGATTCGCCTTAATTATAGAGTCCGCTTTCTCAACAATTGGTTAAAGCCGCACCGATTTCGGCTTAAATCAGTCTTCTTTCCCACTCAAATAATTAATTATGCCATACAAGGTATTGAGCTCCGGCTCGGTAATCTCGCTGCGTAAAAATATATTATGCAGATTAATCAACATCCGCGGGCGTTTTTCTTCATCTTGAAAAGGCTTACACTTATCAAGCTTTTGCTCAAGGAAATCAAAGAAGCGCATCACTTTTTCTTTGTCAGCCACCTCACCTCCGTTAGTTACCAACTGCACTTCCGGAACATCAATCTGCTTTTTGTACCATTCATAACCAACCAACAACACCGCCTGCGACAAGTTGAGCGAGCAATGCTCCGGATTAAGTGGAATTTCAATAATTTTATCAGCTATTCCCACATCTTCATTATGCAGACCGGTACGCTCCGGCCCAAACAAAATTCCGCATTTAATACCGGCTTGGGCTTTGCTTACCATCTCTTTCGTTGCGGCGTCGGCGGTTTCTACGGTTTTAATCATATTGCGGCGTCTGGCCGTTGTTGCATACACGATTCCCAAATCCGCCACGGCATCACGCGTGGACTGAAACACCTTTGCCTCAAACAAAATCTTTTCCGCCCCTGAAGATGCCGCCACCGCCTTATCGCCGATATGGTTTTCTCTCGGACTGACCAGCCGCATTTCATACAAACCACAGTTCATCATGGCGCGTGCGGCCATTCCCACATTTTCCGCCATCTGCGGATTAACCAAAATTATCACCGGTTTTTGCATAAACTTAATCCCCGTCATTATTCCTGACGGGGATTAAACACCAAAGCATCACTCAAAGTCAATTGCAAAAATCACCAATTTCTATTCATTAGACAACAAGCGCACACTGTTAAACAGCAAATTTTCCATATCAAAACCGGTACCGTCTTCTACCCTGCTCATAATCCCGGTAAAACCTTCGCTCAGCGGGTCAGTCTGCGTATAAACTTTGTCATAACTAGAGCGCAGTAACTTGCCATAACTCTCCGGCGCATTACGAATTTTATCATCTACGCTCTGCGGAATTTTATACCCCATCCGCCGCAAATGATCCGTCATCACCAAAGTATTATGAATATTAGCCGCCGGCGCAATCATCTCTTGTCCTTTGGCCTCGGTATAAGTTGTTGCCTCGCCGCTATAATTCAGCTTGCCGTTGTTACCGCTGCCAATCCACGAACTCTCGCTGTTAGTACGACGCGCTCTGGCCCAAGGGTCAACCGGCAGCACTTCTCCGGTCGATTCTGCCTTATAATCGACATTAACCGCCTCTTTGCTGATTTTGGCCTGTGCCTTCCACGGATCAGGCGGCAAAGCATAAGCCGCACTTGCGCCAATGCTCATTCCCAAAATCAGTGCCGTTATATACCACATCAGCCGCATCGTTTTTCTCCTTATCAGCTTTTATTTTATCTTAGCACAAAAAGTACTGCAAATCCAGTTACATTTCGGTTACAAAATCATACCCCCGCCAAGCACTCTCGTCCCTTGGTAAAAACAACATCCCTGTCCGGCGGCCACTCCATAAAAATCTCCAAGCAGCGTCACTTCAGCCTCATTATCCGGCAAAAAGCGGACTCTTGCCGCCACCAGATTCTGTCTTGAGCGTAGTTTCACCTCCAAATCCAGCTCTTCTGGCTTATCCTCGCCCAACCAGTTAACATCACCGATTTTCACTTTGGTCTGTTTGAGCTCATTATGGCTCCCCACGATTACCTGATTTTTCATCGCATCGATTCGCAGCACATACCATATCGGCCCGCCGCCGATTCCCAAACCTCGCCGCTGCCCAACCGTATAATTAATAATTCCGTTATGCTGACCAAGCACTTTTCCATCTGATGTCACAATATTCCCTTTTTTCAAGGCATAATCCGGCCTAAGCTTTTGTATCAACTCAACATATTTTCCGTTACTGACAAAACAAATATCCTGACTATCCGCCTTCTGATAAATTTCAATATCGGCGGCTTTTAACAAATCACGCGTTCCATCTTTAGACATCTCTGCCAAAGGACACCTAAGCATCTCCAAATTGCGCTTTTCAATCCCCAGCAAAAAATAGCTTTGGTCGCGTACCAAATCTTTGGCTCGGTGCAACTCCACTCCGTGAGGAGTCTGCCTTACCTCGGCATAATGCCCCGTTACCAACACTTCGGCGCCCAGCTCACGAGCTTTATCAGCCAAAGCTCCAAGCTTCACAAAACGATTACACATAATACACGGCGACGGCGTCAAACCTTTCACATAACTTTCGGTAAAATAATCTACCACTTTGTCGGCAAACAACTCCCGATAATCCAAATAATGGTGCTCAATACCAAGCTTGGCCGCCACTTTACCGGCATCACGAATAGATTCTACCTGCGGCATATAAGGCGGCTTTAAGAGCTCCATCGTCAAACCGATTACCTTGTAGCCCTGTTGTTGCAACAATATCGCCGCCGCCGTACTATCCACTCCGCCGGACATTGCCACCGCTGCTATTTTTTGCTCTGCCATTATTTTTCACCTTTCAAACGGCTGACTTCCGCACGCAACTCGGCTATTTCACGGCTCATTTCTTCCAGCTTGCTTTCCAGCGGGTCTTTAGCATCCGGCACAATACCATAAGCCGCAAACGGCTGGCGTTTTTTCTTGCTCTGTCCGTTCAACTCCGCCACACGATGCGCCGCCATTCCCACTACCGTCGTATTAGCCGGCACATCTTTGGTCACAATCGCATTAGAGCCGATTTTAGCATTATCGCCCACCACTATCGGCCCCAACACCTGCGAACCCGAACCGATAATCACGTTATTACCGATAGTCGGATGCCTCTTGGTTGTCACTTTTCCGTTTTTATCAAACACGGTTGTTCCACCCAGCGTCACATCGTGATACATAGTCACATTATCGCCGATTTCACAAGTTTCACCAATCACCACGCCCATTCCGTGGTCAATAAAAAAAGCTTTCCCGATTCGCGCTGCCGGATGTATCTCGATTCCCGTCAAAAAACGCGCCACCTGCGCCAACACCCTCGCGCTAAACTTAAAGTTTTTTTCCCATAACCAATGATTAAATCTATGAAAAACAATAGCATGGAAGCCAGACGAGCATACTGCTGCCTCCAACTTATTCCTTGTTGCCGGGTCTCTTTTAACGACCGCTTCCAAATCCTGCTGAATCATCTTGAAATTTGTTTTCATTTTGTGCTATGTTCCTTTTAATTATGAAAAATTAATAAATTATATAATATTATTTAAGTAATATATATCCCATTGTTACTAAATTAATATTAAAAAATAAACGAGAAAAACATAATGAGTGAAGTTTTATTTAACGGTCACGCCGGCCGCCTTGAAGGCCGCTACCACCAAAGCGACAAACCCGGAGCCCCGATAGCCCTTATTCTGCATCCCCACCCGCAATACGGCGGCACCATGAACAATAAGGTTGTTTACACCTTGTTCAGTTGTTTTCAAAATTTAGGTTTTTCGGTTCTGCGTTTTAACTTTCGCAGCGTCGGCCGTTCTCAAGGCGAGTTTGAAGACGGCCCCGGAGAACTCTCTGACGCCACCGTCGCCCTTGACTGGTTGCAGTCGGTTAACCCAGAAGCCCGCCAATGCTGGATAGCCGGTTACTCTTTTGGTGCGTGGATTGGTTTGCAGCTATTGATGCGCCGTCCGGATATCAATAATTTTATAGCGGTATCCCCTCCGGCTAACGATAAAGATTTTGCCTTTTTGGCTCCCTGCCCGACATCAGGCCTAATCATCCAAGGCGGCAAAGATGAGATTGTTACCCCCTCAAGCGTTGCCACCATGGCTCGCCGGCTCAACACCCAACGCCACGTAGCGGTTGATTTCGCCTTGATAGAAGAAGGTGACCATATGTACAACAACCACTTGGTTGATTTATATAAAATCTGCGGCAACTATATTATCAATACGGTTCAAGAAAGATCTCAACCCAAGCGCCGCCGCGGCCGCCGCAAAAAATCAGAGCTGGAGGCCGACAATCAAGACCGCTTGCTTTTAGAAAGCCAAGACAGCGAAGTTGATGATGATATCGACCCCGCAGATGATAACTTTATGGACGATGAAGAGGAAGAATAATCTTCCTCTTTTTTTTGCCCTCACCTCCCTTCCCTTACCTCACCTCCCTTACCTCACCTCTCCCATCTTCCCCTTCTCTCACTCCTCATCTTTCCCTTCTCTCACTCCTCATCTTCCCCTTACCCCCTTCCCCATATTTAACTCATTGTTCCTCAAATTGCCGCTAGACAAAATTGTCTATTAAACTATTTTACGCCCCTCTCTTCCTTATCTTCATCTAATTCCTCACCTCATTTGATGTTCCCCAACCCCCATTGCCTTTTTGCTAACCCCTTCGCCCTTTTTCTCTTCTCCATTTTCTCCACCTCTTTTCTTCTGCAGCTTCGCCATCTCCTCCCTTAAAACTTGCCTTCCTTTAATTCGTTAGACAAAATTGTCTATTAGATTAATTTACCCTCTCTCTTCTCCTCTCCCAATTTGATGATTACATCAAAAACAACTTGCAACTTTGCGCCTCACGTGGTATCCTGAATTTGCAGTCGGATGATCCGACCGCGGTGTCTAAACAACACCTGAATTCAAAATATCCGCCCATGGGCGGAGTGCTGGTAATATACTGAATAACAGCGACTGTCGAATTCACAGTTGTTTAGCTCCGCTCGCCTTAGTTTTTCATAACTCTGGCGAGTTTGTTTAACTATAAAAACAATGGAGCTTTGGTTATGAAAATCAAATTTTTACTTATCGGGACAAGTCTGTCCTTAATTCCAACTTTAACTTATGCCCAATGCGTCGCCACGCAAGATTGCGAAACTTTGGGTTATACTGAAACCTCTTGCAACGGAGGAAAGGGCGTCAAATGCCCCTTTGGCAATTGGTGGGCATGCATAGGTATTAGCACAGAAGAATGCTCGGAATTAGGTTTTACTTACACCTGTTCCGGCACCGGTTACTCCGGCGGCTCCGGCACCGCCTGCAATGGAAAATATACAGCTTGTACTTGTGCCTCAGGCTACGATTGGAAAGATGGAAGTTGCCAGAAACAAATTCTAAACGGTCCTGATGGTGATGTATATAAATGCAACGGTATAGTGGTTGGAGTCAAAACTGCAGACATGAACTTCTATGTCGCAATGAAAGATTTGGGATATATGTTCTGGGATGAAGCTAATTCATCCTGTCTAAATTACATTTTTTGTAATAATATTAAAGGAACACTGCCCACTAAAGAACAATTAGATATATTATATAATAATAAAGCGCAAATTAATACTTTACTTTTAGCCAACGGAGGAAATCAAATTTCCGAAAAATACCATTGGTCATCAACCTCTGATACTAAATATTATTATGTCTTGGATATGTTCAATGGCTATACCTATTGGCATGTGGGCAACAACGACTATTATGCCCGTCCTATTCTCACTTCGTGGTAATATTTTCACACTTGCAGAAAACAAAAATACCCTTTCTGGGTATATGCTCAAAACGCCAAAAAGAGGAAGAATAATCTTCCTCTTTTTTCTTATTTTAAGGTCAAAAACCAAAATTTGGCCAGACCATAAATCCGCTCATCTTCCACAGAAAAACCTTGCGGCGGAACAAAGCTCTCGTTTTTCTCAACTTCAACCACACACAAACAATCATCCGCCAACCACCCTTTGGCCGCGACTTCCGCCAAAGCCGGCTCGCTCAAGCCTTGGTTATATGGCGCATCCATAAATAAAAGATTATATTTTTCCGCGGCTTGCGGCATTTTGGTTACATCTGCCTTAAGCATTTTGATTTTATTTGCCTCTTGCGGAAACAAGGCCGTATTGCGCTTGGCATCACGCAAATCAATATCCGCCATACAAACTTTGGCCACCCCACGTGATAATGCTTCCAAGGCAAAAGCTCCGCTACCGGTAAAAAGCTCCAATAATTCCACTCTGCTCCAATCACCGCCAAGCTTAGAGTTAAGGATATTAAACACCGCCTCACGAGCACGATCAGCCGTCGGTCGCACTGCGGCTGAGGCCGGAGAATACAGCTTTTTACCGCGATATGTACCACCGATAATCCGCATTAATCCAACTTTCCGCCCAATTGTTCTTTTAATACTTTTTGCGGAACTTCGCGTACTTCGCCTTTTTTCAGACTTCCCAATTGGAACGGCCCGTACGATACTCTAATCAGGCGCGCCACTTCCAGCCCCAAAGACTTCATCACTTTGCGGATTTCACGATTTTTACCTTCTTGCAGCGTAACTGTGAGCCAAGCATTAGTCCCTTGTTCGCTATCCACCACAACTTTGATGGCACCATACACCACGCCGTCAATTTCACAGCCTTTTTCCAATCCTTCTAGTTTGGCTTTATCCACCTTGCCATGCACTTTTACTTTATAGCGGCGGCTCCACCCGTTGGAAGGCAGCTCCAACTTGCATGATAACTCTCCGCTGTTGGTCAAAATGAGCAACCCTTCAGAGTTCAAATCCAAGCGCCCGACAGAGATTACACGGGGCATTCCCGCCGGCAAATTGTCAAACACGGTCTGGCGTCCTTTTTCATCTTTATGAGAAGTCACCAAACCTGCTGGTTTATGATAAATCCAAACCCGCGTTTTTTCGGTTTCGGGGAGTTTTTCTCCATCGATTTTTATTTTTTCGGTACCTTCCACATTAAAGGCCGGTGTTTCAACCACAACCCCATTAACACTAACTCGTTGTTGCTTGATGAGTTCCTCCGCCTCACGACGCGAACATACCCCCGAACGAGCAATAAATTTGGCGATTCTCTCCGACATTTTCTTCTTTCCTTATTTAATTTTTTATATTATATATCAGATAATTTCAAAATAAGCAAAGGTAAAATATGCAAGTTAAATTTATGCAACGAGCCTTAGAACTGGCACAAAAAGCCGCCAAAGAGGATGAAGTCCCGATTGGAGCGGTTATTGTTGACCCCAGCACGGATAGTATTATTGCCGAGGCTTATAATTTGTCACAACATACATTAGATGCCACCGCCCACGCTGAGATTGAGGCCATCCGCCAAGCCTGCCGCCGTTTGGAACAAAACCGCCTGCGTGGAATGGATTTATACGTCACCTTAGAACCCTGTACCATGTGCGCGGCGGCCATATCCTTTGCCCGTATTGAACATTTGTATTTTGGGGCTTATGATAGCAAGGGTGGAGCCGTAACAAGCGGAGTCAGATTCTTTGATGCCCCAACATGCCACCACCGCCCCCAAGTTGAAGGCGGAATTTTGGAAGCTGAAAGCACCCAATTGCTCAAAACTTTTTTCCAACAAAAACGCTTAAAAAGCCTCTCCGGCGGAGAGGTCGACGGCTAAGCCGTCGGGAGAGGCGATTAACCAGCGCCAAAGCGCTGGCATAGATTTCATATCCCCTTTTACCACTCTAATCCCTTGCCACCCTTTTCCCCTCTCACCCTTACACCTCCACACCACATCATCTCCCTCGACCTTGCCAATCGCCATAGCCCCCTCTTTACCTCCACCACGTCCTTACTTCTCATCAAACCAACTAGACAAAAAAGTCTATTAAGCTATTATCTTACCTAAACCCACCATCCACCACAGGCCGCTGGCCTGTGCCTCCGGCTCATCCGGAGAAGCTGGCGCAGCTTCACCCGCTCAACCACCACTATCTTGCTCAGCATTTCAATTATCCGCGTTGCTCTCATCTTGCTTTTTTTGAGTTTTCTCCAACCTCCTCCTTTATAATCATATCCCCTCTTACCATCGCCCCATTTCACTCTACCCCTCTCTAACCACTTTTCGTCTTCCCCTTCACCCATCCCTTTCCCTCAACACTTGCCTCCCTTCTATCGCTAGACAAAATTAGCCACAACATGCTAGTATCTTCCCTAAACCCACCATCCACCACAGGCGGAACGCCTGTGCCTCCGGCTTTGCCGGAGCAAATCACACATTGTATATTGATTTTTAACCTTTGCTATGCTACACTAATTTCCAGCGGGCAAAGTCTGTCCGTCAGGGCGTAGTAACCCTTCGTATTGTAGTCGTTTTGGTATAACGACTTAAAAAAATGATTACCGGTACTTATATCCAGTATGGGCGGGTGCCGGTACTATAAGAGCTTCGGCTTGAAATTGCCGGGCCGTATACAATACTACGGTTACTAACACCCGTCCACCCTTTGCTTCAAAGAGTGGACGTTGTTTTTAACAATTAAAACAAAGGGTGTTGTGTAATGACTAATATTAAATTTTTACTAATCGGGACAAGTCTGTCCTTTATTCCAAGTTTAACTTCTGCCCAATGCGTCGCTACCCAAGATTGCGCAACTTTGGGTTATACGGAAACCTCTTGCAACGGAGGGAAGGGTGTCAAATGCCCCTTTGGCAATTGGTGGGCTTGCTTCAAAACCGATTCGGAAATAGAACAACAATTTTGTGATAAATATGGGTTTAAATATACCTGTACTGGCGCTAATGAAACCGGCGGTGGCGAACTTTGCAACAACAAATACGCTTTCTGCACCTGCGCAGATGGCTATAAGTGGAAAGACGGTAGTTGTACTAAAACTATTCCAGCTGTATCTTGTACTATTGGAACTCTGTATTATAGTGATGGAACTTGCTCTAATAATTTAGAAAGTGGCAAAACTTTGCTTGGTGTAGTTATTATGGAGAAAACCACCAGTTACAGCGGCTGGATTATGACAATTAGCCCGATTAATCCTAGTATATCGTGGTCTAAAGAAGTTAACATTCCTGGGCTAAGTAACTGTACATCAACATCTTGTCTAACTGATACTCAAGACAGCTGTACCAATACAGAAATTATTACCAATTATGGTAATAGCTCAGCTTATCCGGCAGCTTGGGCGGTCAAGAACTATAATCCGAGTGGTACCCCAAGCGGCAAGTCTTGGTGCCTGCCGTCCGGTGGTTTATTAAACGATGCTCTGAACAACCGAACAAATTTAGACAGGATTAACACAGGCATCTCCACTGCCGGAGGTAAAAAAATAGGATTTGGTACATCTTATTCCTATGAGGTCATTTGGTCGTCATCTGAGTATAACTACAGCGACACGTGGGGCTTTGGCGCTGATAAGAGTGGTCCATTCTATATGACCTACAACAGTAAGTACTGCCCCAATGGCTACTGCTCCGTGCGCCCGGTCCTCGCTTTCTAGTTTTTTTATTCCTCCACAGGCTAGGTCATCCTCGGGCTTGCCACGGGGATCCAGTCTACAGAACCCTCAACGGGCAGAGTGTAAGCAACGCGCTTCCCCTGCCCATTTTTCTTTTTTCCTCCTTACCATCGCCCCTTTTTCCATATTACTCCCCTCTAATCCTTTGCCTCCTTTAAATCAGCTAGACAAAATTTGCCATATTTAATTATATTGCCTAACTATCAACCTTTACCACCATCTTGCCACGCATACTCCGGCGTGAGCCGGAGGCACAGGCTCCCGCCTGTGTTGGATAATTTTTTAGGATAGCTAAACCATAGATTTAATAAGAAAATATTTTGCTTTCCGCAAACACCATCTAAGCATCGCGCCTCCTTTGCCCCAATCTTGCTACCGCTAACTAATGGCTCCACCGCCTCGGTGGTCAAGCTGCCCCAGCTTGAGCATCGCGCCTCCTTTGCCCCAATCTCTCAGGCGCTAACCGATGGCTCCACCGCCTCGGTGGTCAAGCTGCCCAGCTTGCGGCGCCCGTTTGCAAGAAAGGCTCGTCATTGCGACGAGCCTTTCAAATATGGCTTCTAAGAGTTTGATAAACCCTTATGCTACGCCGCAGATTTGCGACGCCGTGTACACCAAACCGTACATAAGGAGCAAATCTGCAAGTATGATAAGGGTTTTGCAAACTCCCCCGCGCAGGGATTTTTGAGCGACGTGTACAAAAAACACAGTACACGAGCGAAAAAATTGCAAGCATGACACCTGAAGAGCAAACTCCCCATGCGCCGCAGATTTGCGACGCCGTGTACACCAAACCGTACATAAAGAGTAAATCTGCAAGTATGATAAGGGTTTTGCAAACTCCAATTAATAAAATTTTTAACCTTTACGTGTTATAGAGTTTCTGTATTTTCATTATATTCATAATATTTATAGACTAAGGAATAATAAAATGGATGCTTCTCATTTAATATGGGGTTTCAGCGCGCAGGCCGTAGCATCAGCTATTGTCATTGTGTGCTACCTCATTTTATTTACTGAGAAACTCAACCGCGCGGTAGTCGCTTTGCTTGGCGCCGCGATTATGGTTTTCTCAGGCATATTAACCCAAACCACAGCGTTTAAGGGTATCGACTTCAACACCTTAGCCCTCTTGATTGGTATGATGACGATTGTCAACATCTGCGAAAAATCCGGTATGTTCCAATACGTCGCCATCTGGGGAGTTAAAAGAGTCAAAGCCAGCCCGCGCGGATTGCTGATTGTCTTAGCAGCCGTTACGGCGTTTTTCTCTGCCTTTTTGGATAACGTCACCACCGTATTGCTGATTGCGCCGGTAACTTTTCAGGTTACTCGCAAGCTCGACATCAACCCGTATCCATACCTGATTTTAGAAATTTTTGCTGCTAACATCGGCGGCACCGCTACCTTGATTGGTGATCCACCTAACATCTTAATCGGTTCAGCTTTGAACTTGTCGTTTATGGACTTCGTCTACGAGCTGACACCGATTGTTGTTACGGTAATGGTAATTTTGCTGTTGATGTTTGACTTTTTCTGGGGACGCCACATGGTCACCACTGCCGCCCGCAAAAAACAAGTTATGAAGATTGATGAAAAAGCCTCCATCACGGATTGGCACTTATTGTGGAAATGCCTGTTTGTATTGTTCTGTGTTATTGCGGCCTTTATCTCAGCCGAGCACCTGCACATTGCCAACGGCACCATCGCCATCTGCGGCGCTGCGATCTTGTTAATGCTTTATACCTGGGGCAACGAGCACAGCGAGCGTGAAAATAAGACTACCGAGATTTTGTCATTGGTAGACTGGACAACCATCTTCTTCTTCAGCGGTTTGTTTGTGATTGTATATGGTCTTGAAGAAACCGGCGTGTTGAAGATGCTTGGCAACTACTTTGTCAGCTTGACTGAAGGCAACATCTCACATACCATGCTGCTGATTGTATGGGTATCAGCCTTTGTATCAGCCGTAATTGATAACATTCCGTTTGTTGCCACGATGATTCCGATGCTTAAATCAATGGAAGAGGCTCTCGGCGGACGAGAGGTTATGATGCCGGTATGGTGGGCACTTTCACTTGGTGCTTGCTTTGGCGGCAACGGTACCCTTATCGGTGCTTCGGCCAACGTTATTGTTGCCGGTATGGCTCAGCGTGAAGGCCACCCGATAAGCTTTATCGGCTTCCTGAAATGGTCAATTCCGGTAATGCTGATGAGTGTTGCAGTTGCTTGCGCATGGCTTTATATCCAGTATTTTGAATAAAGCCTAAAAGCAACAAACTTAAACCACAATCCTGCATCTTAATGGTGCAGGATTTTTTGTTGACTTTTGTCCAAATGCGCTATATATATGGTAGCTGTAAAAAAATTATTGTTAAATTATTAAAAAATACAAGATTATGGGTTACATTTTATTTTCCTTAGGGTTAGGGCTAATCTTTGCGATGGTAGCCTCCAACACCAATCATCCCAAAGCCGCCACTTATTTTGGCTCGGCAATAGTTATAATCTCGTTGATTATAAACGCGTTTGTACTAATGCCCACCATCGCGGTATGGGACATAGTGATTCTGATTGAATTCGGCGCAGTATCAATGCTGGCTCTGGCATTTGCCCCTGAATTTGCGTTTTGGCGTCTGTTTCCGCTTATAGCCGCATTGTTTACCACATGCCTTTTAGCCGTGCTGACACCGGAAGACCTCCGCTATAAAGCTTACCAAAAAATGCTAGAGGTTGAAACGGTTGCCCCGCAAGACTTTAAGCACGACATCACCCCCATTGAGGTTGAAAAGCTCCGTGCCGGAGATGCCGAACTTGCCCGCAAAGTAGCGGAAGACAAACTAGGTGAGATTGCCGGTCTCGGCTCTCAAGTTGAAATCGGTAAAATGACCATTCAAAACATCAGCGGTCATTTTACGATAGACAACGGGGTTGAACTCTCTTTTAACAACGACCTCATCTGGGTTGCTCCGCTTGAACACCGCTCTTTTCGCAAATGGCTGTTCAACCGCTCCACCCCAGGTTATGTGATTGTTGATGCGGCTAATACCAACAAGCGTTATTTGGTAACCGAGGTCAACGGCCAAAAGCTGAATATCCGTTATGGTGAACAGAGCTACCTGTGGGAGAAACCCGAGTTTCGCATCCGCATAGGCGGGCATCAAACTTATGGTCTCCATGACTATAATTTTGAGATTTCGCCAGACGGACGCCCCTACTGGATAGTTTCGACTTATGTCAAAACCATCGGCTTTAGCGGAGAAGATGCAACGGGAGTTGTCACCCTTGATGCCCAAACCGGACAAACCAAACATTATGACATCGCCTCGACCCCACAGTGGATTGACCGTATTCAGCCTGATGATTTTGTATTAAAACAAATCACCTATTGGGGCAAATACATCAAAGGCTGGGCCAATGCCAAGATTAACGAAGAAATGGTGCAACAACCCACTCCGGGGATTACACTGGTTTATTCGGAAGGTCGCAGTTATTGGTGCACCGGCATTCAGTCCACCGGCAAAGACAAGAGTACCAGCGGTTTCATGCTGATAGATTCGCGCACCAAACAAGCCAAGTACTATGAGATTGGCGGGGTTAATGAGGTTGAGGCCGTCCGTATTGCGCAAGACCAACCTTTTGCCAAAGCGGCCAACTACAAAGCCGTAACGCCGGTGTGGTGCAACATCGCCAACACGCTGACCTATTTTATGACCTTTAAGGGGAGTTCGGGCAATGTAGTCGGGTATTGTTTTTTGTCGGTTAGCAATCGACAAGCCGTTGGCTGCGGAACATCTAAACAAGAAGCCGAGCAAGCTTACCTGACATCACTTCAGCAGTTTATCTCTGATGATATTGCAGAAGGCAAAATCCAACTTGTGACTCAAAAAGCTAAAATCAAAAGCATCATGCAAGAAGGGGATACTTATTACCTCTTGCTTGAAGGTTTCAAAGGCAAAGAGTTCTCCGCCTCATCGAAGTTTTATCCTGAGTTGCGCTGGAGCAAAGCCGGAGATTCGGTTGAGGTTAAGTTTGGCGAAGGCAGCGTTTTGACGATTCCTTTGCAAGAATTTGACAACCTTGATTTTGCATTTTAAGCTTTAAGCATAAACCCCGCCTTGTATTTTACGCAAGGACGGGGTTTTGTTTTACCCAAAAAGGGGAAGATTTTCTGCCATCTCCCCCCTTTAACTTTCAGCGGCTCAGGGCTTAATATCGCCCCTCCCCTTATCAGCGGCTCGGAGCTTACATCGCCCCTCCCCTTTTTAATTGCTGTCAGATTAGAATCCTTCAGTATCTAAGCGTTTACGCAACTGCTTTCTGGCTCTGCGAATAGCCTCAGCCTGACGGCGAGCTTTCTTTTCAGAGTTTTTCTCATGACAACGTCTCAGTTTCATTTCACGGAAGATACCTTCACGCTGCATTTTCTTCTTCAAAACTTTCAAAGACTGAGCTACGTCATTACCAATAACAGTAACCTGAACCACTTAAATCACCTCATTTCATCAATATCAAAAAGTTAACCCACAAAAAAATTACCCCCTGTGTAACACAGGTTAAACAATATTGCAAGCAAAATTTTTAAGCAATAATGTTTGGCATAATTTTAGCTTCCACATTTTTTATCTTAGACTTCAAGCCCGTTCTCAAAGAGTTGAGCTGTTTTGCCTGATAAAAATCAATGGTGCTGTTCTTAGCAACCAAATGGCGGATATCCGAGCTGACACGACGTTCTTCTAACTTGAGCTCACACAACTGATGTTGCAATTTACCAAGATTGTCGTCTTTAAACATCTGAAAATATCCTTTTTTTTGAAAAAAATATATGATAAACTAATTTTTTACTGGAAATCTTCCAATAAAGTTTGTATTAGATTATACAGCATTTTTCAGAAATATGCAACAAAAAATGAATATAACAGGAGTTTTTTTTATATGACAAAGCATAAAAGAATTGGAATATTGACCAGCGGCGGCGACTGCGCCGGACTAAATGCCGTAATCAGAGCTGTGGTTAATGCCGCTACCATCAAAGGCTGGGAAGTCTATGGCATCCACAACGGCACCGACGGCTTAACCGAAACCCCGCGGTCTTATGAAGTTCTTACCGTTGAAAATTTTTCAGACACTCCTTGGCCGCGTTTAAGCGGTTCCTACCTTGGTTCATTAAACAAAGGTGTCAAGATGGAATCCTTGGCTGAAATGTCACGCCGTTTTGGCGAAGGCGTCAAAGAATTAGGGCTTGACGCCGTAGTAGTTGTAGGCGGCGACGGCAGCATGAACATCGTCGGCAACTATTGCAAAGGCGCCGGTATTAAGATGATGGGTATTCCCAAAACCATTGATAATGATACCCCGATTACCGAGTTCTCAGTTGGTTTCAACTCTGCTTGCCAAGCCTGCACCAACGCCGTTGATGACTTAAACTGGACGGCTCGTTCTCACCACCGCGCCTTGATTTGCGAGGTTATGGGGCGCGATGCCGGTCACTTGGCACTGCAATCAGCTCTGGCCGGACAAGCCGATGTTTGCCTCGTTCCTGAGATTCCTTATAAGATTGATGGCGTAATTAACAAACTCAAAGAGGTTAAAGCTTCTGGCCGCAACCACGCCGTTATTGTTGTTTCCGAAGGTATTAAAACCGAGAGCGGCGAACACCTCTCTAACAAAAAGAACCTGGTCGGTGAGGCTGTTTACGGCGGTATTGGTAACTATCTCAACACCGAAATCAGCAACCGCTACAAAGAGTTTCAGGTTCGCGTCACCACTTTAGGGCACATTCAACGCTCTGGCAACCCCAGCTGCTTTGACCGTATTTTGGCAGCTCTGTTCGGCGCCAAAGCTGTTGAACTCTTAGCTCAAGACGAAACCAACAAAATGGTTGTTTGGAAAAATGGCAAAATTGATGCCGTCGATATTGAAAAAGTCGTCAAAGAAGGCACGACCTTGCTCAATGTCAACAGCGACTATGTCAAGGCTGCCAAAGCTTTGGGTATGTATATCGGTGAAATCTAAGCCTGATATCATATTTTATCGTCACAAAACACTATTCCTCCGCGAATAGTGTTTTTTTTTGCAAAAATGTTATATCTTTACAAGTATTTAACCTTTTGATAAAATAATTATTATGCAAATAGAAACGTGTGTGATGAGGATATTATCATGAAAATAAAAACTTTACTATTAGTAACTATATCATATATAGGACTAATCAGTATAAGCCATGCTAATGTATGTTTTATTACTGATACCGGTGAATGCCGCGGTTATGAATTTAGCGGGGCCAACAGTCCTGACGACACTCGCCCCGGCGGCGGAACCCCTACCGGCAACGATAACAATGATGACGATTGGGAACTCGACAACCCAACCCGTTGTTGGCTAGAAGGCTACCAATACGTTTCTTGCCCTCCATTAATGGTTCCTCACAACCTCTGCCCTTATAACAATTCTATATTCGAAAAATGCATTTGTGACCCCAACCTTGTCAGTTGCACCAAACCTTATTATGGTGTTGGCGAAGACTGCGACGGCAAATACATTTCCTGTGAACTAGACAACTCCAAAGCCTGTCAAGAAGAAGGCTATACCCAAAGTGGAGAATGCCCTCCTTTGCAGGAAATCAATCAAAAATGTCCTTACGATCCAACCTATTATGACAAATGTGTTTGCCGGAGTGATTTGGTATCATGTCCTCCTCCATTGATTGGCGTTGGTGAAGCTTGCGATGGCAAATACACCTCTTGCCAATGTCCACCAGAATATCAAGTCTGCAATTGCGGCCCTGAATCCGGAGCCGCCTCTTGTAATGTTGACGGCATCACCAAATACACTAATTGCAAAGATTGCTGTTCAGACACTTGCCCCTCTGGTGAAAAATCAGCCACCTGCGCTAATAATCAAAACCAAATCCAAGTAGCAACTACCGAATGCGGTACTCCTTGCTACTCTTGCCAAGACAAGCACTCTCATAGCTATTCTTGCCCATCAGGATATTCAACTTCTTGCTCTTATGGCTATTCCGGCACCACATCTCCGATTTGTTCTTGCGGAGCAACCGGCTCCGGCACCTGCTATAAATGCAACTCCGCTCCGTCTTGTGTATCCGGCGGTAGCTCATCTTGTACCGGTTCAACCTCTTGCCAGTATGGTTATACCTCATCTTGTAAAGATTGCTCTGGCACCATTCGTTACCA
>CALXWI010000030.1 GCA_944392325.1 uncultured Alphaproteobacteria bacterium | reverse complement strand
TACACTGCTCAAAGCTTGACCAACCGCGCCTCGGACTTGGAAGGCTTGTTGGATAGTATGGGACAGGGTATTCAGACTATTCAGGCCGCCAACGAAGGTATTGAGGCGATTACCTCATTCGTACAACAGGCCAAAGCGGTAGCCAACACCGCGCGTGATACCGCTGTTAAAACTGAATTAACAGCTGAATTTGAAATTTCAGCAGCCGCAATTGAAGTTGCCGATGTTAAGATTGAAGTCGGAGGCAAAACTTATACTTTAAAAACTCAAATCGGTGCTAGTTCAAAAGAAAATGCCGTTGCAACAGCTCTCGGCAAAGCAGAAGATGCAGAAGGTAATACATTATCTTCAGTCCTGAAAATTACCGGAACCGATGATAGCGGCTCTTTAAAATTTGAGGCCGCTGATGGGGTTACTCTTGATAAAACCTCAATTAGTATTACAGGTTTATCTAAAGATATTAAAGGTACCATCAACCCGAACGATCGTGATAGTTCAATCGCTCAGTTTAATGAAATATTAAACCAGATTGACCAAATTGCTTCCGACTCCAGCTACAAAGGTGTTAACTTGTTGAAGAAAGATGATTTGAAGGTTGTCTTCAACGAAGACCGTTCATCTTACCTTGATGTTGAAGGTAAAGACGCAACTACCGCCGGTCTGGGTTTGTCAGCCGTTACTGCATGGGATACCAACGACGCCGTTGATGCTTCTATTTCAGAAGTTGAGGCCGCAATTAACACCTTGCGAGATATGGCTTCTGAGTTTGGTAACAACTACTCAATCGTCCAAACCCGTCAGGACTTCACCGAGAACTTGATTAACGTTCTTGAAGAAGGTGCCGATAACTTGACCTTGGCCGATATGAACGAAGAGTCCGCTAATATGCTTGCTCTGCAGACCAGACAGCAATTGGCGATTAACTCCTTGAGCTTGGCATCACAGGCAGCTCAGTCTGTATTGTCCTTGTTCTAAGGCTAACGCAACTAATCAAAAAATGGTGGAAAATTTTTCCACCATTTTTTTTATTTATTGAGTTCTTAAAATAAACTGCTATCATAAGGTTAGTTTTCTATTGGGAGGGCATCGTTCTTATGCGTGTTTCATTTTATACGTCATTATTGTTTTGTTCTTTTTTAGTATCTCCAGCTCAATCTCAAGAGGCACAACCAATCGCATCGGCTGATGTTCCTGCGGTTGTTGAACAAACTGAGGCCGGCTCTCAGTCTGAAACTTCATCATCTGAGGCCACCACCAAAGACAATGGCGTATTCTCATTTCTTAACTTTTCATTTCTGAAAAAAGATCCCGAGCTCGTCAAAGAGGCCGAAACCCAGCACGAAACCTTTTTGCAAGTTGTCACGCGCAAGGCCAACGAGGGCAATATTGATGCCCAGTTGAGCTTGGGGTATATGTATCTGTATGGCGATAAAGACGCCGGCGTTGAAGTCGATTACCAAAAATCATTTGAGTACTACCAACTGGCTGCCAATCAAGGTGACAATGTCGCCATCAACAACTTAGGCAGCCTGTATTACAGCGGCATTGGCACCAAGCGTAATGCCGCTAAAGCCGCCGAGCTTTTTACCCAAGCCAGTGAACAAGGTAATGTTGAAGCTGCCGTTAACCTAGCCTTTTTGTATATCAGCGGTAGCGGTGTTGAAAAGGATAGCAATAAGGCCATTAACTACTTTATTAAAGCCGCCAATCAAGGCAACCTAACTGCACAATATATGCTTGGCTATGCCTACTATCGAGGCTTCGTTGTTCCGCAAAATTACAAAAAAGCCTTTGAGCTGATTCGCGAGCCCGCCAATGCCGGTTATGATGAAGCGCAATTAGTCTTGGCGCAAATGTATCTTTATGGTGAAGGTATTACCAAAAACTATGGCAATGCAGTCAAATATCTTGGTCGTTCATTCATGCAAGGTAATGTTGAGGCTATGACCTTACTGGCCGATATTTTAGCCACCGGCAACGTCTACCCCAAAAATATTTATCAAGCGCATGTATTATATAACATTGCTTCGGTCAAAGGGGCCGAACACGCTGCCGACAACCGCGATGCACTTGAAAAAGCCATGAAAATTAATGAGATTTTGCAAGCTCAGGCCGAGGCCGAAGCCTTCCAAACCAAACCGCAGGATTTAACCACCTATATTCGCAAAACCTTCGGTAATAACATCAAAGCTTATATTGATGACCAGCTGCCCGTCCAGCCCAAAAAGAACCTCACCACGCAGACACCGGCAGCCCAACCGACACCGGTTTATGTTGCTCCGCAACAGCCGCAGCCAAGCACCACGCCGTCAGCTCCGCGCTTGCTCTAAATAGCTTTATACTTTAAGCTGTTCTATTTTGTTGGCCAATCCGGTTTTGTCGTCAATATCGACCACGATTCCATAGAGTGTCCCTTTGCCTTTGGCGGGCGACAATCTTCCTCCGGTATATCTCCTAGCCAAGCGGTTAATCGGCTCGGCTACTTCAAACCCTAAGACAGAGTCATAATTCCCGCACATTCCGACATCGGTGATGTATGCCGTACCTTGCGGCAATACCCGATAATCCGCCGTAGGCACATGAGTATGAGTTCCGGCCACAACCGATACCTTGCCGTCCAAATAATACCCGAAAGAAAGCTTTTCTGATGTAGCCTCAGCGTGAATATCTACCAAAATGGCATTAACATTGCGGCCTAAAGTATAACTTTTGAGCAACTTGTCGATAGCCTGTACCGGACAATCGACCGCCTCCATAAACAAGCGCCCCAATACTTGCGCGATTAAAATTTTGCGCCCATCAGGCAGCTCCAGTTCCAAGCTTCCGCGCCCCGGCAGATTTTCCGGATAATTCAAGGGACGAATAATTTTTTTAGATTCTGATAAAAAGGGGATAATATCTCTTTGCTGCCACACGTGGTTTCCGGTCACCAAAGCATCGGCACCACGTGCTAAAAAGTCGCGACAAACCCCGGCCGTAACCCCAAACCCGTGTGATGCGTTTTCAACATTTACTACTACCGCATCAGGTTTTAGCTCTTCTCTTATTTTATGGATATTATCAAAAAAAGCCTCACGCCCGCTTCTGCCGACCACATCGCCGCAATATATGATTCTCAAACTTTTTCAGCCTCTTAAACCAAAGAAAATCCCCGCAGGGATTTTCCGATATTAAACCAAATGCGAGGAGAGCCGTCACAGCCGTATCTTGGTGTATTCAACACGAACCGCTGTCAACTAGGTGGGCACCATATAAACAAACCACGATTTGTTCAGGGACAGTTCCCTATAAAATAATGTTGGCTCGGGTGACTTACGGAAACTACGAACCGGACAGCACCTCCTCTATGTAATAGAGTCTACAATGATTCTATTTTTTTTGCAACACTTTTTAAACTGCCAGATAAATTATTTATGGTTTTAGCGAGCTCTACATCGATTCTGTGCAAATCTTCTTCGCTGGCGGCACCTACATTTTGTACCGGAGCGCCTTTGCGCAACTCCTCTACCTCATCAGCTAACAACAAGCCGACCATAGCCAGCAACATATTTTCATTGACCTGTTGGCCGCCGTGCGTAAGCATCTTAGCTTTTTCATCGAGCATTCTTGAAAGCTGAATGATGTGAACTTCCTGCCCGTCTTCACAAGCTACGGCATATTCTCTGGAATTAATTGTTATTGTTACCTGCGCCATTTTGTTCCAATACTGAATTTAGTTTGTTGATTACCGATTCCATCCCCTGCAAAGCCTTAATGGAAGATTCTTTAAGCGAGGCAATTTCTTTGTCTTTTTCAGCAGCGGCCAACAATTGCGCCTCCGATTCCTGCATAACTTTTTTGTGAGCCAGTTCAATGGCGTTTTCGAGCGCCACAATCTGGTTATTCATCTCCGTCAAGGCCTCGCCGACCAAAGGTAATGATATCTTTTTCTCATCCATAATAAATTTTTCTTTCTTTTCAGGGATTTTTCTATTAATATCACAAAAACAAAAAGATTATAAAAGGGCCCATTTCAAAATTCAAGTATCAAACCAAAGATATGCCAAAGTTTATTGTAAATATTACGGACATTTCGCAGCCGCCGCTTACTTACCAAGGAGTAGGGTGCTTTGTGGTGGATTCGTCTTTTTCCCCGCAAGCCGTGCAAAACTTTGCCTCTCAGGCGGCAGATTCTCTGGTTCTGATAAAAGGCGAGCACGCGGTTGAGCGCTGTCTTGAGCTGGGGCTGGATGGCGTTTTGCTTGACTTGAGCAACGATGCTTCACCGGTCAAATCCTTGCAAGCATCGCAAAAATCGCTCGGCAAAGGCAAAATTTGTGGGGTAATCAGCCGCAACCGCCGCCACGAGGCTATGTTGTTAAGCGAGTGCGAGCCGGACTTTTTGTGCTTCAAAATTTGGTCTGCCGGAGAAGCAGGTTTAAAAGAACTGGTTAGCTGGTATAATGAATTGTTTTTAATCCAGTCGGCGGTTTTTGTCTGTGATGATAAGGCGGACTTTAATGGCTATTCGGCTGACAATATTATCTTAGATGACAAAATTTATAAAAATTTTTGTTGCCAAAAATAAAAGAATGGGTTAACTTCTGGTAAAAATCCCAATTAACATCGTAAATATGGAGAAAGTATATGAAACAATTAGCAGGATCAATCAGAATTGGCTGGGTTATTGAATACAAAGGCAAACCGTGGACTATTGTTAAAGCCGCCCACATTAAACCCGGTAAAGGCGGAGCCTTTATGCAGGTTGAAATGAAAGCCGTTGAAGAAGGTACCAAAACCAATGAACGCTTCAGAACTGAAGATACCGTTGAAAAATTGATGGTCGAAGAAAAGGACTGCCAGTTTTTATTTGAAGATGCTTCAGGCTTAACTTTTATGGATAGTGAAACCTTTGATCAATTTACCCTTCCTTCAGATATCTTAGGCGATTCGCGTCCGTTTATGACCGATGGTATGGGGGTTATCATAAGCTTTATTGATGGTCGTCCGATTTCTGTAGAATTGCCTCTGCAAGTTGTTTGCACCGTAGCTGAAACCGAACCTGTTGTCAAAGGTCAAACAGCCGCTTCTTCTTATAAACCGGCGATTCTTGATAACGGTGTCCGCGTTATGGTTCCTCCCTTTATTGGTAGCGGAGATAAAATTGTTGTCGGCACGGCTGAAGCCAACTACGTTGAAAGAGCCAAATAATGTCTTATCTGTCGCTTAATTTAAGCAACCTTATTGCCGCCGTCAAAAAGGCGTCATCATCTTTGGATAGGGACTTTAGCGAGATTGAACAGCTCCAGTCCTCAATCAAAGATTATCGTACATTTGTTATGAATGGCTATAATAAGGTTGAACGGGTTTTGAAGCAGGAACTATCCCGCCTTCGCCCTAACTATGCTTTTGCCGAAGACGGCAAACCCCTTCCTCAAGGCGGATATTTTGTTATATCGCCGATTGGCGGGCTTACCAACTTCATTCATGGTATTGCAAAGTTTTCAGTTTCAGTAGCTATGTGTGAAAATGCTACCACCATTGCCGCCGTTATTTATAACCCCGCCTCCGATGAGCTGTTCTTTGCTGAAAAGGGGATGGGTGCATATAAAGAAGGTTTCCGCAACCACGAGCGCTTACGCGTTTCAGCTCGCAAAGAGCCGGCAGATGCTTTAGTCGCTTTGGCTTCATCTTCAGCTTCAGCAGATTTGCAATATCAAGCTCAAGCAAAACTTGCGGGGCATATTTCGGGCATCCGCTGTCAGGGCGATTCTGCACTTGACTTGGCGTATGTTGCGGCCGGCAGATTAGATTCTTTCATCGGTTATGGCTTAAGTTATTCCGAGCTTGTTGCCGGTATGCTCTTGGTCAAAGAGGCCGGTGGCTATATCTATGAACCCGCCCAAAAAGATATCCGTACCGAAGACTTAACCTCGGTTATTGCCTCAGGTGATATCTTGGCCGTTAATGCAAATTTAAACAACAAGTTGTATGACTTATTAAATAAGTAGGTTTAACCAACTTTAGGGAAAAAGAGATGCGCACAAAATTTACAGCACTGTTATTGGCCGGCATTTGTTTTACCGGATACATCAAGAATGTAGCCGCTGATGATGTCTATGTTGACTTATCAGTTCTCAATGACTTAGATTCCGGTTATGCAGGGCAGAGCGTGTCGCAGCCTCTTTTCCCGATTGTTGAAAAGACCACACCTAAAGCCAAGCCAGCCGCTAAGGTTAAAAAAACTAAGGTTAAAAAGGCAAAAACTCCGTCTGTCCCTCAGCCCAAACCGGCAGCTCCTGCAGTTCAGGCTGAAACTCTGGCTAAAGAGCCTGCAGCTCCGACAACACCGAGCGCACCATCAGCTCCGACAGCTGCGTCGCCTGTTGCAGAGCCTGTTGTGGCTTCGACCACAACTCCGGCAACTCCGACTAACGAGACTCCAGCTAACAATAATATAGCACCAGCCTCTCCGTCAGTCGCCACTCCGGCTCAACCAACCATTGAGGGAGCTACATCTGATGCTTTGGGGGATTCTATTTCACGTAGCCAGCAACGAGCCCAAAAAGTTATGGACGATGCTAATGCCGCTCAAGCTGCCAATACTTCAGCCATGATTACGCCAGCTTCTCCGTCAGCACCTGTTGCCCCGCAAGCCCCCAACAATACTGCCCAAATTGAAAATACTGAAGTCGAGCAAGGCCTTGGCTTAACCCCAGAAACCATTAATCCTGCGGGCAATAATAATGTTTACGCTCCATCAACCCCAGCCCCCTCAGTACCCGCGGCCTCAGCACCGGTTTCCTCAGTCCTCACATTTACTGATGACGCCGATGAGTTGACCCCCGCCCAGCAACAGCAAATAGACGCTATTATTGGTGGTTTTGTTGATGCCTCTAAAAATAAAATCGCCATTACCTCATATAATGTTGAAGGTGGTGAAGATGTTTTCCGCCGCAAGCGTATCAGCTTAAACCGTGCAACCGGTGTTCGCTCTTACCTTTTGGGCAAAGGCTATAAAAATTACAGCATTAAAATAGTCAATGTTGCTGCCGATGATAATCGTGCCAACAGTGTTGAAATCGTAGAACTTCAGTAGCACGCATCAATTTATTATACCGTTAACGGTATTTATAAAAAAAATATTAAAAAAAAGCTTGCCTTTTTAGATATAATAATATATAAGAGGCCTAAATTAATGTGTAAAGTTTAAAAGTTTTTGGAGAAAATAACGATGAAAAAAGGTATTCATCCCGATTATCACGAAATTACTTATGTAATGACTGATGGTTCAGAATATAAAACCAAGAGTACTTGGGGCAAAGCTGGTGACAAAATGAATCTTGAAATTGACCCTAAATCTCATCCGGCATGGACAGGTGTTCACCGTATGGTTGATACCGGCGGTCAAGTTTCTAAGTTCAACAGCAAGTTTGCTGCTTTTGGCTTGAAGACAGATACTTCTACTTCTAAGAAATAATTAAAACAGTTTAAGTTTTATTAACCTGAGTTTAGTATGATAAACTCAGGTTTTTTTGTATGGAAGAGATACAACAATGGTTGATATTACACATTATGAGGTTTACGTAGACCGCGGAAACGGTTGGAAACTTGAAGAGCGTTTCCCTGCCGAACAGCGCGACCAAGCCATAAAATATGCCCGAGACAAAGAGCACGATAACCTTTCCGTCAAGCTTATCCGTGAAAAATTTGACGTTATGGATAATAGCTACCAAGAGAGCGTGGAATACATCAGCCTCAGTAACAAAAAATATAAAAAAGATAAGAGCTTTAATTTATTTGATGGCGTTTCCGCCAATTCTACTGCAGTTAACAACATTTACACCGCAGTAGATAATACCGACAACTCTGCCGGCACCATCTTAAAAGCCTTGGGCAAATTGGTTTTGATTATCATTTTCAGCCTTTTGTTTGCCAATATTGTTGTCAACTTGAGTCTTCCGATATTAGAGCCTGTTTTGCCGGAAGAATCATCCAAGACCATGCTGTTCTTCTTCTTCTTTGGTTTGTTCTTAATTATCTCCACTCCGCTTATTTTGAAGAAAATTCCCTGGCATGTTTTTGGTTTTCGGCGTCGCATCAAACCACGTCGCATTCCCGAGCGCAAAGTCTTTGACAAAGCCGACGCCATTATTCGGCTTTATAACCTTAATGATGAATACTCTAAAGAACTTTTGCCTACCTATCCTGAAGCAGATATTGAAGACAAACGACATATAGTTGAGTTTTTGAGTATGCTAATTGCCCAATTGGATAATCAAAGCCTATTGAGTGATGATTTTAATCGTCTGGGCTTAAAGTTGTTAGTCTTTGGCGGTAGTATGGAGCTTGCCCGTTATAATCACCTCAAGATGGGTGAGGCCAACTCTTTATTGTATGAGGCTTTTCGCATTATTGATGGCACTGATGCCGATTTAGCGTCTTTTTACGAAGCCAAACGCAGCTATCAAGATAATAAAGTTGCCATCTTTTTAACCGGTGTCGGAGCCTATCTGATGTCACAACTCCTTCGCCAAGAAAAGATAGATAGCTATATCTTGCGCCTTACTTTTGATAAATGGAGCCGCCTTAACCAAATTGCTTATCCTATATATATCAAAGACAATGAGCCTTTGCCAGAGACCCCGGGCGGAGTTCAACCAGCTCCCCAACCAGAAAAGAAAGTATTCTTAATTTGTGTCTTGAACATCAACCTTCGGGTTTTATATAACGGCGATGCCCGTTCTACCGCTACTTATGAGGCTGAAATCAACAAATCAATGCATAATCTGCTTAATAATTTAATTAGCAAATATAGTGGTTCAGACATCAAAGATAGCTCCAAATTTATGAGTATTCAGTTCACCAACGTTAATAATGCGATGGTTTTTGCCCAAGAGTTTTTGAAAGACGCCGCCACTTATGTTGAAGAGCTGGCAGATGAGAATCTGATAGTTGCTGAGCGCCTCAATATTTTAGAAGGCAAGCTATCTAATATAGAAGAGGATGAAAACCGTATTCTTGACTTTTTATCCCATACTTACGATGGAGAAATCTTGGTTGATGAAACAATTTACAACGCGGTTAAAAACAGTGGCTGCCGTTTTGAGGCTTTAGGTGTCAAAAAAATGGAGCGCAGCGGCGGCACAGCGGCTCTTTATAAGCTAATAGATGTGTAGAAAGCCCACAATTTTGTTTGATTATGCTCAAAATTTATGTTATACTATAACAAGATTATGGTGTATTACAACGAAAGGATTTCACAATGGTAAATAGTATATCAAGTACCACCAATGTGGATGACAACGGCGTCAGCTACTGGGAAAAAACCGTAACCGATGTCAATGATGTTGATGAGAGCTTCGCCAATGCCCGAGACTTAGGGTATTTGCGCTTAAACTATGCGCGTATCAGTACTATCGGTAATCTATCCAAATACGATAGTCAGGATATTTATAAAGTCCAAATGCAATCTAATGGTAAGTTCAGCTTGTCACTACGCAGTGGTGCCGAGAACGATCAGGTATTAGACTTATCCAAATATGAAGACAAGCTTAATTCACTCAAGCTCCAGCTTGATCCTGAGGGCTATGCTGAAGAGCAAGCCAAAAAAGCTGAGGAAGCCGAAAAATACGGCTTGCTTGGTGAATATGGTGAAGGTTTGCAAGTTCAAGTTTATATGATGAAAAACGGCCGCGAGGTCTTAATCGGCGATAGCACAGCCGATAAAGACAGTAAAGAATACGCCAATATGGAGCAGATTTTAAACGGTGAGTATCGCGCCAAAAAAGGCGATTATTACATCAAAATCAGCCGTACTGAAGATTACGATTCTAATGAAGAACTCCCCTATGTAATGCAAATCAAACAAGGTGAGAACTATAAGCACGACTACGTCACCACCGAGACCGCTTCTGAAGATACTAAAAACGGCAAAAACACCAATATTCCGTCAACCACCAGCAGCTCAGGGACATTGTCTTCCGTCAATGCTTTGCAAATTCAAGCCCAGCGATACGAGGCCACCGCCCAAATGCTGCAAGTCGGTTATCAGAATATGGCCAATATTATTTACAGTAAAAATAGCAAATTTTAAGCAATAATGTAAAAAATAACTTGTATATCGAACAAACATTCTCTATTCTGCATAAAAAGAGAATGTTTGTTTTTTTAAGTTGAAAGGATAAAACAATGACCGCACCATTAATGCCCAAAGCCACGGCGGTATGGCTTGTTGAAAACACAACCCTGACTTTTGTTCAGATAGCCGATTTTTGTGAATTGCACGAGCTTGAGGTTCAAGCCATCGCTGACGGCGATGTCGCCTTTAATATTATGGGTGTAAGTCCGGTTGATACCAACCAACTTTCTTGGGAAGAAATTCACCGCTGTGAGGCTGATAGAGCCGCCCGCTTACAGGCCAATGTAATGGAGCTTAATGTTCGTGAAAAGAACGCCAAGGCCAAGAAGATGCTCTCTCCGTCCCAACGTAGTGATAAGCCCAATGCTGTTGCTTGGATTCTTAAAAATTGTCCTGAAATTACCGATATCCAGATTTGCAAATTAGTCGGAACAACCAAGCCAACCATTAAGGCTATTCGTGAAGGAACTCACCGTGATTCAGCCAATATTCGCCCAAAGAATCCTGTAGCCGTTGGCTTGTGTTCTGAAAAAGATTTGGAAAAAGCACTTAACGTATGCCGCGCTCGCGCTGAAGCTGCCGCTGAAAAGAAAAACGCAGTTAAAGCCAAAAAGAAAGCCGCTAAGCAAAAGGTAAAAGATGCTGCCAAAGCCGCTGCCAAAAAAGCAAAGGAGAAAGAAAAACAAAAAGCTCGTGCAGCCAGCCGCAAAGCTCAAGCTGAAGAAATCAAAAAAGCTAAAGCCGCAGAAAAGAAGGCCAAATCAGCTAAAAAAGAGGCTTAATCATTAGCATCTAACTAATCTAAAAACTCCCTCAAATTTAATCTGTCCCCCGAAAGTTGGACAGTTCAATTATGAGGGAGTTTTTTTTACGGCTTCTATTCAATATAAAATTTTTCATCCGAGTTCATTTTGGCCAGATCATTTCGTAAGCCTTGGTTATTAGGATATTCTCCGGTATCTCCGATGTATTCCAAATCCTCAATATATTCATCATATTTTTGCTTATATTGCGGCATAACCTCCAAAGCCTCAGGCGGCGTTGCAGTTTGCTGAGTTTGGGGTGTAGTCTTTTGCTCTTGTAAAGATACTTTTTTTACGACGTCATCATGCGGAGCTAAGGTTGAAAACTTTATCGGCGGGAGTTTTTCCGGCTTGGGCAATGCTTGTTGCGGAATAAAAAATTCCGGCATCACCTGCTTGCGTTGATACTCTTGCGCCGCAGCTGCCTTTAGCGCGAGTAATACGCCGCATAAACTCATCAAAACTAACTTAAACACCACAGTATGTAACCCAAAATTAAGAAATTAACTATAGATTATACTATATGAAAAAACTTTTTTTTATATTAACAACTTTAGCTTTTTGCCTGCCGTTATCGGCTGAGGCATCTTCGGTATGTAACAAATACCAAAAATTCCCCGAGCTTCGCTTCAGCACCTCTTACGGCAAGTTGCGCTATGATACCGGTTATAGCCGCAAGCAGCTGACTGCCTTGGGGGCAGAATACGGCATATTGGAACAGGGTCTGTTTGCCTCAGGTCTGGCTACGGTCAATGTCAATTACCAGCTCTCAGTTAAGTCCGTACGTCATCAAGTTGACGCCAATACCATCTGCGTTGTTCCCTCAGTGGTTGATATTTATATTGGTTACCGTCAGCCGATGATTTATATTGCCAAAGATTTGCAGCCCGAAAGCTGTGAATATAAAGTTGTTTTGCGCCACGAGCAAACCCACCAGCAAATAAATACCGCTGCGCTGGAATATTTTATTCCGCAATTAAGGCAAGCCGCCATCTCAATTATCAGCAACACCCCACCGATAGAAATCAGCCACACCGATGAGTTTGACGCGGCCACGCAAGAACTTGTCAAGCACTATACTCGCCAGCTTGAGCCACTGATAACCTTTTTCAAAACTGAGTTGTTGAAAGAGCAAGGCAAACTGGATAATTATAAAAATTACCAACACGAAGATGCTCTCTGTAAAGGCTTTTAATATAATCTAATTTTATGCATGAGCACACATAGCTAATTGCTTAGGCAAGTCATCAAGCAAGCTCTGCAAACCTTTGTATGCAGCATCAATATAAGGCTTGTCTTTAGCGGAGTTTTGGTTGTAATAAATCCGCACGGTAGTCATACCGATTTCTTTAGCAAATTCCAAATTAGAATAGCTGTCATCAACAAAAATGCAGTCTTTGGGGTCGACACCGATTTTATTACATAATTTCTTATAGACATCAGAGTTTTCATTTTTCTTATAGCACTCAAAATCTTCTACGGAATAAAAGCGCCCTTTAAAGAAATCAAACAGCCCGATATGTTTTAAGATTTTTTCACATACTTCCCGTGAAGAAGTAGAAAATATGAACTGCTCACAAGGCAGCTTCTCCAACTGCTCTAAAACATTTTCATAAGGCACAATAGGATAAATCGGCTTGCGCTTATGATAAGCCACAAACATATCTTTGGGGGAAATACCATAATCTCTAACAAAGATTTCACCGCCGTCGCGATAATTCAAATAAGACTCTTTTACTTTAGCTTTAGCCTCATCAAAACTAAGCTTAACGCCCAGATCTTCAATTGCTGCAATAGCGGTAGCTTCATCTAGCATATCAGCAAATTCGGGAGTAATTCTGTACAAAGTATTATCCAAGTCCCAAATAATATTTTTTTTGCAAAAATCAGCCAAAACTTATTCCTCCCACGGGTATCAAAAATCCAATCAACCCTAACAGTGTAACCGCAAAGCCCTCAATCGTCAATAACAAATTTACGATTCGCTTATCTCCACTTATTGAGACTTACATTCGCCTTCCACCAGCTTGCCACGCCTGTGATGGATATCTTTTTTAAGGCATAACCATATATTTTATAAAGAGATATCGCACTAATATAATTAAAAGACAAAGTGGCTTTGGACGGACGGTGTTTCCCGTCATTGCAATATGAATACGTCATATTCTGCAGTTGCACCGATTTTCTGCACTTCAAAGCCACTCCTTTTTATATAAGATTTGTCCTTATATAAAAAACATATCAGATTGACAAATAATCTTTTTGATATGTGCTTTTAATTGTAGTGAGCCTACAAATAATGTCAATCAACAAATTTGTATTGCAAATATTATTGTGGTTGATTACTGTAATTATACAACACCGGTTTAGGGGAAACAAATGCTAAAACACATATTAGACAGAGCCGTGACTTATGTCCTGAGTATTATAGGGATTAGTGTTATTCTGGGTATTGGTATATGGTTTGCATTGCCATATTACCAAGAGCTTAGCCATATGCATACTTGCACCCAAGAAGGGCACACAAAATCTTGGTGCCAACAAGTTTGGCTGGAGTTATCAAAACTTGATTAACGGTATAGAAGAGGGAGGCTAGGCATTTGTTTAATAAATTCAAACTGACGCGGCGGTGATAACCACAAGCCTAAAATATAATCTTCCCGCCGGCAATATCTGAGCATCGCGACTTGTTAAAACTCAGTGCAAGAAATCGCTAACCGATGGGGTCAAGCTGCCCCAGCTTGCGGTAACCGATGGGGTGAAGCTGCCCCAGCTTCCGGCGCCCGTTTGTGGGAGTTAGCGTTCATAAGATGCTTCAATGATACGGTTGCGGCGCAGCTCATCCAAATCATAATTAGCTTTAATATCAAGCTGAGGAGCAATTGCGGTAATGATTTTTCCGGCTGTGGGCACGGTATTCCAACCTGATGTTACAAACCCCCAAGTTTCTTTGGTAGCTTTGGGCTCATCCAGCATTAACATCAGAGCATATTTGGGGTTAGAAGCCGGGAATGTTCCCACAAAACTGGTCATAACTTTCTTGTCAATATACTTGCCGTTTACCAACTTGTTAGCGGTTCCGGTCTTGCCTGCTACTTCATAGCCAAGCACATTAGCCCGCTTGCCTGAGCCTTCAACCACCACGCCGCGTAATAACTTGCGCATTTTTTCTGACGTTTTGGCTGACATCACACGCCGTCCTTCATCGTGGTTTTCAGAGGCAACCACCGTCGGAAAATGATATATCCCGCCATTTACTACCGAGGCAAAGGCCGAGGCTATGTGCAAAGGAGTAACCGACACACCATAACCATAAGCAACGGTAGCCGTAGTTTCCTCACCCCAGCGCCGCGGCAGCATCGGGGCGGCTTTTTCTGCGACTTCAAAACTGCTCAGAGACTCAAATAAACCGAGGCTCTTCAAAAATTCCTGCTGCTTTTCTTTGCCGATTTTGAGCGCAATCTGTGCCGAGCCGATGTTTGATGAATAAATCAAAATCTCTTGCAAATCGAGCCAACGATTTTCACCGCGATAATCTTTAATCGTGTTGTAGCGCAGGCGCAAGGGCTTGGTCGCGTCAAAACGGTCAGTAAGTTTGATGTGCCCTTTTTCGAGGCCAAATGCGGCATTAAACACCTTTAACACCGAGCCTGGCTCATATAAGCCTTTAGTCGCAAAGTTAAACATTGCGCGGTCATCAGCCCCAGACATTGTGTTCGGGTCATAATCAGGCAGCGACACCATAGCTATTACTTCTGCTGTTTTTACATCCATTAAAATAGCCACTCCGCCCAGCGCGCTAAACTTATCAATACCGGCTTGGAGCTCTTGCCGAATAGTATCTTGAATACCGGCATCAATTGTCAGCTTGAGCGGAATATCAGATTCTCTTAGGCGCTTGTCAAGCTGCTTTTCGATTCCGGATATGCCGACATTGTCAATATTGGTAGTACCGATGAGCTGAGCAAACAAATTTTTGTGCGGATAGATTCGTTTTTCCCCGTCTTCAAACTCCAGCCCGGGGATACCCAGCGCATTAATCTGATATTGCTGCGAGGGGGAAAGGTTGCGCTTGATGTACACAAAAGACCCGCGGCGTGTAAGCTTGGCTAATAAATCCTCATAAGTAATATCGGGCAGTACGGCGGCCAACTTTTCGGCAGCGCGTTTGGGGTTCATAATTTTTTTGGGGTTAGCAAACAAATTTACGGTCGGCAGAGATGTTGCAATAATCGTACCGTTACGGTCCACAATATCGGCGCGTTTAATCGGGCTTTCGGGGACGGCATAAGTTCCGTTGTTTTCGGCCCATTGAGCCGGAGGGTCTTTGCGCTCAGCGGCTGATAAAATACACAAGTCAAACAGGCGCACCGCCATTACGCCGTACACCAACACAAACATAAACATCGCAAACGCGACACGACTTTTGCAGGTGTTGAGCGGGTCTCGCTCACAAGAATAATCATTAAAAGAAAAACTTTTATCGAGTCTGATTTCTTCCCCCGGAAGATAAAAGCTTTCTTTCTTTTTGGAAAATAGTTTTCCCCACATAATGCGCTTCTGCCCCGTTTAGATTCTTTAGCGCTGAGCTCGAACCATTTTCTTTAATCTGTTGCGCTCAGCCTGATTGTTAATGTTTCTTTGTGCAATCATGCGACGATTCGCATCGTCATCATACTCAAATGGTAACGCAGAATAGTTAATAATTTGTTCAGCTTGGACCTGATTTAAATCAATATGTTTAGCTGCCAGCTGTCTGAGGCGTGCCGGCGAGTTCAAATGGCTCCATTCCGCATTCAACACATGAATGGTTTTCACGTCATCTTCAATATTGCGGTTGATTTGGGCCAACTCGTGTTCCAAATTCTGGACTTTGTTTTTCATCACAAACATTCCAAACCCGACCAAGCAGGTCAAGGTAATCCAAAGGCTTAAAGTGGCGGTTCTGGTACTGCTCATCACATTAGTTCCTTTCTGGGTGCTTTTACCGCAAAGCGCAATTTAGCGGAGCGGGAACGGGGGTTAAAGCTAATTTCTTCTGGGCTCGGGGCAATCGCCTTAGAGCAAGCAGACAAAGCATTTTCTTCAGTTTGCCGGGGCAGAGGCATATAGCGAGAAACACTTTGTTTTTTTCCGACCTTGTCATTAAAAAAGTTTTTAACGATTCGGTCTTCAAGGGAATGAAAACTGACCACGACCAGCTTTCCTTCCGGATTGAGTCGGTCAAGAGCCCCGGCCAAACCGTTTTCAAGCTCGCCGAGCTCGTTGTTTACGGCAATGCGCAAAGCCTGAAAAGTTCTGGTTGCCGGGTCGATGCTGTTTGGGGTTTTATGCATAACGGTATAAATAATCGCGGCCAACTCGGTAGTGGTTTCAATCTTCTTTTGCGCGCGGGCTTCAACAATCCGGCGAGCAATAGCGCGAGATTTTCTTTCTTCACCATATTTATAGATTAAGTCAGCCAGCTCTTTTTCCGGCAGAGAGTTGACCAGGTCGGCGGCAGTCTGTCCTTCGCAAGACATCCGCATATCTAACGGAGCCGGTTTGGAGAACGAAAAACCTCTCTCTTGCTGGTCTAATTGCATAGAAGATACGCCAATGTCAAATACCGCACCGTCAATGCCTTCGGATACTAAATCGGCAAAATCACCAAACTGACCGGCTCTAAAGTCAAAACGCTCGCCATAGATGGCTTTGAGCTCATCGGCACGGCTGCGAACATTGGGGTCGCGGTCTAAGGCAATCAGCTTGCAATCAGCGGCTTTTAAGATAGCCTCGGAGTATCCTCCGTTGCCAAAAGTCGCATCAACATATATCCCGCCGTCTTTGGGCTGCAAAGCCTGCAAAACCTCTTTCAGCATAACCGGAATATGTTTCTGCTTAACGGCGGCCATTATTTTGCCTCCTGAGGTTGGCGGTTGAGTTGCGGACGGTTTTTCAACACCTCAGCGCGAATACGAGCTTCTTCTTTCTCCCAGTTTTCAGGGTTCCAAATCTGGAACTTGCGTCCTTTGCCGACGAATACCGCGGCATCAGTAATCTGCGCGTGTTTAAGGAGCTTTTCGGTCAGCACAATACGCCCTGTCGAATCAAATGGAAAACGCTTGGCATCACCAAAAATCAAGTTGGTCAAATCATCTTGCTCTTGGGAGAAAAAGTCCATCGAGTTCTCAATGTCGGCGGCCAGCTTGTCCAACAGCTCTTCGGTGCACCCTTCAATGCACGGAGCCGTCAAGCTGCGATAACATACAATCTCTGTTGATAATTCTTTAATGATTGAGCGGTAGTCTGAGGGAAGTGAAACGCGCCCTTTGGCGTCCACCTTGTTGACTATTGTATCCATAAAGAGAAAAGATTTTCTCAACTCTAAAGCCCCTCAAACCGTTTTGCTACGATGTATATGGTATAGCATGGGATTTTATGGGAATCAATGGGAATTTTTAGTATTTTATTAACTGTTCTTAAAAAGTTCTTTACATAATGGGGCCGATTCGCTCCAATCCGGCTCTGGGCTTGAGCTGCAAGATAAAATAAAAATGTGGATAAAAATGCAATTTTTTAAACAATTTTTAAAAGAATCTTCTCTTTGGCGGATTTCTTGCTCCGACTCGGGAAGTTTATCAAAAGTAAACACCACCGATTTAAAATCTTGCAAAAAAAAATGAAGGAGTATAAAGTTAATGGCGCAGGCAATCGGATAGCTGCGCTGCGGAAGGTAAAATCCGTTAGTGAGGAAAGTCCGGGCTTCAAGGGAACAGGACACCAGATAACGTCTGGCTGGAGCGATCCAAGTGCTAGTGCCACAGAAAGTTACCGCCATGGGGCTTTAGCCGTGTGGTAAGGTTGAAAAGGTGGGGTAAGAGCCCACCGCGGCGGGAGCAATTTCGCTGGCGGAGGTAAACCATGTCCGAAGCAAGACCAAGTTAGGAGGGCTTTTTTTTATAAAAAAGAGTTGCACGGAGAGTTCCCTCTCTACTCCAGAGGTAGGTCGCGCCGAACTGTTTAGCGATAAACAGTCAAGATGAATAGCTATCGCCGGTTTTACCGGTACAGAACCCGGCTTATAGATTACCTGCAAAGATTTTTTTTGATGATGAAAGGCATAACATTTTGCAACAACAAACCTTAAAACAGAGTATCAGCTTGCAGGGGCAGGGGCTCCACAGCGGTTGCACGAGCCACTTGCAGATATTGCCGGCCAAGGCTGATACGGGGATTATTTTCCGCCGGGTTGATCTGCCGCATAAACCGGAAATCAAGGCTCTGTATTATAACGTGACCGATACGCGCAATTGCACTTGCTTAAGCAATGAGGCAGGGGCGGTGGTGTCCACCATTGAGCATTTGATGGCGGCGCTAAATATTGCCGGCGTAGACAATGCAATAATTGAGGTTGACAATCAGGAGCTGCCGATAATGGACGGCTCGGCTCAAGTCTTTTATAAGGCTTTGTGTGATGCCGGGCTTGAGGCACAATATGCAGAGCGCAAATTGTTAAAAGTCTTAAAAGAAATCAGCTTTACTGATGATAAAGGCAATACCGCCTCGCTGTTGCCGGTTGAGCATAGCGGGATGAGTATTAGTTTTAGTATTGATTTTCCATCTCCGATTGTCGGGCATCAAAGCTTTGAGGGAATGATAACGCCGCGGGTTTTTGCGGAAGAGATAGCACCATGCCGTACTTTTTGTGAAAAATCACAAGTTGATTATTTGCAGTCCATCGGCTTGATTAAAGGCGGCAGCCTAGACAACGCGGTTGTTTTGGACGGCGACAATGTATTGAATCCTGATGGATTTAGAGTCCCCAATGAGTGCGTCAACCATAAGGTTTTGGACGCCATTGGGGATATGTTTACCGCCGGCTACCGGATACAGGGGCGCTTGGTAGCCAACAAAACCGGCCATTTGCATAACAATATTTTGCTCCGGAAACTTTTTGAAAACTCTTCACAATATGAACTTTTGTAAAGGTTGTAACATGAAACATCTATCGCTTGCGTTCGTACTGTTTTTATCATTGGGTATAATTTCCGGCTGCTCCTCCACCCCTGAACCGGAGGCTGAGACTGCCGAGGAGCTTTATAATCAGGCCTATAAAAAGCTTGAAGAAACCTCTTATAAAAAGGCCGCAGAAGACTTTGAGCGTGTCGAACTTGAGCACCCTTATTCCAAATGGGCGGTCAAAGCCAAGTTGATGGGGGCATATAGCTTTTATAAAGCCAAAGATTATGATAGCGCAATAATCGCCTTAGATAGGTTCATCAAGTTTCACCCCGGCAACCAAGACATAGCCTACGCTTATTATTTGAAGGCGCTTTGCTACTATGATCAAATCAAACCGGTTAGCAAAGATCAGGGTAATACCGAGCAAGCCTTAATCAGCTTGCAGCAAGTAGTAATGCGCTTTCCCGATAGTGAATACGCCAAAGACGCGGCCTTAAAGATTGTTTTGGCCCAAGACCATCTGGCCGGCCACGAGATGGAAGTTGGCCGCTACTACCTCAGCCAAGACAATTACCTTTCGGCGCTCAACCGTTTTTCTACGGTTGTCAACAACTATCAAACCACCTCACAAATCGAGGAAGCTTTGTACCGACAAGTTGAAATCTATACCATTATCGGCCTGCCGGAAGAAGCAGCTACCGCCGGTCGAGTTTTAGCTTACAACTACCCCAAGAGCCCTTGGACGGCAAAGGCTAATCAGATTTTGAGAACTGAAAGCACGAAGGATAATGCTGACCACCCTGTCGATTAGAAATGTTGTACTGATTGATAAACTGGACTTGGATTTCAAGTCCGGTTTAAGCGTACTTACGGGTGAAACCGGAGCCGGAAAATCCATCTTGCTTGATTCTCTGGGGCTGGTTTTGGGCAACCGTGCTGAAACCGGACTTATCCGCCAAGGGGCTGATAAACTGAGCGTGTCGGCAGAGTTTGATATCAGCCGCGCCTCTCCGGAGCTAAGTGCGCTGTTTAATGAGTATGATTTGGATTATCCTGACGGCAACTTGGTTATCAAACGCACCCTCAATCGTGACGGCAAGGGTAAGATTTTTGTAAACGACCAGAGTATCAGCGCCAAATTGCTCAAAGAAATCGGTCGTTGCTTGGTTGAAGTCCATGGCCAGTTTGATAATCAGGGTCTGTTAAATCCGGCGGCCCACCGCGATATTCTAGATGCTTTTGGCGGTTATCAATCTGAGCTTGATGCCGTTGCACAGAGCTGGCAGACCTACCGCCGTGCCGTGACAGAGCTAGCTAATGCCGAGCAAAACATCGCCCGCGCCCGCAGTGATGAAGACGACCTCCGCCACTGGGTCAGCGAGCTTGAGAAAATATCCCCCGTAGAAGATGAGGAAGAAACCCTTACCCAAAAGCGCAACGAGCTTATGAATGCTGAAAAAATTATTGAGAGCTTGAACTCCGCTTACGGCGCTTTGAACGGTAATGCCGATATTATTGGTGCGGTGCGTCAGGCGCAGTCGGCTATTGATAGAGCCAACCGCTTGGTTGACGGCCGCTTTGATGATATTGTTAATATCTTGGAGCAAACCTTGATTAATGCGGAAGAAGCCGTTAACGAGATTGAGGACGCCAGCCGCAATGTAAGCCTAAATCAAAACGAGCTTGAGGCGATAGAAGAGCGGCTGTTTACCTTACGCTCTTTGGCGCGCAAACACCAAACCACTATTGGCGACTTGCCCCGCGTGCTTGAAGATTTTCGCGCCCGCCTAAATAGCCTTGAAAAAGGTGAAGACGGGATTAGCGCACTTCGTCAGGCGGCCGAACGAGCCAAACAAGTTTATCAAGATGCAGCATCGCAACTTAGCGGCAAGCGCAAAGCAGCGGCTCTGCTGCTTGATTCCAAGGTCATGGCCGAGCTTCCTCCGCTCAAAATGGATAAAGCCCGCTTTGTTACACTGGTTAATAAACAAGCTGAAACGGAGTGGAATGATAAAGGTTTTGACAGTGTTTCATTTACGGTATCAACCAACCCCAACTCACCGCAAGGCCCGCTGAATAAAATAGCTTCCGGCGGCGAGTTGTCGCGCTTTATGCTGGCCTTAAAGGTCAACTTGGCTCAAAGCAGCAACGTTGGCACAATGATTTTTGATGAGGTCGACGCCGGTATCGGCGGCGCTACGGCCAAAGCCGTTGGGGAAAGATTATCCCGCTTGGCGCAAGATGTTCAGGTTATGGTTGTAACCCATTCTCCGCAAGTGGCAGCCAGCGGCGACCACCATTTCAAGGTTGAAAAATCAACTATTGATAACATTACCACTACCACGGTCAGAGAGCTCAATACCGACGAGCGCCAAGAAGAAATTGCCCGAATGCTTGCCGGAGAGAGCATCTCTGACGAGGCTCGTGCCGCCGCCAGAGTATTGCTCAGCGCTTAAGCTTTCAAGACTTCTTCGTGGTCGCTGAAAGGATAAGTTACCCCTTTAATAATCTGCCCCGGTTCATGACCTTTTCCGGCCACAATCAGCACATCACCGGCTTCCAGCTCCTTAATGGCCTGTCGAATGGCTGTTCTGCGGTCAGGAATGTTGATACCGTGCGGGCAAGCCGCCATAATCTCAGCTCTAATAACTTCCGGTTCTTCAGAACGAGGGTTATCATCGGTAACAAATACTTTGTCGGCCAATTGGTCGGCAATTTGTCCCATCTGCGGGCGTTTGCCTTTGTCACGGTCGCCCCCGCAGCCAAACAAAACGCACAAATGGTTTTGGCAGTGCGGACGCATCGCACGCAACACATTTTCAATCGCATCGGGAGTATGGGCATAATCCACATATACGGCCGCTCCGTTATCTAGGCGGCGCACCAACTCCAATCGCCCTTTGGCTCCGTGGATTTTCTCAATATATTTAATCACCTCAAAAGGCTGCTGCGTTAGTTCCGCCAACATTCCGAGCGCGCATAACACATTCATAGCCTGAAACTCGCCCGCCAAAGGAATTTCAATCTCCATTTGCTTGCCGTAATATTCAATGGTGAGCTTTTGCCCCACGGTCAACGGCTTAGCCTCAATCAAGCGAAGCTCTTTGCCATGCTTGCCATAAGTAATGATTTTTTTGCCGGTTGCTTGGCAGGCTTGCTTTAGCTCCTCAAACACATCAATATCTGCATTGAGCACGGCGCTTCCGCCTTCTACCAAAATATCAGTAAACAAAATCTTTTTTGCCGCCAAATAATTTTCCATGGTTTTGTGGTAATCCAAATGGTCGCGGGTCAGGTTGGTAAATCCGGCAACCTTGACCTTTACTCCGCCAATGCGATATTGACACAATCCGTGACTTGAGGCCTCCATCACCAAATATTGGTATCCTTCATCGGCCAAAATTTTTAAGTCTTTATGAATGGTTACGGGGTCAGGCGTAGTCATGGCATATTGCGGCTCTTCGTTGCTCTTAATCAGCCCGAGAGTGCCGAGACTGGCGGCTTTTTTACCCATCATATTCAATACCTGCCGCACAAAATCGGCAATAGATGTTTTGCCATTGGTTCCGGTAACGGCAGCAATATTTTCCGGCTGCTTGCCAAAGAAGTTTGCCGCCGCTTTAGCCAAAGCCCAGTGCGGGTTTGAGGCTTTAACAAATACCACCTCCGGATATTTTACCGCGCTGCTTGTGTCATCAGTCAGCACTGCGGCCGCCCCGTTGGCAACAGCCTGCGGAATATAAGCATTTCCGTCACAGGCAGCCCCTTTGAGCGCCGCAAACAAAAATCCTTTTTTTATCTGTCTGGAGTCGGCTGAAATCCCCTCAATATTTACGTCTTTATTAGGTGCCTCTGCACCGGTATTTTTCAATATATCAACAAGCTGCATATTCTTTCTCCTTGAACTTGTTTAACAACTAACATTTAAAACCTAAAAAACGGTTTAAAGTTGCTTTTTTTGTTTTCTTGTTTAATATCGGAACATATTTGATGTTTAATAAGGAGATACCTAATGGCCGACCCAACCCTTTATAATGAACAAGACCGCAAGTTAATGCAAATCAGCTATGCCTCACGTTGCAAATCGCGCCTCCATGAGTTGATAGAATTTGCCAAGAACTCTGGTATGAAGCGCATCGGCATTGCCAGCTGTCG
>CALXWI010000029.1 GCA_944392325.1 uncultured Alphaproteobacteria bacterium | reverse complement strand
CCTGACGGAACCGGCATCAAATGCCCCTTTGGTGACACCTTTGCCTGCACCGGCGGCAGCTGCGCCAACGACTGCGCCGAATTAGGCTTTACTTATCCTTGCACAAACATCGGAGAACAAGGTGTCGGAAAACCATGTGGTGGTAAATATCAATCTTGTAGCTGTAAATCTCCTTATATATTGAGCAACGGCGCTTGCTCTTGCCCCTCAACTTATAAATACACCTGCACTGGAACCAACCAAACCGGCGGTTCGGGCGAAGTTTGTAGCGGCAAATATACCAAATGCACTTGTAAAAGTACCTATGGATGGAACAACGGCTCTTGTCAATATAAAGGAGAAGCCAAAGGAGATTTATACTATTGTAATGGTAAAATCGTTGGTGTTAAGGCTGGAAATATGAACTTTTATATTTCTATAAAATCAATATCCCCAGATTGGGATAGCGGTGTAAATAAAGCAGCATCTCACTATACATTTTGTGGTTATCTAACCGGCAAACTACCAACAGAAGCACAATTAAAAAAAGTTCATGAAAATAGATATGAATTATCTCAAACTTTATTAAATTTACCAAATGATGAAGGATGGCGTTTATCATATACGATATATAGTCCTCCAAATGGTCAATACGGAGCTTACTTTTGGTCATCTACACCAGGCAATGAAAAAAATGAATACAAAGCAGTATATGTAGGACAGGATGGAGGTTATTCAATTTCTTTAAATTATAAAGATCCTTCACCCTTTGCTGTATCTGGATCAGTAGCTGTTTTGCAATCATGGTAATCTTCAAAGGGCAGGGTAAGCCTCTCTTCTTACTAACTCTCAGCGGGCAGAGTGCGAACGCAGTTCGTTCTCTGCCCCAATCTTACTAGCGGAAACCGATGCCCGCGGAGGCTCTCCGCTCAAACGGCGCCCGTTTGCCCCAGCTTGGTCCGTTTGACCTACTGGCTTGCCCACATAATGCGGTTAAGCAAGCGAATGTCTGACAAGTTGATGTATTGTAAATTTTCTTTGTCATAAGGTGTGCACACTTTTATGGCATTTTCCTCACGACGAATAAATTCGCGGATTAAACTCTCACCGCTACGAGTGATAATCACAATTCTGTCTCCGCGACGAATTTCAGAATCTTTTGCCACCACCAGAGTTGAGCCAAAGTTGTATAATGGTTCATAACAACTATCATCCAAATCAATGGCATACATATTTTGAGTAGAATACGGAAATTGTACTTGCCTCCAAGATGATATATCAAATTTCCTTACATCGGTTCTACTGCCTTGAGATAGGCCTGATAAAGATATATAGGGTATTGAAAGAGATTGCTTTGTGCTATGTATATCATCGCTCAGCTTATACAAATCCTCAAATTCAATATTATATACTTCCAAAATACGATTGATACTGTCTAAAGACGGCCACCTTTGTTTGCCATCATTTCTAATTCTCTTGCTTTTATTAAAAGTAGTTGCATCTAGTCCGATACTTTTAGCCAGGGCAGAAGGGGACATACCGTTATTCTTGGCAAATTTATCAATAGCATCCCAAATTTTTTCAAATTTCATAACATCCTCACTAATTTTATGTACTAAAATTCAAGTCCGGACAGTCCAATAAACACTTAAAAATTGCAATAAGCATATAAACAAAACCAAACGCACATACAATACTACTAAAACTATATATATTTTATAAAAATCAACTGTCAACATAATTATTGTACTATATACAACTAATTGAAGAAAATTTATGCAATTAAAAGTATATTGAGCAAAACAAATAAGCCAGGTTAAGTTTTTTTTAACTACTGCTCGCTAAAATAACCCGCGACAAAACTTTGGATAAATAACAATGTCCGGAATAACCGAAGAAATAGCCCACATAAAGGGTCACCCTGAAAAGCTGATTGTCTTTCTACATGGATATATTGACAACAGCGAAACCCTTAATCGTACCATAACACCTTTTGTTGATGCTATGGACAACTGTGCTATTCATTTGCCTCAGGCTCCCATTCCTTGTGAAATTCACGAACGCAAACGGCAATGGTATTCCATGCACGAGTTTGACCCTAATGACGAGCGCAAAACCGTGCCGACCATGCGCGAGTGCGCCGCCATTTATAATAAGATGACGCGGGGTTTTGTTTCTGCTGATGGATATTTGGCTCCTTATATTGATAGCTTATTGAGTGAATACGGCTTAGATGAAAGCAAGCTTTATTTGTGCGGCTTTTCACAGGGGGCAATGCTGGCGATTTTCAGCGCCCTGATGAGGGAAGAAAACATCGGCGGATGTGTTAGCTTTTCAGGTATTATCGCGCCTCATTCTTACCTTAGCCGTCATGCATCTTCCCACCCTGATATGCTGTTGATTCACGGTGATGCCGATAATCTGGTGCGTTTTAAGGCTCAGGATTATACCCGTAAAAAGCTTGAGACCCTGGGCTGCAAGGTTGAAAATTATATCATTAGTGGCGGACAGCACCGCATTACTGCAGATGGCTTAGCGGCAGCTGCTTGTTTTATTTCCACTCGGTAATATAAAAAAAGGAGCAGTTTTGCCTGCTCCGTCTTGATTATAAGAAAGGTTGCGGACTAAGTAGCCCGCCGTCTTTAAGGTATTTGTTATCACCGCGATCAAACTTCAACTCGCTGTACTTGCCAAAGTTGCGCTCATAAATTTCCCCAAAGTTTCCGACTTTTGACAACGCGGTTTTGAGCCATTTGGGCTTAATACCAAAACTGTTCCACAGCTTAGGGTCTTCACCCATAAGGTTGCGTTGCGAGGTGTTTTTCAAACCGATTTGGATAGATGCGGTCTTCATGTTCATGCCATACATCTCGGCCATTTGCAGGGCATTAACCACCCAGCGTATGGTTGCTTGCAGTTTGGGGTTGTCTTTGTCAACCAAGATATATACCGGTTTAATGGCAACATCTTCCGGAATCATTTTCACATCTGGATTTTCGGCAAAATGCTCATTCCACACTCCGTGAATATAGGCGCGATTGCCAACCATTAAATCACAGCGGTTGAGCAAAAAAGCCTGCTTAGCGCGAAGCTCCGAATTAAACGGAATAATTTTAAGGCCTAAATTGTATCGAGCGCTAAATTCTTCCACATTATTAGTGTCATTAGATTCGTTGACTACACATACATTGGCAAAACGATAATCTTCCATAGATTTTGCACCTTGCGCTTTGCGAGCCAAAAACACTTGCTTGTCATAATATAAGATTGCAGCCGGAGCAAATTTGGAGCGAGCCTCGGCACTAGCAGCCAAAGATGATCCCCCCATCATCACGTCAATTCGTCCGCTTTTCAAATATTTTGCGATTTGGTCGGTGCGTACGTCGACCATTTCATATTTATCCGGTGCACCAAAAATTGCAATTGATATGGCCTGACACATATCCACGTCAAAGCCTTTCCACATACCGTTTTCATCTTTTGCGGCATAAGCCGGAGCATCGGTATTGGTTCCGCACAAGAGTCTTCCGCGAGCCTGAATATATCGCAACCCTGGGTCAACGGCCATAGCCTCAGCCGCCCACAAACAACAAAATACTGCAGTAACAAAGCTTCTAAGTTTCATTTTTATTAACCAATTCTGTATTATACTACTCCAAACTAAACTTATCATAAGGCATTTTTTTATGAAAAGTAACCTTTTTTTACAAGTTATCATATTCTGTTTTGCGTTTTTTTGCGCCCCGTCGGTACAAGCCTCATCGCTTGAGCGTCAAGAAGTTATAGAATGGGCGGAGCAGAGGGGTAACGAACTTTTGCAAGCCTTGTCTTATAACAATCTAGAGGTCAAATATCAGGCCTTGGATAATTTGTTTAGCCGCTATGTTGATACGGATTATATCGCCAAATTCGTAATGGGCAAGTATTGGCCGATTATGACCGCTGACGAGCAGCTGCAGTTCCGCCGCATGTTTAAGCTCTATGCTTTAGCTATTTATAAGACTTATCCTTTAACGCTCACCGATAAAGTCAGTTTCCAAATTATTCGTGCCGTAATCACAGGGCCAAATACCGCCGAGGTCTCTGCCCAAATCCATTTTGCCTCGTTGTCGCCGCAAGATGCCCTGCAAGATATTATGGTGCAGTTTAATATTCGGAATGATGTTAACGGGCTCAAATTGGTTGACCTTCGTATTGCCGAGAGCTCGTTGGCGCTGTCATACCGCCGCAAGTTCTACCAACTTATGCAGGAAGACGAGGGAGAAGTCGCTTGGTTTTTGGAGGATTTTCAACAGATTATCGATTCCATCAACCGCCGCAACGAGGCTTATCAGAATGGCGAATTGCCATATTCTCCGGCCCCATAAAAAACAGTTGAAATTCTGCCGAAATGCGCTATTATCCACTTTAGTTTTTTTTATACTGAAGTGGATTTTTTTATAATGAGCAATATAAAAGTAAGATTTGCGCCCAGCCCGACCGGATTTATGCACATTGGCAACACCCGTACGGCGCTGTTCAACTGGCTGCTGGCCAAAAAATTAGGTGGAAAATTTATGCTCCGTATTGATGATACGGACACTCTGCGCTCCAAAGCTGAATACGAGGTCGCTATTCGCGACGCTCTGCACTGGCTGGGGCTGGAGTGGAGCGAAGAAGCTCGCCAGTCGGCACGTGCTGCCCGCTATCAAGAAGTTACCGAACGCTTAAAACAAGCCGGTCGCGTCTATGCTTGTTATGAAACTCCGGAAGAACTTGAGTTTATGCGCAAACGCCTGCTTAATAAAGGCTTGCCGCCGATTTATGACCGCTCGGCACTCAAACTTACTCAGGAGCAAATCGCCCGTTATGAGGCTGAAGGCCGCCGCCCGCATTATCGTTTCAAATTGGTCGATGGCGATATCGTTTGGCACGATATGGTTCGTGGTGAATGCCGCTATTCTGAAAAAAATTTGAGTGATCCGGTTATCATTCGTGAGGACGGAAGCTTTTTGTACCACTTGCCTTCGGTTATTGATGATGTTGACTTCGGCATTACTCATATTGTCCGCGGCGAAGACCACGTTACCAATACCGCTGCACAAATCCAAATGTTTGAGGCTATCGGTGGACAAGTTCCAACCTTTGCTCACTTGCCTCTGCTGACCGGCAAAGAAGGCAAACTTTCCAAACGTCTGGGCAGCTTGGGGGTTAAAGAGCTCCGCGCCGAGGGTGTCGAAGCTATGGCTATTTGCTCTTTTCTGGCTAAGCTCGGAACCTCAGAGTCAATTGAACCTTTTTATAGCTTGGAAGAGCTGGCTAATACGCTTGACTTCTCCAAAATGGGTCGCTCTCAGCCCAAGTTTGATGAAGCCGAGCTCAAGCATTTTAATACTCGTATGCTGCATACCATGCCCTATGAGGCCGTTAAAGACCGCTATTCGGTAAGTGCTGAGTTTTGGAATGCCGTCCGCGGCAATCTTGAAGTTGCCGACGATGTCAAACTTTGGGACAGCATTTGTCGCCAGACATTAACACCTCAAATTGAAGATAAAACTTTATGTGAAGCTGCCGCTGATTTGCTCCCGCCTGAGCCGTGGAACGAAAATACATTTAATGAGTGGATGTCAGCTGTTAAAACTCAGAGCGGCAAAAAAGGTAAAGAACTCTTTCACCCTCTGCGCAAAGCTTTGACTGCTATGGATAACGGTCCTGAGCTCAAAATATTGCTTCCGTTGATTGGTCGCACTAAAGCTTACAAGCGCTTAAAAGGCGAAACCGCTTAATTTGATTTTTTGTAGTAAGGAGATAAAACTATGGTAGATATATATTTGAACAACACTCTCAAACGGCGCAAAGACAAATTTGAGCCGCTGGATTGTTGTAACGTTCGGATGTATGTCTGCGGTCCCACGGTGTATGACAAAGCCCACTTGGGCAATGCCAAAACACCGGTTGTGTTTGATGTCTTGTATCGCTTGCTGCGCCATGTCTACGGAGCCGAACACGTTACCTACGTGTCTAATATTACTGATGTCGATGACAAGATTTTGAACAAACATAAACAAACCGGCAAACCGATTCGCGAAATCACGCAGGAAACTTATGACTGGTATATCGCGGATATGAAAAAGCTAAATGTTCTTGACCCCAACTATCGTCCTCGCGCAACTGAATATATTAATGAGATGATAGAACTGGTCAAAAGACTTTTAGCCAACGGCCACGCCTATGAGGCCGAAGGTCATGTTTTGTTTTCAGTCGATTCTATGCCCAGCTACGGTTATTTGTCCGGCCGCAGTATGAAAGAGATGCTCGCCGGCGCTCGTATTGAAGTTGCCGATTATAAGAAAAATCCGGCCGACTTTGTGCTGTGGAAACCATCAGATGCTGACCAACCCGGATGGGACAGCCCATGGGGCTATGGCCGCCCCGGTTGGCATTTGGAATGCTCAGCCATGAGCTCCAAATTGCTGGGCAATGATTTTGATATCCACGGCGGCGGCTCGGATTTAATCTTTCCGCACCACGAAAACGAATGCGCTCAGTCTTGCTGTGCGTTTGAAGGTTCACACTTCGCGCGTTACTGGGTCCATACCGGTATGCTGATGGTTGACGGTGTTAAGATGTCTAAGTCTTTAGGAAACTTTTTTACGGTTGATGAAGTTCTGGCCAAATATCCGGCAGAGGCTCTGCGCTTGCTGTTTTTAACCACGCATTACCACCAGCCGTTCAACTTTACTTTTGAAGGGCTTAATAGCGCCAAGCAAACCTTAGACAAGTTTTACAATGCCTTGCGCAATGTCAAAGATGTAAAGGCTGAAGATTGTGCCCCTGACGAGCGGATTATCGACGCACTGGCAGATGACTTAAATACACCTCTGGCTTTGTCATATTTGCATGAGATTACTAATAACCTGAATAAAGCGATTACACCGGAAGATAAGGCCAAATACAAAGGTCAACTTTTAGCCGGAGCCGAAATGCTCGGCTTGTTGTACCAAGATGCGGAGAGCTGGTTTAAGGGAGACGACGCAGATGGCGGTTTGTCGGAGTCTGCAATTGAGGCCAAGATAGCCGAGCGCATTGCTGCCAAAAAGAGCAAGGACTACGCTCGCGCTGATGCGATTCGCAATGAGCTGAAAGAACAGGGGATATTGCTCGAAGACACCCCGAGCGGCACGGTCTGGAAACGCGCCTAAAAGAAGAAAGCCCGCAGAACAGCGGGCTTCAATTTTGCAAAAATAAAATCAATAATCAACAAGAACAGCACGAACCGTTGTGTCCTGCCAATTGGTTGCCCGTTTTTCAGAATAACCATTATGCATTTTTACAGTATAATACCTGTCAGGAACACCAGTAGTATAAAGAGTTGATGACCAATATTCGCCTTTTCCAAATTCAGTTCCTCCATATGTTGATAATAGAGTATTAAGCTCAGATTTTCTTGAAAAAATAGTTCTTAATTGATCTTGGGAAGGTAAAGTACCATTTATATTTCCACAAAAAGTATAGTTTAAGCACCCATAAAAAGCACTATTCCAATCCATTTTTGTTCCAACATTTCTTAAGGCAATATAAAAATTCATATCATCCGTTTTCAGTCCAACGACCGTACCATTACAATAATAGAAATTCCCAATAGCCTCTCCTTTATCTTCTTTTTTGCAACTGCTACCATTCCACTCATAGCCGCTGGTGCAGGTACAGGAGGTATATTTTCCACCACAGACGGTGCCGGAACCTCCGGCATAGCCGATACCAGTACAAGTGTATTTATAAGAAGAGGAGCAGGAAATAGTGCAACTGCTACCATTCCAACTGTAACCACTTGAGCATATACATTTATTATATTTGCCGTTACAGGCCATACCGGAACCGCCGGAGTACCCCGTACCGGAACAGGTATATTGGTAACTCGAATCGCAAGAACATTGTTTGTATAATCCGTTGCAAGAATCGCCACTTCCAGTTTGGCCATTTCCATTACAAGCTAAAGTAAAGCCTTCTTCTTTACAAATAGATTCTTTAGTTGGTAGACAAGCCCATTTGTTACCGAATGGGCATTTGACACCTTTGCCACCGTTGCAAGATGTTTCCGTATAACCTAAAGTTTCGCAATCTTGTGTGGCGACACATTGGGCAAAAGTTAAAGTTGGAATTAAGGACAGAGAAGTCCCGATAAGTAAAAATTTGATATTAGTCATTGTAACACCCTTTGTTTTAATTGTTAAAAACAACGTCCACTCTTTGATAACAAAGGGTGGACGGGTGTTAGCAACCGTAGCAATATATACGGCCCGGCAATTTCAAGCCTAAGCTCTTATAATACCGGCACCCGCCCATACAGGCATATAAGTACCGGTAATCATTTTTTTAAGTCGTCATACCCAAACGACTATATTGCAAAGGGTTGCTACGCCCTGACTGATGCATACCATCAGCTAAACATAAGTCTAACATTGTTTGAAATTATTTGCAATCTTAAAAAAAACGAGGTCAATAAAATCTTAGTTTTATTTTTGAGTATAGAATTTAAAGCAAAAAAAAAGACTGGAAATCCAGCCTTTATAATTGGTAGGGGTAGTCAGACTCGAACTGACACGGGAGTGAACCCACAAGATTTTGAGTCTAGCGCGTCTACCAGTTCCGCCATACCCCCATCCGATAACACAGAGATAAATATAATAAAAATTTCATCTCGTCAATAGTTTTTTTACTAAAAAATGATTTAATTTTAAAATATCAAGAAATAAACCGGTTTTAGTATGTTTGGCATCAATAAAAAAATAGATAAAGCAATCACTCTCTATGAGCAGGGACATCTATCCGAGTCTCAAGCTCTTTGTTTGCAGATTCTAAAATCCGCACCGGACAACCCCTCAATTTTAATAACGCTGGGCAATATTTTTTATGTGAAGAATGATTACGATTCTGCGCTTCGCTACTATGCTCGAGTCTTACAAAAAAATCAGCATGATTATCCGGCCTTAATCAATGTTGCCAATTGCTGTTATGAACTAAAACGTTATGACGATGCCATCCGCTATGCTGAACTCGCCTTAGAAAAAGATTCGCACAACAAACACGCCTATCTGGTTTTGGGCAACAGCTACCTTGCGCAAGAAAATTATGCGCAGGCAATTGCCAATTTAGAGCAAGCCGTCAAAATCGATTCTACTGACCCATGGACATATAACACCCTCAGTCAAGCCTACCAAAAAAACGGCAATTATATCGCCTCTTTATCCAATGCGTGGAAGGCTGTAGAAAAATCTCCTGCGGGGGATGATTCGCAACACATCAATCTTGGTTATTTGTTTTATGAAATTGCCGCTGAAAAAGGTATCGAAGTCATTACCGAATGTGTTGATTTATGGAACAAAAAATATGGTCACAATCCAGTCGTTTCATATATTGTTAACTCATTGTTTGGCAACACTAAAATCAAGTCTGCTAACCCCAATTACGTACGCAATATTTTTGATGTTTTTGCCCCTGATTTTGATGCAGTTTTGGCGGCGCTGGATTACCGAGCACCGGCATTGATTCGCCACTCAATGGAAGAAGTTTATCCCCCGTCATCATATGGCAAATTGCATATATTGGACCTTGGGTGCGGCACCGGTTTATGTGGAGAATTTTTGCACAAATACGCCGCCAAAAAATCTTTGATAGGAGTCGATTTATCATCAAAAATGTTAGAGGTTGCCGCCGGCAAAAATCTCTATTCTGAGCTAGTTAATTCAGACATCAACCGCTACCTTGAATACAATAATAAAAACACCGAAACATCTTTTGATTTGATAGTGGCTGCAGATGTTTTTACCTACCTTGGCGACCTGAGAGAAGTCTTTGAAAATGCCAACAAAGCGCTGACCCCAGGAGGGCGGATTATCTTCACCGTGTCAGAAAATTTTGCCAATAAAAATGATTATTTTTTGCATATGTCGGGGCGCTTTTTACATTCATTTTCATACCTCAAAAACGTATTAAAAATGAGCTGTTTTGAGCTTGAGTTTTACCATTACGAAAAGCTCCGCAATGAGGGTGATAAATCAGTGATGGGCTACATCATTTCAGCCCGTAAACCAGACTAAAAAAAGCACAAAAAAAATCCTGCCGAATAAGCAGGATTTTTACATGTTTTCTTCTGCATCAGAAGTCAGAATTTTACTTCGACTTTGAAGTGCTTTTTGCAGACTTTTTAGATGAAGATGAAGAAGACTTTTTAGAAGAAGAACTAGACTTGCAAGAGCATTTGCAACCCTTAGAAATCTGTTCAACAGCCATACTCCAGAAGTATTCATCTTGACCCTGCGGACAACCGGCATTTTGCCAGTTGTAATAAGCAGCTTCTCTGATTGCGTTTTCGTTTAATGTAACCATAACTAACTCCAAATAAAAAATGTTTGGTCAACACAATTTAATATACAATCAAAAATTAATACGTCAACACTAAATACATTATTTTTTTTAAGTTGTGAAAATAATTGTTTTTTGTGTGTTATTTTCTTGCATTTAAATACAGATGTTTTATAGATAAAAACTCGAGAGTTTAATCTAATTATGTAATGAGTCTATTAGGGGAAATTTTAATGGAAAATTTGTTATCTAAAGAAGAGATGGAAGCAATCATCAATGGTGATCACGGCAATGCATTTGCAGTACTTGGTATCCACCGCGATAAGGGCTCTAAAGAAGTATTTATCAGAACTTACCAACCCAATACCAGATCCGTTGAAGTCATTCGTAAAAGTGACGGAGCATCACTTGGTTTTATGGAAAAACTTGATGACCGAGGCTTCTATCAAATCAATCTCGGAGTAGGGGAAAACTTCGCCTATAAATTCAGAATTGAAAACGATTTAGGTAACGTCTATGAGAAAGAAGATGCTTATCGATTCCAGCCAACATTAGGTGATATTGATGTCTATCTTTTGGCTGAAGGCAACCACCTTAATATGTATAAAATTTTAGGCGCTCACGTTCGTGAGATGGATGGTGTTAAAGGTGTAAGTTTTGCTGTCTGGGCGCCTAATGCCAAACGTGTTTCCGTAGTCGGTAATTTTAACAATTGGGATGGCCGCGTCAATCCGATGCGCAAGCACATCAGCTGCGGCGTATGGGATATTTTTATTCCTGAAATCGGCGAAGGAGAAATTTACAAATACGAAGTAAAAACACAAGAAAATTATATTTTGAGTAAGTCAGATCCGGTCGGATTCTACGCCGAAAAAAGACCTAATACCGCATCAGTTGTTTATAACATCGACAAGTATCATTGGTCTGATGAAGAGTGGATGAAATATCGTGATGAACATAACTCTTTTGATAAACCGATGTCTATTTATGAGGTGCATTTAGGTTCTTGGCGCCGCAAAGATAATAACGAGTTTTTGACCTACCGTGAATTGGCAGATACTCTGGTTCCATATGTATCCAATATGGGCTTTACGCATGTCGAATTTTTGCCGCTAGCTGAACACCCCTTAGATGCCTCTTGGGGCTATCAGGTTGTTGGTATGTTTGCTCCGACATCACGTTTTGGTACCCCCGATGATTTACGTTATTTGATTGATACTTTCCATCAGGCCGGTATTGCCGTAATTATGGATTGGGTTCCGGCTCACTTCCCTAAAGACGGACACGGACTGGTTGAGTTTGATGGTACTCATTTGTATGAGCACGCTGACCCACGCAAAGGTGAGCACCTTGACTGGGGTACTAAAATTTATAACTATGGCCGTACTGAGGTCTGCAACTTCTTGTGTGCTAGCGCCCTTTATTGGCTTAAAGAGTTTCACATTGACGGCTTGCGTGTTGATGCTGTTGCCTCCATGTTGTATTTGGATTATTCCCGTAAACCGGGCGAATGGATTCCCAACAACTATGGTGGTAATGAAAACCTTGAAGCTATATCATTTATGCGTAAGATGAATGAGCTTGTTTATGGTCAAAATAAGGGTGCGTTCACTTGCGCAGAAGAGTCCACTGCATGGCCGATGGTTTCACGCCCGACATCTATGGGTGGTTTGGGTTTCGGTTATAAGTGGAATATGGGCTGGATGAACGATACCTTGCGCTATATTTCTCACGAACCGATTCACCGCAAATATCATCATGGTATGTTGACCTTCGGTTTGCTCTATGCGTTTAATGAAAACTTTATCTTGCCGATTTCACACGATGAAGTTGTCCACGGTAAAGGCTCAATGCTTTCCAAAATGCCGGGCGATGAGTGGCAAAAATTTGCTAACTTAAGAGCATATTACGGCTTTATGTACACCCACCCCGGCAAAAAGCTTTTATTTATGGGCTGTGAGTTTGGCCAAGATTGGGAGTGGAATTCCGAAGAGAGTCTGCGGTGGTTTTTGCTTGATTACCCGATGTATAAAGGTATGCAAAACTGCGTCCGTGATTTGAACCTGATGTATAAAGGCAACGCTCCATTATACCAAATTGATTTTGATTACCGTGGTTTTGAGTGGATTGAACACTCCAACGCCGATGACAGCGTTATCTCCTATATGCGCAAAGGTGAAACCCCCGGAGATTATCTGATAGTTGTTTGTAACTTTACACCGGTAGTCCGCCACGATTATCGCCTAGGAGTTTACGAAGTCGGAAAATATCAAGAAATTTTTAACAGTGATGATGTAAACTACTGGGGAAGCGGAGTTAAAAACGAAGGCTTTATGTATTCGGAAGAAATCAGCTGGAACGATAAACCTCGTTCAATTAAGCTGACACTTCCGCCACTATCTACTATCGTTATTAAACCGATACGGGATTAATAAAGCCACAAGTATAGCGAAGGAGCGCAAAGCAGATGTCTGAAACCGGCAAGCCCCAAACGGGAAAACCATACCCCCTAGGCTCATATTTTGACGGTAAAGGCGTCAACTTTGCGCTTTTTTCGGCTCATGCCACCAAGGTTGAAGTCTGCCTTTTTGACAAGACCGGAGCCGAGGAGCTAAAACGCTATGAGATTAAAGAAAATGATAATAATATCTGGCATATTTACATTCCAGGATTAAACGTCGGACAAGTTTATGGATACCGTGTTTATGGTCCATATCAACCGGAGCAGGGGCATCGTTTTAATCCCAACAAGCTCTTGATAGACCCGTATGGACGTCAACTCCGCGGACGCTTAATTTGGCACAAAGCCATCTTTGGTTATGATCTTGATAGCCCAGATAAAGATTTATCTTTTAGTCATCTTGATAGCGCGCCGTATGTCCCTAAATCAGTAGTGGTAGACCGCCACGATTACGACTGGGAAGGAGATGAGCACCCCTTTACCCCGCTTGAAGAAACTATTGTTTATGAAACCCATGTCCGCGGCTTCACCAAAATGCACCCGTTTTTGCCAGACTATAAACGCGGAACTTTCGCCGGTTTTTCACATTACAGCGTGATTCGTTATTTGAAGTGGCTTGGCATTAGCGCGGTCGAGTTTTTGCCAATACACGCTTTCTTTGGCAACCGTCACCGTAAGGGGTGGATAAACGACAACTACTGGGGCTATGAGAGTTTTTCGTTTTTTGCGCCGGAGCAAAGCTACCTTTCCGGTGATAGTATCAATGAATTTAAGGATATGGTCAAAGCCCTTCACAAGCAAAAAATAGAGGTTTTTTTAGATGTGGTTTATAACCATACCGGCGAGGGCAACCAAATGGGGCCGACCTTGTGCTACCGCGGTATTGACAACGCCTCGTATTATACTTTAAGTCCGGATAACAAACGCTATTACTACGACAGTACCGGCACCGGGGCCTCGTTTAATGTGCAAAACCCCTATGTGCTTGAGCTCATAATGGATTCCCTGCGCTATTGGGTAAAGGAGATGCACGTCGACGGTTTCCGTTTTGATTTAGCCTCGACCTTGTGCCGTTATAAGACCGATTTCAGAATAGACAACGGCTTTTTATATGCCATCAAACAAGACCCGCTCTTGCGCAAGGTAAAATTGATTGCCGAGCCATGGGATACAGGTTATGCAGGCTACCAAGTCGGAGCTTATCCTGCGGGCTGGAGTGAGTGGAACGACCGCTACCGCGATACCTTACGCCGTTTTTGGAAAGGAGATGGCGGACAGATTGCCGATCTAGCCAGTCGGATTAGCGGTTCAAGTGATATTTTTAATCATAATAACCGTAATATTACCGCTAGCGTCAATTTTATTACCGCGCACGATGGATTTTGCCTACGTGATTTAGTTAGTTATAACAGCAAACACAACAGCAGTAATGGAGAAGATAACCGCGACGGCAATAACAGTAATTGGAGTTGGAACTCCGGAGTAGAAGGTGAGAGCGATGACCCGTTGGTAAGAGCTCAGCGCCGCCGCCGTGCCATGGGAATGTTTACCTCCATGCTGATGTCTTTCGGCGTTCCGATGATTTTGGCCGGAGATGAGCTTTCCAAAACTCAGTTCGGCAATAACAATCCGTATTGCCAAGATAATACTATTACCTGGATGGTGTGGGAGGCAATTAACGCTGAAGACAAAGTTATGGCTCGTTATGCTCGCCGAGCCATACAACTGCGCCGCCGGTTAAAAAATGTTTTTAACCGCCGCAAATTTTTCACCGGTAAGCCTCAAAACCGCAAAGGCATAAAAGATTTAACTTGGTATACCGAAAAAGGCGTTGAGTTTGGTAGTTCTGATTGGCAGGATACTGCGCGCCGCAGTATTGCCTACGATGTATACGGCAACAACCGCCATATTTTAGTAATTATGAACGCTGAAGCTAAAGATAAGAGCTGGAAACTTCCACCCCTTGAAGAAGAAAATTGGACTTTACTCATTGATAGCAGCAACAGCTTTCACAGCAAAAAACCGCTTGGAGCATCACAAATAATTATTGTCCCAGGCTGGAGTGTATTAGTTTTTGAAATAAAAAAATAAAAGGAGAAGATAACCGATATGAATGATAATTTACGACTTCTGGCTGATAAACTTGGTATCTTGACCGAGTATTATGATGCCGGACAAAATCACAAGCGCTACGAAACCAGCGAAGATACCGTCCGCTTTTTTGCCAAGCAGTTGGGCTACAAAGCAGATACCGACGCCGATGTTGAATATTCGTTGGTTAAGTTTGACAACCGCCGTTGGCAAGAAACATTGGAGCCTGTTTATGTTGTTGATAAGAGCCACGCCGAGTTTGATATCGTTTTGCCGCTATCACAAAAAGATGGTATAATTTCCATTACGGCAGTTAGTCGCCAAGATGGTAAAAAACACACCATATCTTCACACATAACCTCCAGTGAAGAAAGGGAGATAAACCACAAAAAATATATTCGTCAGGTTTGCTCAATTGATACTGATTTAGATGTCGGTTATTATGATTTAACTGTTGAAGTAGAGGATAAAAATTATAAGAGCGTATTGGCCATCGCTCCTGAAAAATGTTATGCCAATCCGGCAGTTGATAACGGGCGCATCTGGGGTTATGCCTTGCAGCTCTATGCTGTGAAGAGCAAACGCAACTGGGGTGTCGGCGATTTTACGGATTTGAAAAATTTTGTAGACGTCTGCGCTCAGTCAGGCGGCAATGTTATCGGGCTTAACCCGCTTAATATTTTGGAGCATAATTACCCCGAGAATGCCAGCCCGTATCTGTCCATCAGCCGTTTGTTTTTGAATCCGATTTATATTGATATCGAGAGTGTGCCGGAGTTCAAAGCGTCAGATTTGGATGATGTCCGCGGTCGCGTGGAAGATTTCCGTAATTCCGAGATTATTAAATACGAGGAGATTTATCCACTCAAAATCAAATTTATGGAAACCTTTTACGAGCGATTCTTAGAGGGCAAAAATAGCAAACGCCAGCAAGAGTTTAAGGACTTTTGTGACCGTGAAGGCGCCGAGCTCAATAAGCTTGCCGTATTTTTGACTCTTTATGAAGAACGCTGCCATAGTGTATGGGGTGGCTGGCGCGCTTGGGAGGAAGAATATCGCAACCCGTCCAATCCGGCGGTTAAAACTTATGCCAAAAAACACGAGCATCGCGTCAACTTTTATAAGTTTTTGCAGTTTGAGGCTTTCCGCCAGTTTGATTTAGCTGCGGCTGAGGTCAAAAAACGCCAATTAAAAGTCGGTTTTTATCGTGATTTGGCGGTTGGTGTCGGTCAAGATAGCGCCGAGCTGTGGAGTGATCCGGATGTATTCATCGCCGGTTCAGGGGCCGGAGCACCTCCGGATGCATTCTTCCCCGGTGGTCAAAAATGGGGCTTGGGAGCCTTTAATCCGTTTGCTCTTAAGGCCAAAGCTTATGAGCCGTTGATTAAGATTATGCGTGCCAATATGCGCAATACCGGAGCCCTGCGTATTGACCACGTTATGAGCCTGATGCGTTTGTATGTTATTCCTAATGACAAAGAGCTCGGAACTTATATTATGTATAACTTTGCCGATATGCTTAATATCGTAGCCATTGAAAGCCACTTGAATCATTGCGTTGTAGCCGGTGAGAGCTTGGGCAATGTTCCGGACGGATTTTTGGAGGCACTGGAGAGCAAACACATCTATTCTCTGAGTGTTTTGTGGGCAGAGCGTTCAGCCGGTTGGGGCGGTGATTTTAATCAGCCATCGACTTACCAAACCAAGTCGTTTACCTCAGTAGGTACACATGATATGGCTCCGTTAAAAATGTGGTGGTTTGGCTATGATATCGCCGATTCTCGCAAAGCAGATATTATTCCTAACGATGAGGTTATGAACAATAACTACCACGAGCGAGAAATGGATAGATGGAAATTGCTCAAGGCATTGGACGAGTCCGGCTTGTGGCCACAAGACCGTCTGCGGAAAGACAATTATATTTACGGCGAGGCTTATCCTGAAGGAATGGCAGAGGCGGTCAATACCTTTGTCGCCAGCTGCCCAAGCCGTGTCTTTTTAGCCGAGCTGGAGAATATTTTAGAGGTTGATAAACGCCAAAATCTCCCCGGAGTAGATAGGGACAAACACCCCAATTGGCGTCGCAAACTTCCGGTTGATTTGGAAGATTTGCCGAAGAACGAAATGTTCATTCGCAATATCAACGCCATCAACCGCGTCCGCAGCTAAAAACAATACAGCAGATTATAACAAGGCTCGGCTCACCCCGAGCCTTTTTGATTCAGATATTGATATTTTTAGTCAGGATATATTTTGAGCAAATAAAACATCCGCCACAGGCACCAGCTTGTGCCTCCGGCTCAAGCCGGAGCAAATCCCCACATTTCCCGTCCCCATTTTTGCCATTAATTAAAAATAGTTATTGAAAGATATTTTCTTTTTTGTTATAATGATATCTGTGAAGATAAATGTAGATGCAGGTGTTATTATGCAAAAAATTTCCTTTTTACTCTTAGGGACTTCTTTGTCCTTTTTACCCCAATTAACTTTTGCTCAATGCGTCGCCACCCAAGATTGCGCAACCTTGGGTTATACCGAAACATCGTGTAACGGAGGGAAGGGCGTCAAATGCCCCTTTGGCAACAAATGGGCATGTCTGCCGACTAAAGAATCTGTCTGTAAAGAAGAAGGTTTTACTCTGAGTTGTAATGAAACCGGACAAATCGGTGGAGGCGATTCTTGCAACGGATTATATAAACAATGTTCTTGTGATTCGAGTTATAAATACACTTGTACCGGCACCGGTTACTCCGGTGGCTCCGGCTCTGCCTGTGGCGGCAAATATACGGCTTGCACCTGCACCTCTGGCTACGAATGGAAAGATGGTAGTTGCCGGAAACAAACACAGAATGGAGCAGTTGGCGAGCTGTATTATTGCAATGGCAAAGTTGTTGGTGTACGTGCTACAGGTATGGGCTTCTATGTCGCAATGAAAGATTTAGGACGTATGAATTGGTCTAGTGCTAATAGCCAATGCCGAAACTACTCATTCTGCGGCAATGTTAAAGGAACCTTGCCGAATAGGGAGCAATTAAAATCAATTTATCAAAATAAATCACGAGTCAATTCGTTGCTTTCGACAAATGGCGGGACGCAATTGACAAATAGCTTGTATTGGTCGTCTACCAGCAGCGGCTACGGCTACTACCTCGTGGGTATGTCCGATGGTGGTGTGGACGCCAGCGGCGACTACAACAGCTTCTCTGTTCGCCCGATTCTCACATCGTGGTAATTCTCAGCGGGCAGGGAGCGAACACAGTTCGTTTCTCTGCCCCAATCTCGCTACCGCTAACCGATGCCCGCGGGGGCTCCCCGCTGGAAATAAAATGAAAGTTTTTGTGTCTTTACAAACGATATTAAGCTTGCTACATTGGCGGGTAGGAATAAGACAGAATAACAAAGAAAGGAAAGTTTGACTATGAGTAACATCCATCCGTCAGCGGTAGTTGAAAGCGGTGCTGAGATTGCCGCCAGCGCTAAGATTGGTCCGTTTTGCTATATTAGCTCGCAGGCCAAAATCGGTGAAAATGTAAACCTTATCGCCCGTGTCAGCGTGTTGGGCAACACCACCATCGGCGAGGGTACGGTAGTCTTCCCCGGAGCCTGCTTGGGCGGCGGCCCGCAAGACCATGGCAACGAGTTCCAGCCTGAGGCTAAATTAATTATCGGCAAACGCAATGTCATCCGTGAAAATGTAACTATGCATGCCGGTACCCCGAAGGAACATTTCACTACGGTCGTCGGCGATGACGGAATGTTTATGGTCAACTCGCACGTTGCCCACGATTGCGTCGTCGGCAATAACGTGATTATGACTAATAACGCCGTAATCGGCGGTCACGTACATCTGGCTGACGGGGTTATTTTGGGCGGCAACTCAGCGGTTCACCAGTTCTGCCATATCGGCCGCAAAGCTATGATTGGTGGTTTGAGTGGTGTTGATCGTGATGTTATTCCGTTTGGCATTGTCACCGGCGACCGCGGCAAGCTTCGTGGCTTGAATGTTGTCGGGTTGAAACGCAGCGGCATTGATGAGCATACCGTAAAAGCGATTAGTCGTGCTTTTATGTACATTTTCAAGGGCAAAGAAGATACTTTTGATGAAAGAGTTGAAAAAGCCAAAACCAAATTTGCAGATAACGCTATGGTTATGGAGCAACTTGCCTTTATTGAGGCCTCACTTCACGGCCGCCGCAAAATTATGACTGCGGAATAATTTGTTAAGAAAAAATATAGGAAGTTATTGTAGACTAATACAATAACTTCCTGTTTTTTGTAATAAGGATAACCATGACTAAAAAACTGGGCATCATCGCCGGAGGCGGCAGTATTCCCCGCCGTTTGATTGAACATTGCCAAGCTCAAGGACGAGACTTTTTTGTGCTGGCAATTGAGGGTAACGCCTCCAAAGACCTGCTTGCTGACAAAGATAATATCCCCCATATGTGGATGCGCCTTGGGCAGGCCGGCAGCGGCTTTAAAAAGTTCAAGGAAGAGGGCGTTGACGAAGTCGTAATGATAGGTACCATCAAGCGCCCGACTTTGCATGATTTGATACCTGATTTCCGGACAACGGCATTTTTTGCCAAAGTCGGGATGAAGGCTCTGGGCGATGACGGCTTGCTTCGTGCCGTAATCAAAGAGATTGAAGGGGAGGGCATGACCGTCCGCGGCATTCAAGAAGTTATGCCAGATATTTTGGTCAAAGAAGGAGTGCTCGGTAAACATAAGCCAGATAAGCAGGCCATGGCTGATATCCGCCGCGGCATAGAAGTTGCTCTGGTTTTGGGCGAGTTAGACGTCGGTCAGTCTGTAATCGTCCAACAAGGTCTGGTGCTGGGCGTAGAAGGCATTGAAGGAACTGATGAGCTTATCCGCCGTTGCGGAGATTACCGCCGCAAAGGGGCAGGGGGTGTATTGGTCAAGTTGCGCAAACCCCAGCAAGATATGCGCATTGACTTACCCACCATAGGCACTCGTTCAGTCTTGCGTGCCAAAGAGAGTGGGCTGCGCGGTATTGCCGTCCATGCCGGCAACGGCCTGATTGTTGATGAGGCAGAGATGATAAAAACCGCTGATAAAGAAGGCCTTTTTGTAATAGGAGTAAACCCCGGTGACTTCAAATAACAAACTCAAAATCTACTTGATAGCCGGAGAACCCTCCGGAGATTTGCTTGGCTCGCGTTTTATGCGTGCGATGCGCCGCAAACTCGGTGATAAGGTTGAGTTCTACGGCGTCGGCGGCGATACGATGGAAAAAGAAGGCCTCACCCCGCTTTTTGATATCAGCGATTTGGCGGTTATGGGCTTGGTTGAAATCATTCCGAGTATTCCTAAAATTTTGGGGCTAATTAATCAAACTATAAATAATATTAAAACAGTTAAACCAGATGTTGTCATAACGATTGACAGCTGGAGTTTTTCGGAGCGCATTCACAAAAAACTCCGCAAACTCAAATTGGGGATTCCCCAAGTGCACTACGTTGCGCCGCAAGTCTGGGCTTGGAAGAAAAAACGCGCCCAGACTATGTATAAATACATAGATTTGTTGCTGACATTGTTCCCTTATGAACCCAAGTATTTTACGCCTTACCGGCTTAGGGCAGAGTTTGTCGGACATCCGGTAATTGAAAGTCCGGCCTTAGTTGCTGACAGCAACAACTTCCGCCGCCGCTATAACATCGGTAAGGATGAAAAAGTTATCACCGTTTTGCCCGGCTCGCGTAAAACTGAGGTCTCCAAACTCTTGCCTGACTTTTTGAACGCGGTAAAACTTTTGCATGAGCAAGACGGAAGTTATCGCTTTGTTATCCCCACGGTTAAGACCGTTGCCGCCAGCGTTAAGTCTGCAGTCAAAGACAGCGGGCTGCCTATAATCGTGCTTGAAAATGAGGCGGACCGCTATGGCGCATTTAGTGCCTCTTGTGCCGCGATTGCGGCCTCAGGTACGGTGTCATTAGAGTTAGCCATTTGCGGAGTTCCGCATATTATTTGCTATAAAGTATCGCCACTGACAGCATTGCTGGCTAAACATTTTTTGAAGATTCAGTTTGTCAACCTGCCCAATATTTTGCTTGGGCGAGAGATTGTGCCCGAGCTCTTACAAGAGCGTTGTATTCCGGCCAATATAGCAGGTTACACCAAGCACTTTATCAACCGCGATAATGACCTCTATGACAAGCAGCAGGAAGGTTTTGCTAAAGTCAAAACCATCCTTGGTGCCGGCGAGCAGACCCCGAGTGAAAACGCCGCCCAAATAATCATTGATTTAATTACTGAGAATAAAAATGCCCACCACTAAAATAGATATTGTTGATACAACGGTACGCGATGGCGAACAAACCAGCGGCGTTGCTTTCAAGGCTGAAGAAAAATTAGTCATCGTTCGCCGCTTGCTTGAAGAAGTCGGCGTCAACCGTTGTGAGGTCTCAAGTGCCAAAGTCAGCCCAGAGGAGCAACACTCGCTGACTAACATTATGTCTTGGGCACAAGATGCCGGTTATCAGGATAATATTGAAGTATTGAGCTTTACTGACTATAATAAATCGATTGACTGGCTCAAACCCACAGGCTGCCGCCACATCAACCTCTTAACCAAAGGCTCAGAACGCCATTGTACAATGCAGCTCAAAAAGAGTTTGGATGAGCATTTATCTGATGTCAAGCGAACCTTGCAATACGCCAAGGACAACGGCTTTGTCGCTAATGTCTATCTTGAAGATTGGTCTAATGGTATTAAACATAGCCCCGATTATGTCTGGAAAATGCTTGATACTTATACCAACTTAGGTTTTGAACGGATTATTCTGCCGGACACTTTGGGCGTACTTAACCCGTTTGATACTTTTGAACTTATCTCGGCCACCACCAGCCGTTATCCGGAGCAAGAATTTGAGTTCCACGCTCACAATGATTATGGTATGGCCGTAGCCAATTCTCTGGCCGCAGTTAAGGCCGGAATTAAGGCTCTGCATACCACAGTCAATGGGTTGGGCGAGCGTACCGGTAATGTTGATTTGGCACAAATTGTTGCCGCCATTAATGACCATACGGATTATCAAACTACAGTTGACGAGAGCAAGCTCAAAGACATTAGTATATTGGTTGAAACTTTTAGCGGCAAACGTATTGCTCCTAATATGCCGATTTTAGGTAAAGATGTTTTTACTCAAACGGCAGGTATCCACGCCGATGGCGATAAAAAAGGCAATTTATATGTATCCAAATTAACGCCGGATAGATTTGCCCGCACCCGCGATTATGCTTTGGGTAAGCTTTCAGGCAAGGCTAGTCTGGATATGAACCTGGCTAAATTAGGTATCGATTTGAATGATGACCAAAAGCACAAGCTGCTTGAAAAAATTGTTGAACTAGGAGATTTGAAGAAGAAAGTTACCGCCGAAGATTTGCCGTTTTTAGTTTCTGACTTGCTGGGTGGACACCGTTTCAAAACTTTTCGCATTTTGGGCTGTGTGATATCTACATCAATGGGTATGAAACCGAGCGCCAATATCAAGGTCGAATATAAAGGCAAAATCTGGGAAGAAGTTTCCAACGGCAGCGGCGGTTACGATGCTTTTATGAATGCTCTGCGTAAGCTTTCCGGTAAGATGAATATCAGCATTCCGCGGCTAATCGATTTTGAAATCACCATTCCCCCTGGGGGCAATAGTAACTCCTTGGTTGAAGCTTCCATAAAATGGGACAACGGTATGGTTACCCATGCCGTATCCTCAGATCAGGTCAAGGCCGCAATCAAAGCCACTGAACGCGTCCTCAACCTGATTTATAAGGAATGATTGGCTAGTTACAAAGTCTGTCATGTGCCGATTGAGCCTGAGATTGGGTATCAAATTGCACACATCTTTTTGCGGTTTGTTTTTTATTCCCGCAGTCATCTATTTCGTAGGTATAATAACAATAGTTCCACTCATTTGAAAAATCCCAATATTCAACATCACTACAGGTTTCGATTGTTTCAACAATTTCTGTAGGCGTACAAGAAGGTTGACTGCTACCTGATGATGAACTACTGCTCGACGACGAAGAGCTAGAACTACTTGAAGAAGAGCTGCTAGATCCAGGATATGAAGGAATGCCAGAGCCTGAACTGGAAGAAGAAGGCGGTAAGTTACATTTATAGCAAGTTCCCCAATACTCACCGCAAGAGCATTTTACCTTAATTGAAGATGAGTATCCATAAGAACAAGACATAGATGGTACATACCCCGCTGGACATGGATAGTTATGAACATGGTTCGAATTGCATTTATAGCAAATTCCAGATGTCGTCGCGCCACATGAACAACGTCTAAGTGTTTTAGATGTATATCCATAAGGACACGTATCTGAGTATCCCGCTGGACATGAATAGCTATGAATATGGGTCGAATTGCATTTATAGCAAGTTCCAGATATTGCTCCACATGAACAACGTTTGCTAGTTGTAGATGTATATCCATAAGGACATGAAGATGCGTAACCAGATGGACAATAATA
>CALXWI010000028.1 GCA_944392325.1 uncultured Alphaproteobacteria bacterium | reverse complement strand
GAGGTACCACCGACGGACATATTCAAATCAGGGGCTTTGTCTTCTGACAGGAGCTTGAATTCCTGACGCTCTTGAGTAGCGTATTTTTCCCACTCTTGGCGACGCAGCTTTTTCCACTCGGGTTCATCTTTATGCTCGGTATCGGTGTTTTCATTACCGGAAGTCTTGTTGGGATCTACCTCATGAACAGTAGTTGATTTTTGGGTTTTATCTTCAGAAGTTGTGTTTTCTTCTTTAGTTGCTGTGCTTTTGCCTGCGTCTTCTTTGGTAGCGTCACCTTCTTTGGTAGCTTCGTCTGCTTTGGCGGTGTCGCCTTCTTTGGAGGCGTCGTCTTCTTTGGAGGCTTCGTCTTCTTTAGAAGAATCTTGTTTTTTTTGTTTTTCAAGATACTCTTGGATAGCTTCCAGGCTGGTCAGCTCATTAATCTTAGAGATATGCTCTTTTAAGATTTCATCATTCCATTTTCTATCAGCTTGCAGCTCTTTGAGCTGTTCGATTGCGTCTTTTTGCGCTTGATTTAATTGTTCTTCAGTATTAGCGTTATTTTCAGCCATGGTATCTCTCCGTTAGGTGGACTTTATACTTTATATTAGACAATATAGCACGGATTTTGTATTTTGTCCATTTTTATTTGTAAGTGTAACAAAAATTTCATAATTTTTTATTAACAAATTCCGCTAAGGCGCAAAAATTAAGGGCGAGGAACACCCCGCCCTGGAAAGAAAATACCTTAAATCGCGTTAGGCGACTTTGGCGTTGCTGACCTTGGCGTCAAAGGTCAACTTTTTGCCCTCAATATCACCCTCGGTGCCAGAAAGGCAGGAAGAATTTATCTTGACTGCCAAAACCTGCTCGGCAATATAGGCCTGATTCTCTGCTAAGGCTTGCGCCAGCTCGGCATCATCAGTGGCATAGCTAAGCTCAATGCGGTCGGAGATGTTGAAGTCTTTGTCCTTGCGCAGAGTTTGAACTAAGCGGACAAAGTCGCGCGCCATGCCCTCTCGCTTGAGAGCCTCGGTTACCGTGGTGTCTAAGGTGACAACTGCCTTGTTGTCGGCAAATGCTTTGCCGGCGACGCCGTCTTTCATCTCAAGGCGGACTTCAAACAAATCACGGCTAAGGTTGTGGCCGGCAATCGCCAAGGTGCCATCAGCATTCAAGCTCCATTGACCCTGCTTATAAGCCCCCATAACCGCGCCCATGTCTTTGCCCAAGGTCTTGCCCAGCAACGGAGTGTAGAGGTAAACCTTTTTAGAGGCATAGGCTTCCAAGTTGTGGTCAAAGCGGACTTCTTTGACGTTAAGCTCGTCTTTGATAATGTCTTGATAAGCGGGGGTGAGCTCGGCTCCGATAACCGTTAAGCTCTGCAACGGCAAGCGGTTGCGCAGGTTCTTTTCCTCACGGATGAACTTGGCCGTTGAACACAAATCTTGGACAAAGTCCATCTGCTCAACCAGCTCGGCATCATAGTCGATTCCCTCCAAACTTGGGTAATCTGCCAAGTGGACGGATTCCTCGCCGGTCAAGGTCTTGTAGATGTGCTCGCTGACAAACGGCATCAATGGTGCAATTATCTTGCAGACATTGACCAAAACCGTATACAAAGTATCAAAAGCTTGGGAATCGCCCTCCCAGAAGCGGTCACGAGTGCGGCGGATATACCAGTTGTTCAAAACCTCCATAAACGAGGCGACCTCAGAGGTGGCTAAAGCAACGTCGTAGCTCTCGATACCGGATTTGACCGTATCACGCAGGTGTTTGAGTTTAGATAAAATATAATTATCTATTGCCTCAGAAGAGTGGTTGATTTCTTTGGCTTGGTACTCCTCAGCATTGGCGTACAAAGTAAAGAAGTAAAAAGCATTCCACAGCGGGATTTGAGCCACGCGGGAGGCTTTGGCGATTTCTTTGCCCTCTTTATCAACCGCGAGGTTGCCGCCCTTCAACACCGGTGATGATACCAAGAACCAGCGCAGAGCATCAGAACCGATGGTATCTAAGATTTCGTTCGGGTCAGGGTAGTTCTTCAAACGTTTGGAGAGCTTTTGCCCGCCCTCAGCCATCAGTAAGCCGGTGCAGATGCAGTTTTTGAATGCCGGTTTGTGGTGCAAGGCCGTAGATAATACCGTCAGAGTATAGAACCAGCCACGAGTTTGGTCCATAGCCTCAACAATGAAGTCAGCCGGAAAATGATTTTCAAACCACTGTTTGTTCTCAAACGGGTAGTGGATTTGTGCATAAGGCATAGAGCCGGATTCAAACCAGCAGTCAAAGACATCGCCGACACGGCGCATCATCGTTTGTCCAGAAGGGTCATCCGGATTGGGGTAAATGACATCATCAATATAGGGTTTGTGAAGATTGGTAACCTCAAAGCCGGTTTTCTCCTTAATCTCAGCCACAGAGCCAAATACATCAACCCGCGGAAACTTCGGATTGTCAGACTTCCAGACCGGAATCGGCGTACCCCAGAAACGGTTGCGCGAGATTGACCAATCACGGGCGCCTTCAAGCCATTTGCCAAAGCGACCGTCTTTGATGTGCTCCGGAACCCAGTTGATTTGTTGGTTGTTTTTGACCATCTCATCACGGAAGTCGGTAACCCTTACAAACCAGCTGGACATGGCCTTATAAATCAACGGGGTATCAGTACGCCAGCAGAAAGGATAAGAGTGGGTGTATTGCTCCTTTTTGACCAAGAGGCCGTGTTCTTTGAGCCACTGCATTATCGGCTCATTGGTTTCAAAAACCTGCTTGCCCTCGTAGTCGGGGACTTCAGAGGTGAACTTGCCGGCTTCATCAACCGGACAAACAACCGGAAAGTTCTCATCATAAGCGCGGCAGGCATCAAAGTCATCTTGACCGAAACCCGGGGCAATGTGGACGATACCGGTACCGTCTTCAGTTGAGACAAAGTCACCGCTCAAGACCTTAAACGCACCTTTAGACTTGAGATGGCTGAAATAAGGGAACATCGGCTCATAGCTCAAGCCGACCAAGTCTTTGCCCTTTAATGAGCCAACTTGTGTGGCATGCTCCAATTGTTTTTTGTAGCGGCAGAGCAAGGCTTGCGCCAAGATGTATTTTTGGCCGTTTTCTTCCATTATGGCGTAGTCGATATCAAGCCCGACAGCAAGCATTAGGTTGGAAGGCAAGGTCCACGGCGTGGTGGTCCAGACTAAGATGTTCATCCCGTTTTCAAGCTTGAACATTACGGTAATGGCGTTGTCGGTTTTGTCTTGATAGCCTTGGTTGACCTCAAAATTAGAAAGCGGAGTTTCAGCCGCCCAAGAATACGGCAAAACGCGGTAGTCTTCATAGACCAGACCTTTATCGTAGAGCTCCTTAAAATTATGGATTACGCTTTCCATAAACGGAAGATCCATGGTTTTGTAGTCGTGGTTGAAGTCTACCCAGCGGCCGATGCGCTTGAACATATCAACCCAAATGCCGGAGTATTTGAGGACATCGGAGCGGCAGAAGTCATTAAACTTCTCAACCCCGAATTGCTCAATTTGTTTGCGGCCGGAAACACCGAGCTGTTTTTCAGCTGACATTTCAGCCGGAAGTCCGTGGCAATCCCAGCCTAAACGGCGGTCAACCTTTTTGCCAATCATGGTTTGGAAGCGGGCGACAACGTCTTTGACATAAGACACCATAATATGGCCGTAGTGCGGGGTACCGTTGGCAAACGGAGGACCGTCATAGAACACAAATTCTGCCGCACCGTCACGATTGTGAACGGATTTTGCAAAGGTGTTATCTTCTTCCCAAAATTTAAGGACGTCTTTTTCAAGTTCGACAAAGTCTGGCTTTGCCTTGACTTCTGCATAATGTTTCATCTTTTTATTCTCAACCGATTATAATGGATTTAATTAACAAAACAGAATCCGAAATGATTTCGGAACAACAAACTGGATTTGATTATGTGCAAAGTAAAGTATATCCCCTAAGGGATAATAATGGAAATGGTATGTATTATATAAAACTGTTGCATCATATTAAAAGTATTAAAGGGCTGAAAAACAGCGTATCAGTTAAAACTGGAGCGAGTGTATAACAATAAACACAGGGAGTCAAGAGGATAAATGGTTTGTTAAAAGGCGATAGAAGCTTGCCGCAGCAGCGTATTTTTTTGTTGATTTTGTCATAACTATATGTTATAGTGGCGGCAAAATTTATTATTAATTTAATCTAAAAAAATATCATTATGACAATTCTAGGAATTATAGCAGTAGCAGTGGCGGTGTTTGCTGCCTTTGGAGTTAATTTAGTGGAGGCAAAGAACTCTCCGAAACTGGCGGTGATTTGTGCTTTTTCTATAGCTGTGGGGTTTAGTGCTTTGGAGGCGTTTCCGCAGGTAGAAGGATTTTTATCACTCTTTGTTAATGCTCTGATTACCTTAGCTGTGGCTGCGGTTATGATTGTTGCCGCTGGGGTAACATTAAAATTGCTGCAAGAATAACTAAAAGAAAAAGGTTGAAGCGCTAAGCTCCAACCTTTTTTTTGTGGCAAATATTATTCTGCAACATAACGGCGGCCGTCAACCTCATCAATACTGACACGGCGGCCGTCTAGCAAATAGGCCTCATAGCGGTTGTCTTCATACTGGAGGGTGAACCAATAGCCCTCAGCACAAGCAATTTTGGTGCAGACTACCGGTACTATAATATTACCCTCATAGTCGGCAACGCCTCCGCGGCCGTCATAGTCCTCAACCAGCAGAAACCTTTTATCAAGCTCTTGACCGTCATCATAGTCAAAGCAAGGATAAATGGCTCCGTAAAGTTCAGGCAAAAGCACATGACCTTGATAATCATACATTCCAAACTTGCCATTAGCCCCAACAACGATTACCTCGTGGTCTTCGGGAATCCAGATATGATCGTAGCGAAAAGGCAAAATCTCCTCTCCGGTTATGGATACAACACCCCAGCGGCCGTTGTATTGTGCGGCTAAGCGGAAAGCGTCATTATCCTTGGTCCATAGAGGTTCAATAACATCATAACGGAAAGCAAGCATAGTATCTTGAACCTCCGACTTGACACCAAAACATCCGCCATTATCTTGAGCAATGTAATAGCCGTTGTGCAAATCTGTTATGACATCTGCCGGCTTAAAAAACATTTGGTTTTCAAGCACTTTGGGGGCATCACCCCGAAAAGACGAACAAGACACAGCCATAAGGCTAAATAAAAATACGATAATATTTGTTTTCATATCTAAAAAAAATTATAAGATTAATAATAAGTTATCGCGAGCTAGTTTAGCCTAAAAAACATTTTTTGTCAACAAAAGATTTTAAACAAGCAAAAGCCCCAAAGCTTTGAGATTAACTTTGAGGCTTAAGCAATGCTTTTTTACAACTCAACTAATCAGTTCAACCGCACTTTGACGATCCGATTTTTACCGGCTTCGTTTGGTGAAACAATCAGCACACTTTGATTGGCATCGGCGAAGTAAATTTTGCTTTTCTTTACTTTCTTTAATTTGCCGGAAGGAGCCTGACGAGAGCAAGAAACATTGGTAAAGTCTTGTGCATTGAATAAACTTACCATAAAATATTCTCCGCTAGTCGCCTTGAAACAAAGTTCATTGCCGATATTGTTCGGTAATGGTCTAACAAAAACATCACCGGTAAATGCAGTTCCTTCAGCCGTGGCGAAAACATATTCCGTAGCTTGACCTTGATCAGCACCGACAGTCATTTGACTAACGTTGGTTGATTTCAGTTTACTGGAAGTGTTTTGATTATCCGAAGCTGAAAGACTCATTACACTAACACACAAACATACCGCTAAAGTTGCAAAAAACTTTCTCATGACATAAAAATTTTAAATAGTTAAACAATAATAGATTGATGATTATAGTTAGACACCTTTTTGTACAAAATGTCAAGTAAAATCGTATTTTGTGAAAATCAGGCCGCGTGTGGAGTAAAAATCTCGCCGCCCATTAAAGGCTCAGGGGCGCCGGTGGTGGTCGGAAAGGTGATTGGCAAGCCGGCGATACGTCGAGCCGCCAAGTAAGCAAAAGCCTGCGCCTCAATGGCATCAGAGTTCCACCCGACATCGCGCGCGGTTTTGACCTCTACTTGAGGGAGGCGCTGGCGGATAAAACGAATCATCGTCGGGTTGTTGGCTCCGCCGCCGCAGACTATCAGGCTTTTTGGGGCCTCCGGCAAATAAAAACTGACCGAATAGGCTACCGCCTCTGCCGCAAAAGCCGTGGCCGTGGCGGCTCCGTCGGCCAAAGACAAGCCCTCCAGATGCTCCAGCTTTTCATTAAATATATTACGGTCAATGGACTTGGGCGGGTACTGGGCAAAGTATTTATGCTTCATCAGGCTGGTTAAAATCTGCTCATTTATTTTGCCGCTGATGGCCAGCTTGCCGTTGTAGTCCATATGTATGCCGCCGTGCTTTAGCACCCAGTCATTAACCGGAGCATTGCCGGGGCCGGTGTCAAAGGCTAACATCTCGCCATTGACGCCTATCCACGTGATGTTAGCTACACCGCCAATGTTCAAAACCGCGACCGGCTTTTCCATATCAGCGCAAAGGGCGGCGTGGAAAACCGGAACCAGCGGCGCACCCTGCCCTCCGGCCAAGACATCTGCATTACGAAAGCGATTGACAACCTTAATACCGGTTAAATCAGCCAGCAGCTGACCATTGCCGATTTGGTGCGTATAGTGCTGTTCAGGCTCGTGGTGAATGGTGTGCCCGTGGAAGCCGATTAATTCTACCGGAGCATCTTCAGCGGAGAGAAAGTCTTTGACGACATCAGCATGGAAACGCGTCATCGCCTCTTCAACCTGGCGAATCTGCTCCTTATGCTCGGGGGTATCAGGCTTTAACCCCAAAACCGAGCGCAGAGAATCGCGCAAGTCATCATCATAAGGGACAGTATAGGCGCGCCCATAATGGTAGACATCAACCCCATCGGTTTCAATTAGCGCAATATCTACCCCATCAAGCGAGGTGCCGCTCATCAACCCTATGACTCTTATGTTTTTGATAATATCCATAAAAAAAATTTACCTCTGTACTTGCACTATTTTATTTATATGATAATATCCTTAAGACTTATTTAATTTAGTAACCAAGGAAAGGAACAATGAGCAACTTTAAATCCCAATTCCTCAACATTATGGTTGAGCGCGGCTTTTATAATCAATGCACCAATGAACAGGGCTTTGATGAATACCTCTACGAATGCGAAAAAAGCGGAAAGCCGGCGGTTGGGTATCTGGGCTCGGACCCAACCGGCGACAGTTTGCACGTGGGGCATATTGTGCCGCTGATGATGATGCGTTGGTTCCAAAAGTGCGGACATAAACCCCTGACCTTGGTCGGCGGAGCAACCGCGAGAATCGGAGACCCTTCCGGTAAAGACAAGCTACGCCCCTTCTTGGATGAAGAAACTTTGCAACATAATATCAAAGGGCTGAAAAAGTCTTTTGGCAAGTTCTTGGATTTTGGCAGCAGTGCCAACAGCGCCGTTATGGTGGACAACTGGGACTGGTTTAAGGATATTAATTACCTCGCCTTCTTACGTGATATCGGGACTTATTATTCAGTTAACCGTATGCTCACGATGGACAGTGTTAAGTCGCGTTTGGACCGCGAACAGCCAATGAGCTTTTTGGAATTTAATTATATGTTGCTGCAGGGATATGACTTTTGCGAGCTCTATAAGCAATATGGCTGTCGTGCGCAGATTGCCGGATCTGACCAATGGGGAAATATTACCTCAGGAACCGAGCTCGGCCGCCGCAAGTATGATGTGGAGTTGTTTGGTTTTACCAGCCCAATCATTACCGACTCAAACGGCAAAAAAATGGGCAAGTCAGAAGGTAATGCCGTCTGGATTAATGAGGAAAAACTCCCGGCTTATGACTATTATCAATATTTTAGAAATATCGGTGATGCCGAGGTTGGCAAGTGCTTGCGAATCTATACGGATTTGCCGATGGATGAAGTACGCCGCTTAGAAGCCCTGAAAGACAAAGAAATCAACGAAGCCAAAAAGATTTTGGCCTTTGAGGCAACCAAAATCTGCCGCGGAGAGGCGGAGGCTGTGGCCGCACAACAGACTGCAGTTCAGACTTTTGAGCAAGGTAATGCCGGCGGCGATTTGCCAACCATCGAGCTAGCATCGGTGGAGGGCGTGCCGGTTATTGATGCCTTTTTGCAAATCGGCTTTGTGGCCAGCAAAGGAGAAGCCCGCCGTCTGATTAAGCAAGCCGGATTAAAGCTCAATGATAAAGTGATTACCGATGAAAACTACAAGCTGTCTTCAGCCGATGTTATCGACGGGAAAATTAAACTCTCACAAGGCAAAAAGAAACACGGCTTAATCCAAACGGGCGCCGTTTGAGCGGGGAGCCCCCGCGGGCATCAGTTAGTGGTAGCGAGATTGGGGCAGAGGAGGCGCGATGCTTAGATAGAGTTTGCGTAAAGTTCGATATCTCTTTATATGTTTTATGCTTTTGCTATTCTAAAAAAATTATCCAACACAGGATGAAATCCTGTGCCTCCGGCTCACGCCGCAAATGGGCGCCGTTTGATCCGCTCGGTTTCCGGTAGCAAGATTGGGGCAGAGAAGTCGCGATGCTCAGATGGGGCTTGCGGGTAGTGTAATATCTCTTTATAAAAAAGTGTGTTTATGATGCGGTGTTGATATTTTATTTATTGACAAAATAAAGGCGATATGCTATATATTTTGTCGAGAATGTATTAAATTTTATATAATTATGAAACGATTTGATGAAATCAGAAAAGAACAATGGGAGTTGCTGAAAGTCAAGGAAGACATTATCTTATTCCGCCTGTGGAATGGTGGCAAAAAAGACAGTGTACATTCTTTGATCCTAAATCCTAAAAGGTACAATAAGTCTATTCATCTAAAGCATTTTTGGCCGTGGCAAAACAAACGCCATATGCTAGTGTTGTACAAGGTGTTGGACAGTATTGTAGGGGTTGAAATTGATGGTAATCTTATTTATTTGCTGAAGCCCGAAGAATACCCCGAAACTCTGCGCAATGAGATTGCTCTTAAGCAGCAGCAATATGAGGCTTTTATTAAAAAAGCTAACGAACGCATAAATGCTTGCCGCGAACAATGGCTGCTCTTGCCGATATCAATGCAGAAACGCTTGGAATATTGGGCGAAAAATATGGAGCTTAATGAAGAAAACCTGTTGAGCCTTGAAACCGAGTTGGAGTTTTGTAAAGAAATTGTGACTCTGTATGATATCAAGCCGGAAGATATTTGCGATGAAATTCCACGCTGGCTGACCCAAAAGGGTTATACTAAAGACGATGGCAGCTTTTTCAGAGAGCATTTGTGGTTCCTAAAAAACGGATACAATGCCTTTGTGTATGATCTTGGCGTGATGTGCGGAACAGAATTGACTAATGAAAACTTCCCGTTCTTCTTTGAAAAATTAAAATTCTATACCATCGAATCACCATGGTTCAAAAAAAGAATCGATGATGATATGATGGAAGAATTTATCAGCGCAAAAGAGTCAAAAAATTAATATTTTGCCGCTATAATGGAAGCCGTTACTTTGATGTAGCGGCTTTTGTTGTGTTTAAAGCTATTGATATTTGCAAAGCTGATTGCTACATTTAATAACAGATGCGGTGATTTTGGTAAAAACGGGGAGGATATATGCAAGATAATCTGCCTGAACTGAGAGATATTCATCTGCCGGACGGGGTGTCTGCTTGGCCGCCGGCTTATGGCTGGTGGGTGATGCTGGCTGCGGTTATTGCGATATTCTTAATTATTAAAATCGTGCAAAAAATTATTCGCAAAAGCCGCAAAAAATATGCCTTGAACTTGTTGGCGCAATGCCCGCTGAATGATATTTTTGCCGCGCGAGAGATGTCGGTTATTTTGCGGCGAATCTGCGTGCTGAAATATAAGTCTGCGGCGGCTTTGTTTGGGCAAGAGTGGCTAAATTTTTTGAATGCGCATGCCAAGCACAAGCTCTATGGCCGGACGGCGGAATTGTTGCTCAATGCCCCATACATAAGTCCGGAAAGCAATGATTATAACAGCAATGAAGTTGATGAGCTCCGCGAGTTTTGCCGCGACTGGATTGGAGAAAACTTATGAATAATTTGATGTATCCGGAAGTTTTGTGGCTATTGCTGCTGCCGATGGTGGTGCGGCATTGGTGGGCGCCGGCAAAAGGCCTGCACGGCGATGCGCTTAAAGTCCCGTTTGTGCAAGACTTGGAAAAAATCAACCTCAAGGCAGGCGGGCTGTGGAATATGCGTGCCCATGACGACAAGCATTGGTCTACCCCGTTGATTTTGCTCTATGCAATTTGGGCGTGCTTGGTGGCGGCTCTGGCCAGACCGCAGCTGGTTGGCGAGGCAACTCGGCTCCCGAGTATGGGGCGGGATATTTTGCTGGTGGTAGATATTTCAAACTCTATGCGGCAGCCGGATTTTGTTATCGGCCAGCGCAGAGTTGACCGCTTGAGCGCTATCAAGCAAACGGCAACAAAGTTTTTGGAAAAACGGGTTGATGATAGAATCGGTTTAGTATTGTTTGGGGCGTTGGCTTATTTGCAGGCGCCGATTACTTATGATAAAAACTCGGTGGCGGAAATTTTGTGGGCGACAGAGGCCGGTATGGCCGGAGATTCAACCTCCATCGGCGACGCGCTCGGCTTGGCGCTTAAATCACTTAAAGACAGCAAAGATGTTGATAAAAAAATCATTATCCTGATGACGGACGGCGAAAATAACAGCGGCTCGCTCTCTTTGCCGCAGGCAATTGAGTTGGCTCGACAAGAAGGGGTGAAGATTTATACCATAGGCGTAGGCTCTGACCAATCATTGGTGCAATCAATCTTGGGATTTAGGTTGGCGATGCCGTCAGGCCTTGATGAAGAGAGCCTGATGAATATTGCCGAAGCCACCAAAGGGACTTATTTTCGGGCTAAAGATACCAATTCTTTGCAAAAAATTTATGATGAAATCGACAAGCTTGAGGCGTCAGAAAACGAGGCGCAATTCATCAGAGAAACTACCGAGCTGTTTTATGTGCCATTAATTGCCGCTTTGGCCTTAACATTAATCTTATTAATGGTTTTACGGAGGCGATAGAATGCAAGAAATAATTACGAATTTTCATTTTTTGCGTCCGTGGTGGCTGGGGCTGCTGATTGTGCCGGCGGTGTTTTATTGGCGCTTTTTTAACCACTCCGGAGGGTTGTCAAGCTGGGTAAAAGTGTGCGATAAAAAGCTGCTGGATTTTTTGCTGATTAAAGGGAGTTCGGCGCAACGCAAAATGGCTGCGTGGGTGGCGGTGCTGGGCATGAGCGGGCTGATTGTGGCCATTGCCGGACCAACCTGGAAAAAGACGGAAGTACCGAGTTTGGCGCCGCAGAATCCGGTGATGATAGTATTAGAAGTATCATCACAGATGCAAAAGAATGATGTTTCACCCAACCGCTTGGCGCGGGCTAAATTTAAGATAAATGACTTACTGGATATGCTCAAGGGGCAGCAATGCGGTATGATTGTATATTCCAAAGAGCCGTTTTTAATCTCGCCGATTACGGAAGACGTGCGTCTGATTACCAACCTGCTGCCGGAGGTGAACTTAGACATTATGCCGGTGAACGGAAGCCGCCCCGACCGTGCCATAAATCTGGCCGTAGAAAAGCTTAAGGACAGCGGGTTTAAGCAAGGCAACATTGTTTTGTTTGCGGCAAACGGCGGAGAAAGCGCACCAAAGTTGGAACAAGCCGCAAAAAAAGCCACGGCTGAAGGGTTTGATGTGTCAAGCGTGGTTATAAGTGCGGAAGATGCTCCCGAGCTTGAAAAAGCCGCCCAGCTGGGTGATGGCGTGTATGCTCCGTTTACGGCCGGAAACCACGACCTGAAAACCGTTGCCGCGAAGATTGAGAGCAACTATTCGGCCGAGCTGGAGAAAGCCGATGCCAAAAAGCTGATTTGGTCAGACTATGGGTATTATGTGGTGATTGTGCCGCTATTGTGCTGTTTGTATTTTTTCCGGCGGGGGCTGTTAATCTGGTTAATAATTATAGGCTGCGGAATGGCGCCCAAAGCTTATGCCGGTTTTTGGCTGAATGACAACCAAGAAGGATTGCGCGCCTTTAATAACGGCCAATATGAAGAGGCCGCCCAAAAATTTACCCGAGAGGACTGGAAAGGAGCCAGCTTGTATAAAAACGGAGATTATCAGGCGGCTTGGCAAGAGTTCCAGAAGATGGAAGGCGATGAAGCGCTGTATAATCAGGGAAATGCTTTGGCAAAAAGCGGCAAAATCGAAGAGGCTATTGCCAAGTATGAGGAGGTGTTGAAAAACAACCCTAATCACGAAGATGCCAAGTTTAATTTGGAATACCTAAAGCAACAGCAAAACCAGAACCAGCAGCAAAATAACCAAGACCAGAAACAACAAAATCAAAACCAACAGCAGCAACAAAATCAACAGCAACAAAACGTGGCTGATGATAATCAGCAGCAAGACCAACAAAAGCAAGATGCGGCATCAGGACAAGAGCAAGACCAGTCCCAAGAGCAGGAGCAAAACCAAGCGTCAGCTAATGATGAGCAAAAAGGGGATAACCTGCAAAGCAAACAGCCGCAAGCTGAAGACCAGCCGCAAGGCAATCAGCAAGATGATGTCCCCTCCCCTCAGCAAGGGCAAGAAGATGAGCGCACCGACCAGCCGATGTCGCCGCAAGGGGCAAAGCCGCAAGACACATCTGATGAACCTTTGGACGAGGCAGCTATTGCCCGAGAGCAGCAGTATCGCAATATTCCCGATGATCCGGGAGGGTTGCTCAGAGCCTTTATCTATAAAGAATATCGCAAAAATCGCTACGGAGAATAAATGAGATGAAAAAGTTTTGGATGATTGTGGCTTTAAGTCTGATTATGTGGGCGGAAACTGCCTCCGCCGCCTTGGTGGCATCAGTTGACCGAAAGTTGATTCCGCAGGGAGAAACGGTAATACTGACGCTGAAATATGACGGCGGAAAGACCAATCAACAGCCGGATTTTATGCCGTTGCAAAAAGATTTCAGCATATTTTCAACCGGAACGGCCTTTCAGCACAATTTTATTAACGGCAAGACTACGCAGTCGCAGGAATGGCAGCTGATGCTGATGCCTAGAGGAATCGGCAAAATCACCATTCCGTCGTTGGCGCTAGGTAAACTCCGCAGTAATCCGGTGGAAATTGAGGTGGTGGAGGCTAACTCTCCGGTGGCAAACAAAGCGGCGAAAGCTTCCGGACAAGCCGGGCAACCGCGTTTGGCTATTGAGGCCAAGGTGGACAACACCAACCCTTATGTGCAGCAAGAGGTTAATGTTGCCGTAAAGCTGTTTGACTATGGTGGAATGCAGATTGAAAATATTATCCCCTTAGATGCTAACGAAAACAACTGGACGGTGCATTCGCTCGGCGAACCGGAGCTGGATAGCGAGGTGATTAACGGGGAAACCGTGCGGGTGATTACGCTGCGATTTGCGCTGTTTCCGCAAAAAAGCGGGGTGCTTAAGCTGCCCGAGTTTATGGCCAGAGGTTATTATTTGACCCGCAAAGCCCGCGACCCCATGCGCCAGATTTTTGATGATGCTTTCGGCGGCATGGGAATCGGCGGCGGGTTTGATGATATTTTTGCGACCAAGCAACCGGTATCGGTTACATCAAAACCCATAGAAATTACGGTTAAGCCCATGCCCGACGGGCAGCGCAGCGCTTGGTGGATTCCGGCGGAAAGCGTTGAGTTGTACTCAGAATGGAAGCCTACGCCGCCGCAGTTCAAAGTAGGTGAAGCGGTAACGCGGAATATTTATATTAAAGCCGTGGGGGTAACCGATAATCAGCTGCCGAATCCGGACTTTAAGGATAGCGATGCTTTGCGCCAATATCCGGAAAAGCCCGTCGCTGAAATGAAAATCGAAAATGGTAAAATTGCCTCGTATAAGATGATTTCGACCGTATATATTCCATCAAAACAAGGCAAAACCATAGTGCCGGAAGTGAGTGTTAACTGGTTTAATGTCAAAACCGGAAAAGGCGAAACTACCACCCTGCCCGCAATGGAAATCAATGTATTGCCCAATGAAAATATTCGCGATACGGTAGCAGTCGAGCCGGAAGCTCCGGCAAAGCCTGAAGCTCCGCAACAAGCCGACACAACGCAGAGCATTGCTGACGTTGAGCCGGAATATGCCGCGCCATGGTATGTAAAATATATATGGGTTATTGCGGCATTTGCGGCAGGATGTGTCATCAGCTGGATAATAATTCGGCGCCAACGCCCGCAAAATGATGCCGATGAAGTATTACCGGCCAAAGATTATGCCAAAAGAGTAAGAGCCGCCGCTAAAGCCAATGATGTAAAAGAGTTACGCGACAGTTTGATTTATTGGTGCAGGCAAAATTATCAACGCGATGATATTACCAATTTGCGTGATGTGGCGCAGGCGGTCGGGTATCCGGAGTTTGCCAAGTTATTGGAAGAGTTGTCAGCAAGGTTATATAATCCGCAGGCAGCGCAATGGAATGCCCAAGCCTTTATGAATTGCTTTGATAAAGTCGTCAGCAAAAAATATTCATCTACCAAAGGCAGCGGTAAGCCATTGCCGGATTTATACGACTAATCAGATTAGGTGCAAAAAGCGCAGGATGAACCAAATAATGCCGAGCTGCAAAATCAGCATCAGCCAAAAGATTGACTGGTAACTGCGTTTTTTGGTTTTGTGGTGGAAAAGTTTTTGAGCCAGCAGGGCGCCGCTCCAACCGCCCAAAAGCTCAAGCGTATGCAACTCGGCCTCCGGTGTTCGCCAGTCTCCTCGCATGGCGGCGCGCTTGTCTTTCCAATAGGCTAAAATGGTAACCAGATTAATGGAGATAAAGTGAAAGACAATAAACAGCAAAAAGGTTTTATACGCAAAGGCGCTAGCTCGAAAGTAGTGGGTTTCAACATAGTAAGCCGATAAAATTACCACCGCGCAATGCAAAATGTAAAATCCGTTACGCTGTAAGGGGCGAATCAGCGCCAAAAGCCCGATTAAAACGGCAGCAAAGGTAATAACCATTTTGTGTGTTCCTCCTGATAGGCTTGATGTCATCAATTTGATTTGAACTTAGCATAAAAATTTTAAAACGCAATTAGTGAATAACTCAAAAAAGATTAATGCGCTTTGCGGAAATCTGTTTATACTCGTGAATATGAGGAGTTTACAGATATATAGCCTTTTGATGGGCGCTATTTTGATGTTGTGCACCAATAGTGCCGCCGCAGCTGATGGGAATACCGTTCACATCAGAGGGCAAGGTTGTGCGGAGGTGGGCGATGACAGTTTGCGCTCCTCAGCCAGAATTAAGGCTACCGATAAAGCCGCCTTTGCCGCGGTGAGTAATCTGGAAAGGCTGGCTCCGTACAAAGCTCAGCTCGACCCGCATGATTTTAATGTTTTGGTCTACACTATTGTTGATGAATATTTGGAAGATACGGACATTAAGTCTACCTCTGAAGGGGATGAAGTTTGCGCCCAGATGGAAGGTTATGTCAGCCTGCAAAATATTGATAAAGCCGTTGATGATACTTTGATGCGGCTGTCGCAAGAAGAGCAGCTCCCCGATGAAATGCCCGAAAAAGCCGCCGAACTTTCAGCCGAGATTTCAGAAGAGTTAGATAAAATCCAACAACAGCAACAAGCCGAGCAGCTGGCGGAATTGGAAGATAAAGAGGTGTTGTTTCAAGGGGAAGCGCCTAAAGCCAGCGGTACCGTTGTTAAAGTGGAAGATGAAGATGAGGTTGAGGCCGGAAATGAAATATTTGAAACTCCGGTAATAACTCCGCCGCAGGCTCAGCAACCGGCGACAACACCGGAAAATAATACCATTAATACCGCACCAAGCCTTGAAACAGAGCAGGCTTTGCCTTTGGATGAAAGCGATAATCGGGCTTTGGTATTCGTGCGGCCGGTTACGTTTTTTGACAACACGCAATCAGCGGAATATGCGCAGATGATTAAAGACTGGTTTGCGGAAAATAATGACTTTTTGCTGACTGATAATGAGGCATTAGCAAATTTTGTGCTGACCCCTAAAGTGCTGCGTGCCAAGACTGAGCCGATTAATAATGAAACGAACCGTTTGCAGATGGTGATATCGCTTGAGATGAAGATGACCGATAACAACAAAACGCAGACAGAGCACCAAAACCGTTTTGTGTTATATGAAAACTCAGATAACGAACAACAAGTGGCTTACAACCTGATGAAAAAGCTGTTTACCAACGCGGTTGAGGTCTTAGCTAAGACTATGCTTTATAAGCAAGGAAAACCCAAGCAAGCGGCGGCGCTGCCATCTATCATTACGCCGACGGCTCCGGCGGCACATTAGGACTTGGCGGTAGATTTTTCAAGCATAAAGGTTACCGGACCATCATTTATCAGCGAGACTTGCATATCGGCCTGAAAAACGCCGGTGGCTACCTTAAGCCCTGAATTACTGAGCTTATTGACCATATATTCATACAAAGGTTTAGCTACATCCGGACGGGCGGCAGTGTCAAAGCCGGGGCGGTTGCCGCGGCTGGTATCACCGGCTAAAGTAAACTGAGAAACAATCAACAACTCACCTTTTATATCTTGTACCGACAAGTTCATTTTACCGGCCGAATCCTCAAAAATACGGAGATTGATTATTTTTTGTGCCAGCCAAGCTGCCTCGGTTTCGGTATCGCCTTTCTCAACCCCTAAGAGAATTAAAAGCCCCTGCTCTATGGAAGAATAGCTTTGCCCGCCAATAGAGACACCGGCGCTTTTGACTCTTTGCAATAATGCTTTCATAAATTGTGATTCCTTAAATTTGTTTACGGATAATTATATAATTGGCGCTATTCTAACACAGAAATATTTTTATACCACAATAAAATATTATAACTTGATTATAAGGATACGGATATGGATGACAATTTGGATAATGAGAACTCCTGCTTGTTGGACGCTTTTCCATACGCGGTAGTGTTTACCAAAAATAACTCCGTGCGGATTTTGGATAATAAAAATGTAATCAAGCTGAAAAAAACCGACCGCTTCTTTTGGCATAATTTGGATTATACCGATAAAGATACTTTCGGATTGTTGGTTAATGAATATGGGCTTTCTCCTGATGTGGCTTTGGCTTTGTGTGATGACAGCACACGGCCGAGATACTTTCACGATGAAGAAGGCGTGGTGCTGATTTTGCGCGGAATTAACTATAATCAAGGAAGCGCCCCCGAAGATATGGTGTCTTTGCGAATCTGGGTGGATAAAACTAAAATCATAACCTTGGCTCACCGCCGGCTCAAAGTAATTAACCAGATGCATCAGAAAATTAAACACGGGTTTATTCCGCCATCCCCGATGCAGCTGTTTTTGACTATTTCACAGATGATGGTGGACGGGATTAATGATGCAATTATCGGAATATCTGAAGATACGGATGATCTGGAAGAAAAAGTTATTAATACCGATGCTTCAGAGATTTTTGCTCTGCGCAATGAAATCAGCGAATTGCGTCGCGAAATTATCACTATTCGACGCTATACCGCGCCGCAGAAAGAAATTTTTATGAGCTTGCAAAATGATAAGCTTAACCAATTATGTGAAGAAGACCGTGACGATATTCGCGAGATTTTGAACGATATTACTAAAGCGGTGGAAGACTTGGACTACTGCCGCGACCATTTGAGCGTGTTTTCAGAAGAGCTACAAGGCAAAATGAGCGTAAGTATGACGAATATTATGTATGTGATTTCGTTAGTAACAGTTATATTTACGCCGTTAACAATGCTTACCGGTTTGCTCGGGATTAATGTGAAAGGAATACCTTTTGCCGATTATAACTACGCATTCTGGGGAGTGTGTGTGATAATGGTGATTATGGTGATGCTGTCGTTTTGGGTGATGCGGCGGCTCAAATGGCTTTAGTAAAACAGGTAGCCAAAATAAATAGCGGCAATAATACCTGCTGCATCTGCCAGCAAGGCACAAGGTAAAGCGGCCCCGGTCTTGGTGATTTTGACCGAGCCAAAATATACCGCCAAAACATAAAATGTGGTTTCGGTCGAGCCTTGCACAATGCAAGATACAAAACCGGCGAAGCTGTCTGCTCCGTAAGTTTGCATGGTTTCAATCATCATAGCGCGGGCTCCGCTGCCGGATAAAGGTTTGAGCAAAGCGGTCGGCATAGCGGGAACAAAATCAGTATTAAGACCCAAAGCACCACAGGCATAAGCTAAGCCATTGATGATATAATCCATGGCACCGGAGGCGCGAAAGACGGCGATGCCTACCAGCATGGCTACCAGATAGGGAATTATGCGCACAGCTACCGAAAAGCCTTCTTTGGCTCCGGCAATAAAGGTTTCGTAAACATTGAGCCGTTTAACGAGCCCCCAAGCAATAAAAAAGGTTACAATACCAAACAGCAAAGCGTTGCTCAAAGCTGATGAAGTTTGATAGCGCTCAGCTTCAGGCAGAGATAAAAAATACCATGCGGCGCCGGCAATGATGCCTACAAAAAACAGCAGATAGCCTAAAACTACACGATTGAAAATATTTAGTCTTTGTACCACGGCTACACTCAAAAAACCAACCAAAGTCGAAGCTGAAGTGGCGAATAATATCGGAATAAATACCGCACTCGGATTGGTGGAACCAAGCTCAGCTCGATACATCAGAATCGTAATCGGGATTAAAGTTACGGCGGAGGAATTGATAACCATAAACAGCACTTGAGCCGGAGAGGCTCGCTCGGGTGTGGGGTTAATGGCTTGCAACTGTTCCATGGCTTTGAGCCCCATAGGGGTAGCGGCGTTGTCCAGCCCCAAAAAGTTAGCGGCCATATTCATTACGATAGAACCAAAAGCCGGAGAATCGGATGGAACATCAGGCATAATTTTTTTGAACAACGGCATTAAGGCTTTGGATAATACGGCGGTCAGGCCGGAGCTTTCGGCAATTTTGAGGAGGCCGAGCCACAGGCATAAAATGCCGGTCAAATTCAAGGAGATTTCAAAGGCGGTCTTTGCAGAAGAAAATAAAGCTCCACTTAAAACATTCCAGACATCCGGACGACCACTAAATAAGGCTACAACAAAGCTGATAATAAAAAAAGACGCCCAGAGGAGGTTTAGCATTATTTATTCTCCGCTATAACCGCGGACTTCAGCAAAGCTCTTGCTGGGAGCGGAAAGTATGCTTTCATACATTTCATCAAAAATAAGGCAAGCTTCCTGCATGGAGATAGAAGAGTTAATCGCCTCGTTCCATTTGATTTGGGAGGCGGGAATACCTTTTTGGAGCTCAAGCATTTCCATAATGGCTTGGCGACGGAAACTATCCATCTCGCTGCCAATACTGTCAAAAAGTTTGCGGCCGTAGCTTTGTTTGGCATTCAAATAAAACTGCTGGAGGCTGCTGCCTTTTTTGCCGAGCTCTTGCTGGAGGCGGGCAATCTCCGGAGCAAAACGAGATGCAAAGGCTTTGGGATATTTTTGCAGTTCATAGCCTTCTTGACGGCAGAAATCAGCATAACCATAGACGTGGCGAACAACCGTGCCGGCAACCAAGCTCAAGCGATAGGCTTTTTCTTGCTCGTATTTGAGTTCCTCAGGAGAAAGGCGCGGCGAGGAGCTGACAAACAGAGAGCTCATCCACCAAATTCCACAAGCTACAAGCAATAACAGCAAAGATGTAACCACATCTTTTTGAATTTGCGGGTGGTGAGAACGTAGCTCAAGACGACGTTCCAGCTCAACACGGGCATTTTCGGCGCGGAAAGCAAAGGCATAAACACCACTGCAGATAACCAAGCACGCCAAAGCGCCCCACAGGCCGGATAACAGTAAATTGAAAGTACCGATAAATTGCAGCACTAGCAGAGCCAAATAAGCGATACGATAACCTTTGAGGCTTAGCAGCAGAAACGGAATGGTTAAAATACTCAAGCTGAAAAAGTATTCTCCATAGAGCAATTTGGGCTCAAAAATCTGCAAAGCACCGGCCAATAAGGTATACAAGCGCCAACGTTTGATTTGCTGTTCTTCAAGGAGTTGTTTCTTTTGTTTGGCGGAGACTTTAAGGTATTTTTGCAGGGTTTTGAAAAACAATACAGACAGCTGATTTTGGATGGGCAGAACCAAGCGCTTATAAATAGGGGTTGCAGCCTTGACCAATGGTGTGAAAAATGAAGAAATTTGTTCTAATACTTTATCTATTTTATGTAACATGATGTTTACCCCGCAAAAACTTGTGTTTAATCTACCAGTTTGAACAAGATGAGTCAATATGGGATTGTAATTTACACAAGCTATAGAATAAACTTCTTGACTATTAAGGCGGCAAGTTTACTCTTAATGGTAGAGTTGGAGCAACAAGGGAATAAAGCAATGAAAAAAATTATCTGTTTGGCTATGATTGCTTGGACTATGTGGGTTGTGCCGGCCGAGGCACAATATGATGAAAATGATTACAGCGGGTATTATGGGCAAACCGGCCCCGCAGAATCGAACGGGAATGGCAGTTATAACGGCAATCCGATTATTTATGTATTTTATAACAATGACCCTTGCGATAGTTGCGGCGAAGCAATAGCAATGATTGAACAGACTTATCGGCAGAACTGGCAAGGAATTTATGACTTTTATATCGTTAACTATCAAGATGAAGAAGACGCCGGAAATTATACTTTTACTGAGAATTATAACCTTGAGCTGCCGCTGACAGTAGTGCTCCAATATGTGAATGACGGATATTTTACCAAGTATCAAAAACTGCCGTATTTGTATAATTTTAATCCATATACTTATCAAGAAGCTTTTTTAAGCGAAGTATCAACCTTTTTTGAAAATGAGGGCGATCCGTATACCTCATGGTAGAGGATAAACGTTCGCCCTAAATTTTGCAAAACGTCGTCAGGTTATTTTTTATGACTCTTGCGACGTTTTTTTAGGTTGGTCAGTTTGTCACTAACGATAGAGGTATCACGTCCGGTCTTGGCTAAGCGCTCGTACATGCGCTCAATCTCTTTTTCAAGGTAGGCTTGTTCAAACTCTTCGGCCAAGCGATTTTTGTCATCTTCGGTGCCTTGTGCCATGATAGTATCAACCTCGGTGACCAAATCCTCAATATGGACAGAGCTGTCGGTCTTGCGTTTTAAGAAATACGGAAGTTCATAGGCAAGTTTACGCGCGTTTTCATAAGCTTCACTAGTGGTCTGAACCTTCTTGTTATAACGATATTTAAACAAGCGGAAAACAATGCTTAGTTCACGGTCATCATCAACAACAATAAAAGGCATTGGTTCGGCAAAACCTTCTAGTGCAATAAACTTCAAAAACTCCAGCAAGTGGTGGAAAAAGCCATCAACATTATAAAAAATAAACGGCTTTACTTGCAGCAGGCCATCTTGCATGGCAACGCAGTCATAGGCAAGTTCATCTAACGTACCGACACCTCCGGGAGCAAATACCACAATGTCGGCATCCAATAGTTTTTGTTTGCGCTCCTCCAGTGTTTTGGCCAAAATTACGTTTTCAATCTGGCGGAGAAGAGCATCATCTTGAGGATACAGATCATAATATTCCTTAGTGGTGATGGCTTGGATGGGCAAACCTTGTATTTTACTTTGTTTGGAGTTCCATCCGTCAAGCACGCCGCGGGCTACAGCCCCCATAATGCCGGAGTTGGACAAGCCAAAGTCGAGCTTGAAATCCATTTTGATAATTTGGCGACCAAGGTTGTAAGCCGCTTCAACATAAGCGGGGTCATTACCATCGCGGTGACCGCCGGCAACAAAGACTCTGACACCTTCAGCTTTATTTTGCTCTCTAAACGAATCGATTACAGTAGTATTAGCAGTATCGGTCATCTTTAAATCTCCTCAATATCTCCGGTGGCTTGTTTGCGATAAAAATCTTCAGCAAAAGCTTGCAAAGTGTTAGTTTCAATAGCGTTACGCAAGCCTTGCATAAGGCGTTGATAGTAACGGATATTGTGCCAGGTCAAAAGCATTACGGCCAAAACCTCATTGCATTTTTGCAAATGGTGAATATAGGCACGGGAATAATGCGTGCACAATGGGCAATCACAGCCGGCTTCTAAGGGGCGAGGATCCTCGCGGTGACGAGCATTGCGGATATTGACAGGACCGTAGGCAGTAAAAGCTTGTGCCGTGCGACCGGAACGGGTGGGCATTACGCAGTCAAACATATCTACCCCACGGAGGACGGCCCCGACGATATCATCCGGTCGGCCAACCCCCATTAGGTACCGAGGCTTGTCTTCAGGCAGCATTTGGGGCGCATAGTCCAAGACTTCAAACATTTTGTCTTGTCCCTCCCCTACGGCCAGACCACCGATGGCGTAACCATCAAAGCCAATCTCTCGCAATTTTTGAGCGGATTCAGCACGCAAATCCTTAAACACGCTGCCTTGCTGAATACCAAAAATACCATAGCCGTCGCGGTCAATGAAAGCATCGCGGCTGCGGCGAGCCCAGCGCATGGACATTTGCATAGACTTTAAGGCTTGTTCATGGGTGGCTGGGAAAGGAGTACACTCGTCAAGCGCCATGGTGATATTCGAATCCAGTTTATACTGGATGGACATCGACTCCTCCGGACTTAAAAAAAACTTTTTACCATCGACATGAGAGCGGAAGGTTACCCCCTCCTCAGTCAACTTGCGAAGGCCGGTTAAGCTCATAACCTGAAAGCCGCCAGAATCGGTCAAAATAGGTTTATCCCAGTTCATAAACTTATGCAAGCCACCCATTTTGGCAACTAAATCAGCCCCGGGGCGGAGCATTAAGTGGTAAGTATTTCCAAGTAGGATTTCGGCTCCGGTGGAGGCTACTGACTCCGGCATCATGGCCTTGACTGTGCCGCAAGTACCTACCGGCATAAACGCAGGTGTATTAACAATGCCGTGTTTGGTATGCAAGCGGCCACGGCGCGTCTTGCCAATAGTTTTTAATATTTCAAATTGTAATGCCATAAAATATCTTTCTTAAAAAATTGTTCAATAAAGCTGATATTGCACTCAAAGTGTGCGTTTGGCAAGTGTTTTTTAGTGGTCAGAAAATAATTGATTTTTAACTAATCTTATGCTATCCTAAAGTTGTGTGTAGATAAATGTATAGAGGTGTATTATGATGAATACGTCACGCTTTGTGTGTGTGGGCGTGTCTGCAGCAGCATTATTATGCTGCGGTGACGTATGGGCTGCCGCCAGAAACGGAGTGCCTGCCCAAACCAGTAATCTGAATTATAATCTTTTATCAGCAGAATTATCGGCTCCTATTGGTTTACCTGAAGCTCAGAAAAGAGCGACGAAGGTGGCATCTGTGTGCTTTATTACCGATGCGGGGAATTGTAGCGGCGCGGCTGGTGTGGGGACAGATGAAGGCCCATCATCTTCCAGCGGAGGCCCCGATTGGGAAATAGACGGCAAAGAGCAGTGTGAACAAAGCGGTTATGATTGTACGCCGTGCCCTGAAGGACAAAAACCATCGGGCACTTGCCCGTTTGACAGCAGCTGCCATGCCACCTGCGTCAATGCCTGCCCGGTTGAAAATACCTTGACCTGTACCGGAGCAGATGAAAAAGGTGTCGGTGATGCCTGCGACGGATTATATGCCTCGTGCTGCAAGCTGTGCTCGGATTATCCTTATGACGAGATTAAAGCCGGCTATGTGCTGACGGATAGCTGCAAAGATTGTGACGGCAATACCCATTATAAATTAAAATGCGATGTCTGGGGACAAGGCTCCGGCATGGGAACCTATTTTGATTGTGGGGATAGTGGCGGCGCCGGAGGCAGCCAAAGCTGTACCGATGAGGAAACCGGCGAAACCTATTACTCGGAGTGTAAATGCCCATTGAATCAGGAATGGAGCTCGGTAAGCAAAGCTTGCGTATGCTCAACCAGCTATAAGTACGATTGCCAAGGGGCAGGATACGCTAGTATCCAAACGGGCGATACTTGCGACAATAAATATAGCTCGTGCGATTGCGCGGATGGTTTTGAATGGGATGCGGAGAGCGGCTTGTGCGCTTGCGGCGGCACGGATTGGTGCACGTTGAACCAAGATTGCACAGCTTTGGGTTATGCGGCACAAAC
>CALXWI010000027.1 GCA_944392325.1 uncultured Alphaproteobacteria bacterium | reverse complement strand
ACGGCTTAAAGACGAAGGAAGGCATCTGGGCAGGCCTTACGGGACTTCTTATCAAAAACTGCAGAAACAGCATGATAAGTTGAAATATTTGATTGAAAAAAGCGTATCTAAGGCTGAGATTGCAAGGAGTTTGGGGTGTTCTTGGCTGACGGTACATCGTTACATTCAGCGGAATTTTAATTAATCTGCGGAAAAATTAAGGCTTCTTTTCAGCTATGAGAAGAAGCCTTTGTTTTACACCAAAAAATCCCCTCATCAGAATAACCATGAGAGGAAGAGATTAGTTCAACGGCGCCACAAGGCAGAAGCGGTAAAAGCAATCGTAATACCAAGCAACACCAAAATCGGCCAATAGACAACGCCTGATAAATAGCCTATATGCGCAACCATAGCTCCGATTATGAGCAAAAACAGCATAATAAAGCTAAAAATAAAACGACGCATAGGAGAATAGTCATTGTTTTTAGCGCATTGGGCAGAAAGTTTGTTATACCTAAGCAAATAAAACAAACCTAGCAATATTGCCGCTCCGCCATAACTACAAATAACCGTTTGCCAAGTTTCCATAATAAAAATATTTAATAATTAGACATAGTTACAGTATAATGCTTTTTTTGGTAGCACACTATTAAAAACATGTCAAACTAATAATGAATGGCTTACTGGGCAGCGCGCAGGCTATTGATGATATTTGATGCGATGCTTTGTGCCTCGGAGTCAATACCGGCGGCTTCAAGTGCCATTTTTTTGATACAAGTATTAACGATTTCGTCTTTAGTGGCGGTCATACTCTGAGCAAAGAGTGTGCCGTTGCGGAGCTTGCTTTGAGCCTCACTCAAGGCGCAGGCACGGAATTTTTCCTGCGGGGTAGCATTGCTGCCGACATTAATATATTTATCTAACTCAGCACAACCGCTCAGCAAAACTGCCAAGCTCATAAACAAGCATAGTTTTTTCATGGTAACTCTCTTTCAGGGGTAAAATAACTATAAGCATTATGATTGGGTGTTATATTGTAATAAGTGGATTTACTCCAGCCACAGCCGCCCTCAAAAAATGCTGATGGCTGAGGGCATTGACGGCGATAGTATTCGGCGCCGACCAGCATTTTGACACTACGAGAAGCCGTACCGCGAGCAGTGTCGGTGATTTCCGAATCTTCAGCGTGGAGTGCGGCCAGACAAGCTGACGACACGACATAAGCGCTTTCCGAATGTCCCATTACCAGAGCTGAACCATCATTGGTGCGTAGCTCTGCTTGTCTTGCGACACAGGTACGAAAACGGTCTTGCAAGCTGGAGAACTCATTAATCTTGGGTTCAGGTTGAGTAAAGATACAACCCGACAGTGCCAAACAAGCCAAGCATATATTACAATAAATCTTTATCATAGTTAAAGCTTATACTGTAAATTGTTTAATTTTTTCCAAATAGCTATGCTTGGCGGCATGAAGCGGCGATAAAAAAGCAGCAAGGCTCAATAACATACTGAGCCTTGCTGATAAAATATTATTCAACTTCGACAGCACGTTTGAGGTTTTGGAGGCTGTTTTTCAAATTGTTTTTAGCATCCTCAACGGCTTTTTTCTGCGCAGCTTGTTTAGCGGCCTGCTCAGCTTGCTTGGCTGCGACTTCAGCTTTTTGGGCTTCTAATTTTTGTTGGAGCTTGAGTTTTTGCTCCTCAATTTTGGCCTTTTGTTCAGCCGCTTTTTGGGCTTGGGCTTGTTCTTTGGCGGCCTTTTTAGCGGCGGCATCGGCTTTAGCTTGCTCTACCTTAGCGGTGGCGCTATCAATATTTTGCTGTAATTTTTGAGCTCCGGAAACCAAGTCAAATTCTGCGGAAGCCGGAGTGGCAATGGCTGAGAGGGCCAAAATAGCAGCAAAAGCAAAAGATTTACGCATATCAATCTCCTTAAATTATGAATAGCTTAGGTTTTGATGATAGAAAAATTTTGCTTACAGCGCAAGTCTTTTATGCATAAAAAAAACAGGCTTGAGAATAAGTCTCAAACCTGTAAAAAAATGTTTTTTTAGCGAGAAACATGCAGGGATTTCTTGAACTTGGCAATAATTTCAAGTTCTTTTTTGCGGTCAGCAATGAAGGCTTTGTCAAAGAAGCCGTGTAAATAACGCAGATCAATAAAATGCTGATTGTAAGCTTCCAGATAAGCAATTTGCTCACGAGTAAGTCTACGCATTTCAATCAACATAGTATTGGTATTGTAAAAACAGCCATAGCGGGTCAGTTTTTTCCACCAACGTAATAAATCTTCGTTTGAAGTGATTGCCGGCGTTTTAGAATCCTGTATTGTTTTTGTTTCCATAATAAAAAAATAATTTAATGAATAATAAAAAATATCGTGAAGTTTATAATCCTTCACGATATTTTTGTCAAGTATTTTTTTAATAATGCCGAGGTCTAAAGACATAAATGCCGACCAAAGGCAAAATAAATACGGCCAGACTGACTACCAAATATACCACGAATTCAGCCCCCTTTCCGCCCGACAGGAGCATATACACCAGCGGCAGAGAGGCTACAAAGCCAATGGCTGAGATGAGGCTAAAGTCTACCCGACAAGAATTATAGACTTGATGGTACAAGCTGGCAAGCGCGGCAGTATCCATGTGGCGGCGGCGAAGCTGCCATAACAGGCTGAACATTTGGCTGGGCATAAGCTCTGACAAATGATCAAACAGCCAAAAGCAGTGCGGATGAATATCAGCCGGAGATGCCTGCAAGCTGTGGATGACGCAAGAATTATAAAAATTGACAACTCCTGATCTATCCGGCTCGGGAACATTGCGAATGACCAAATTCATCAGCCAACGGAGCTGGCATGAGTTAAAAAAGCCTGCCTCCAACAAGCCGTAGACACTCCACCTTAAATCTTGCAGAGTATGGGGATGCGCCGCAAAATAAGAGCTAAAATACTCTTGATATGTATGCGCAAAATTAATGCTCTTCTCAAGTGCTTTGGTCTTAGGAGCAAGAAACTCCTGCAGGCTTTGTCTTTGCTCTGAGCTCCAATGGCACCGGTCTTCCTTTAAGGCTTTAATATCTCCGGTATCGGAAAGCTGCTGCACTTCTGATGCCAATTGGCACGCCAACAATGCAAACTTGGGAGCCAAGGCGTTAAATTGATCTATAACATCCATAACTATAAAAATTTTAATATAACACAATAATTGATTATCTTCTCCCTTTTACATCCGTCTAAAAATTTTGTCAATCGCAATATAAATACTAATTGTAAAAAAAATTTATGCCGCAATATGCTTTTTTTGATAGATTTTTGAATCTTTTAATGGTATAAACACGCGCATAGAGAATCTATGGCTCTATGGAGGGGGTGTTTGCGCCTCCAGATAAGCTTTATTTGTTAACTAACTTAAGGAAAATAACATAATGTCTGAAGTTAAGATGAAAATGATGGATGGTAACGAAGCCGCGGCTTCCGTTGCCCACCGCATGAACGAAGTCTGCGTTATTTACCCGATTACCCCGTCGTCTCCGATGGGAGAATGGGCCGATGCGTGGTCTGCCGCTAAACAGAAAAACCTCTGGGGCGTGGTGCCTGAAGTACAGGAAATGCAGTCCGAAGCCGGTGCCGCCGGTGCTTGCCACGGTTCTTTGCAGGCCGGATCTTTGACAACGACCTTTACTGCTTCTCAGGGCTTGCTCCTGATGATCCCGAATATGTACAAAATCGCCGGTGAGCTCTCGCCTTTTGTTATGCATGTGGCTGCTCGTTCTTTGGCTTATCATGCATTGTCAATTTTCGGTGACCACTCAGACGTTATGTCTTGCCGTCAGACCGGTTTTGCAATGTTGTGCTCAAACTCCGTACAGGAAGTTCATGACTTTGCCGCTATTGCTCAGACTTCTACTCTGCGTTCACGCGTGCCGTTTATGCACTTCTTTGATGGGTTCCGTACTTCTCACGAAATCAAAAAAATCAAAGTATTATCTGATGATGATTTGAGAGCCATGCTGGAAGGCATTGATGTTAACTTCAACGCTAAGCACGCTTTGCGTCCGGAAGCTCCGGTTATTCGCGGTACGGCTCAGAACCCTGATGTGTTCTTCCAGGGACGTGAAGCCGCTAACAAATACTATGATGCGGTTGAAGGCATTGTTCAAGAAGAAATGGACAAGTTTGCTAAAATCAGCGGTCGTCAGTACCATGTGGTTGATTATGTCGGACCCAAAGATGCCGAACAGGTTATCGTTATTATGGGTTCTGGTGCCGAAACAGTTGAAGAAACCATCAACTACCTCAACAATAACGGATACAAAGTCGGCTTGGTTAAGGTTCATTTGTATCGTCCGTTCCCGTCTAAGTCTTTCATTAAGGCTTTGCCGGCTTCGGTTAAAACCGTTAATGTACTCGACAGAACTAAAGAATCCGGTTCTATCGGTGAGCCGTTGTACTTGGATGTTGTGGCTACTTTGACCCAAGCTTTTGCTAACGGCGAAATCGCCTCTATGCCGAGAATCGTCGGCGGACGTTATGGCTTGTCTTCAAAAGAATTTACTCCGGGAATGGTTAAGGCTGTGTATGATAACGGCGCTGCCGCTAAGCCGTTGAACGGTTTCTCGGTCGGTATTGAAGATGATGTTACTCACAAATCTTTGCCGTTTAGCGATGATATTGATACCGAGGGTAAAGATGTGGTTCGTGCCGTATTCTTCGGATTGGGTGCTGATGGTACCGTCGGTGCTAATAAAAACTCAATCAAAATCATTGCCGAAGATGCCGGTAAATATGGTCAAGGATACTTTGTTTACGACTCTCGTAAGTCAGGGTCTATGACTACTTCTCACCTGCGTTTTTCTGACAACCCGATTAAAGCCGCTTATTTGATTAATAAAGCTGACTTCGTGGCTTGCCACCAATTCCCCTTCATGAGCAAAGTTGATATTTTGAAAATTGCCAAACCTGGGGCTACTTTCTTGCTGAATGCTCCGTATGAAGGACAGGAAGTTTGGAACCACTTGCCGCGTGAAGTTCAACAGCAGATTATTGACAAGAAAATTAACTTCTATGCCATCAACGCTGTTGATGTAGCTCGTAAAACCGGTATGGGTCAACGCATTAACACTATTATGCAGACCTGCTTCTTTGCAATTTCTAACATCTTGCCGAAAGATGAGGCTATTGCTCAGATTAAAAATGCTATTAAGAAAACTTATAGCAAAAAAGGTGATGCTATCGTTCAAAAGAACTTTGCCGCCGTTGACGCTACTTTGGAACATCTTACCAAGATTGAGGTTCCGGCCAGCGCTGATTCTAAATTGCATATGCTGCCTCCGGTTCCGGCTGATGCTCCTGAGTTCGTTAAAAAGTTGACGGCTGAGCTCATTGCCGACCGTGGTAACGAGCTGCCGGTTTCAGCCTTTGAAGAAGTTGTTGACGGTACTTGGCCGACTGCTACTACTCAATATGAAAAACGCTGCATCGCTACCGAAATTCCGGTTTGGGATCCGGCTACTTGCTTGCAATGCGGTAAATGCTCTATTGTTTGCCCGCATGGCGTTATCCGTATGAAAGTAGCTACGGACGAAGAACTCAAAAATGCTCCAAAAGGCTTTAAGTCTGCTCCGTATAAAGGTAAAGAGTTTGCCGGTAAGAACTTTATTTGGCAGATGTCTCCGGAAGATTGTACCGGATGCGGCATTTGCGTAAGCGCTTGCCCGGCTAAGAATAAAGCCGACCCGACCAAAAAAGCTATCAATATGGACCATATCGAGAGCCATTTGGAAGAGCAGAAAGAGTGCTGGAAGTTCTTTGAGACTTTGCCTTATGTTAAACGTACCGAAGTGGCTAAGAACTTGCCGAAGACAACCCAGATGATTCAGCCGTTGTTTGAATTCTCTGGTGCTTGCGCCGGATGTGGTGAAACCCCATACATCAAATTGCTGACACAGTTGTTTGGTGACAGAATGGTGGTTGCTAACGCTACAGGTTGCTCTTCAATCTACTCCGGTAACTTGCCGACTACTCCTTATGCCAAAGATGAAAAAGGACATGGTCCGGCTTGGGCTAACTCTTTGTTTGAAGACAACGCTGAGTTTGGTCTGGGTATGAGATTTTCTATCGACCAGCAGAAGAGTATTGCCGAATCTTTGTTGAACAGCTTGAAAGACAAGATTGGCGCCGAGTTGGTTGAAAAAATCCAGAACAACCCGCAGTCAAATGATGTTGAGATTGATGCTCAACGCGACAATGTTGCCGCTTTGCGCGCTAAGCTCGCTACCATTAATGACGCTGAGGCTAAGCACCTTGACAAAGTTGCCGACTACCTGATTAAGAAATCTGTATGGATTATCGGCGGCGACGGATGGGCTTATGATATCGGCTTCGGCGGTTTGGACCATGCGATTGCTTCCGGCAAAAACATCAACATCTTGGTTATTGATACCGGTGTTTACTCTAATACCGGCGGTCAGCAGTCTAAAGCTACACCGATGGGTGCTTCTGCTAAGTTTGCTACTGCAGGTAAAGAATTGCCGAAGAAAGATTTGGCTATGATTGCTATGTCTTACGGCAATGTTTATGTGGCTCAGGTTTCTATGGGTGCTAACGATGCGCAAGTGATTAAAGCTATGAATGAGGCTGAGGCTTTTGACGGCCCGTCAATCATCATTGCTTACTCTCACTGTATTGCTCAAGGCTTTAACCTGGCTGATGGTTTGGAACACCAGAAGATGGCGGTCGAAACCGGAAGCTGGCCGTTGTACCGTTATAATCCGGAAAACATTAAAGCCGGTAAAGCTCCGTTGACCTTAGACTCTAAGGCTCCGTCTCGCCCGTTGTCTGACTATATGTCTAACGAGGTTCGTTTCCAGATTGTTAATAAGACGAATCCGGAACGTTATGAGACCTTGCTCCATAAGTCTGAGGAAAACCTGAAAGGTAAACGCGAATTGTTAGAGCATATGGCTGAATTCAAAATTGAAGAAGCCGGCGAATAATAGCTCGCAAAACTAAGCAAAACCCCGCTTGCAAAATCAGGCGGGGTTTTGTTTGGGCTCATAAAAAAAAGCACATTCCGCTTGAGGGGAATGTGCTTTATTATAATTTTAATGATGGCGGTTGCCTTTACGCTGATGGCTGACTTTACCCGTCGGAGCAGTATAAGTCCGATTTTTAAAAGAAAACTTACGCCGAACTGCGCGGAAAGTAATCTTGGGGGTAAGCCTGGTGGTATTGGGCAATCGTAACTTAGGGCCTCGCCTTAAAGTATAAATGGCGATGGGGACCAAAACAATAATCGCGGCAATTATTAATGCAAATAACACCGGAGCGATGATGTACATAAAAGTTAAAAAGGCATCCATAATCTTATAAATTTAAGAGTTTAAACAAACGCCTCTTTGCGCCAGAGTGGAGGATATTATGCGATACTTGATGCTGTCAAGCGCAGTCATATTGCAGCTTTCGGGCATATTACGCAACAAATTGCAAAGTTCTTCGTTGTTCAAGCATTGGATATCACCATAGTAATGCTTCCACGATGGGGTAAATTTTTTGACTTTTGTTTCCATAATTAAAAAAAATAATTTTGTTATACAATAATGTTACTTGTGGGTTAAATATAATCGTTATTTTTAAATTGTAAACAAAAATTTTGTCTGTTTGTGATTTTTTTATTGACTATTAGTGCGGATAATATAAGATTTTTGACAAAAGATAGTATTGTGATAATTATTAACTCCTAAAACTTATTATTATGGAATATCCGGATATTATTGAACCGGCAAAAGATGTTTGCCGTTTTGATGCCTCTTACCAAAATGCAGTTAACTTCTTCAAACAGTATGGTTTTGAAGGCGATGTACATTTAGCTATGGCTTTACTGGCTGCAAATATTGATGTGGTGTGGTACACCTTTGATGAGAATAGCGGCAAGTTGCTGCTGACGCCGGCGTTTAAAAAATTCTGTAAAGAAGACTTTGAGCCTCCGATAGACCCGTCATCAATTACGCCTATCAAAGGTGGGGCAATGCTGTGCCGAAACTCGCGTCTGTACTGGTTTGATAATGTAGCCATTCACAAGATAATGTGCTTATGGTATCAAGGAATCATCAGAGCGTATGCTGCTTTGCAAGGTGCCAGTGATGACTGCGAGTTTAGAATGGTTAAGGCTTATACCATTGGCAAAACACGTGAATTTGTGGCCGCGGAATGGGTGATTACGGATAATAAATACGAATATGAACTTTATTATCCGATATTTACCGATGATTTGGAAAGGTTCTATAATGACAACGGTGACTTTTTAGGACCGCTGGAATTTGATTATGAACCACTGAATATCGGAGATACATTCATACATAACGGCCAATTATGGGTAGCCGGAATGCTGTCTAATGCTGATTTATGTGTGATTAAAAAATCTCCGCATTTGAGTTTTTCTGTCGGCGGAAATGGGTAACAAAAAAACAAGCTCTGAGGACAAATTCAGAGCTTGTTTTTTTAGCATAAGAGATTATTTTTTCAACATAACCTCAGGAGCTTTGATGCCCAGCAAGTCAAGCAAAAGCTTGAGCACATCGCGGGTTAAAGATGCCAGACGCAAGCGTGATGATGCCTCAGCCGGAGTAGCGGCATTCATAATCGACGAGGCGTTATAAAAGGTGCTGAAAGTTTGTGCCAGAGTATAAGCATAATCAGAGATAATGCTGGGCTCTTTTTCCTCGTGAGTACGCATAACCACATTATTAAGCTGTGCCAGTTTAAGTGCCAAATCGCGCTCTTCGCGGTTGGTGATGATGATGTCTCCGGCCTGAATTCCGGCGGCTTGCGCCTTACGCATAATAGAGTTGATGCGGGCAATGGCGTATTGAATATAAGGGCCGGTCTTGCCTTCAAATTTAGCGAAGTCATCAAGCTCAAAGACGTAGCCGGAGGCGATATTATTCTTCAAATCCTGAAACTTGATAGCGGCAATTGCAATATCTTCAACCAAGGTATCAATATATTTTTGGGCTTCAGCCTCAGAGGCAAAGCCTTCCAAATCTTTGGCTTCAGGCATAGACTCACGAACTTTATCCTTAGAGAGGGTAATGAGGTCTTCCAAATTCATCACTCCGCCGTCGCGGGTTTTGAAAGGTTTTCCATCGGAGCCGTTGACCGTGCCAAAGCCAATATGCTGCAGCTTGGTATGCTTGACTAATCCCAGTTTAGCGGCAGCCTCAAAAACTTGCTCAAAGTGCAAAGACTGGCGCTTGTCGACGACGTAGATAATCTCATCAGCTTTGAGGTCGTCAACGCGCATTTTGATAGTGGCAATATCGGTGACCTGATAGCCGATACCACCGTTGCTCTTGACTAAGATAACCGGGGGCTTGGGCTTGTTGCTCTCCTCCAAGCGGATGATGGTAGCTCCGTCATCGACCTCAGATATGCCCTGCTCTTGCGCCATTTTGATAACTTCCTGACTAGCCTGATGAGCATCGCTTTCCCCCAGCCAGAGGTCAAAATGCGCACCCAAAACATCATAGTTCTTTTTGACGGCATCAACAGAGACCTGACGCAGGTGCTGCCAGGCTTTATAGTACTCGGGGTTGCCGTTTTGGAGCTCAGCGGTAATCCGGCTGGCTTCTTCCTTTTCGGCCTCGTTTTCTTTGCAGCGGGCATTGGCGCGCTTATAAAAATCAGAAATTTGCTCAATATTATAAGTAGAAGTACGGCTAAGGTCTCCGTCTTGGCGGATGATTTCGCCCAGAATCATACCCATAGGGGTACCGTAATCGCCAAAGTGAACATCAGAAATAATATCATTACCGACAAACTTTTCAATTCGGCGGATGGCCTCACCAATCACGGCGGAGCGCAGATGCCCAACGTGCAGAGCTTTAGCGACATTAGGGCCGCCGGAATCCAAGATGATTTTGTGAGGATTGGCGACTCGGCTGCAGCCTAAGCGGTTGTCTTGGGCCATAGCGCACAGAACCGAAGAAATAAGCGAATCGCTGACCGAGAGGTTGATAAACCCAGGGCCGTCGACTGAGATTTTGCTGAAATCAGCGTCTTGTTCTAAAACGGCGGCAATTTGAGAGGCGATTTCACGCGGGTTTTTATGCTCTTGCTTGGCTAAGGCCAGAGCTCCATTGCACTGAAAGTCGCTCAAGTCCGGTCTATCTGACGGCTTTACAACCGCAAAGCGGGTATCTAACCCTAGTTGCTCAAAGCAATGCGCTAATTTATTATTGATTGTTTGTTCTAGCGATAAATCCATCTTTATTCACCTTATTTTGTTATTTCTTGGCTTTCTCACATTTAAAATTAATACGTGCCGGGATTAAGACTCGGCAGCTAAATGCCTCTTGGTTAACCGGAACGGCGTAGTCGCCGGTTTTGTGCTTTTGGCATTCTTCATCTGCCATCTTTTTAACCGTTTTATAATCTGTCGTCAATAGGTTATAGCAAATTGACGGTTTATCCGGCTTAGAGCGCCCTACATACAATTTATTGGGGGGGGCTCCGGCATTCCGCCTACGGTCAACGAAGGGCTGAAGAGGCATACACGAACTCAAAATTAATGAGAATAAAACACCCCAGAGTAATTTATTGCTTGCCAAATTTAAAATCTCCATTAAAGTAGATTAAGTCATAACTCTTTATATATGAAGAAATTTAAAATGAAAAGTCAAAATGAATATATTGGTGATGATAGTTTTATAAAATTATTAGAGCACTACCATTGTCCGGCGCCGTTATATGTGGTCAAAATGCGCTTTATCGGCGCTATTTGCAGCCCTAATCTGGAACTGAGGCCGAGTGATGTAATATCTTCTTTTTGGCCGCAAGGACATGAGCCTCGCCTTGAAACCAAGCAAGAGGCTGAATTGTTCTTTAAATTCTTTATGGGGTTATGGGACGAACTGTTTGAAAAAGTAAAGCTTAATAAAATCCATTTAGATGTCATAAAAGCTAACTCTCGCGATGCTCTGAAAATGCTTTGCTCCAGAAGATATGAAGAAATCGAAAACGGATATGTTGAAGGTTTTTGGGGCGGAAAAGAGGATTTGAAATTACCGGCTTTTGTGGCGGAGATAATTGACTCTTTAAGTGATTTGGCCAACCTATATTTGAATATTATGCAAAAAATGTATGCTACCGAAAACCTAGAGGAAATTGAAAGCGCTATTCACCATACTGACCGTATGGTTGAAAAAGCAATGGATTTTATTATTGAGAACTCGGTCCTGCCGCGAATTGACGACTTGAAACGAGCTATGAACTAAGGAGATTTGATTATGGAGCTTATGGAAGGTTTATTAACCAGGCGTTCCGTTAGAAAATATCAAAATAAACCAATCAGCAAAGAAGTATTGGCGCAGATTATTAAAGCCGGACAGTATGCTCCCTCGGCTCACAATACTCAGCCTTGGGAATTTTTGGTGATTGAAGATAAAGAGGCTTTAAAACATTTTAGAGTTATGCAGCGATCGGCTTTGTTTGCTGAAAATGCCGCTGCGGTAATCTTGGTTTGCGGCAGAGAAGATATATCATTTAGCCGCCCCAAAGAAGGATGGTCTTATATTGATATTGATTGCTCGGCTGCAACCGAAAATATTTTGCTTGCGGCCCATGCCTTAGGCTTGGGAGCTTGTTGGTGCGGGGCTTCGCCAATGACCGGGCCAATTGCCGCTATTAAAGAATACTTTAAGCTGCCGGAAAATGTTAAACCTTTCTCAATTGTGGTATTAGGGTATCCGGAAGAAATGCCCAAACAGCCGGAAAGAGATAATCCGGAACGTATTCACTGGGGAAAATGGTAAAAAAAATTAAAGAGTGTCGCAAGCGGCACTCTTTTTTTAACGTATCAGGAAATCAGGCTTCATCCGATAAAGACGAATCGAGCGAATAGCCGGTGGCTCGAACGGTACGGATATAGTCGGGGCCATATTTGTTAAGCGCTAAGCGGAGACGGCGAATGTGGACGTCTATGGTGCGGCTCTCTACATAAATATTATCGCCCCATACCGTTTTGAGCAAAAAATCACGCGAGAAGACTTTGCCCGGCATATCCATCAAAGTTCGTAGCAAGCGGAACTCCGTCGGCCCTAAGTGGACAAAGTTTTCACCACGGAAGACCTTCTTTTCAACCAAATCCATACGGATATCTTCAAAGCGTAACTCTTTTTCGGTCACGGGCTCGGGAGCACGGCGCATTTGGGCTTTGACGCGAGCAACTAACTCCGGAACAGAAAAAGGTTTGGTCACATAGTCATCGGCGCCGGCGTTCAACCCTTTAATTTTATCTTCTTCCTCGCCTTTGGCGGTCAACATTATGACCGGAATACTTTTAATATCAGGCTTTGAGCGGATAAGCTTACAGATTTCAACACCTGAGAGCTCGGGCAACATCCAATCCAGAATAATGACCGAAGGGTGGTGTTGTTCAATTTCAGCTACAGCTCGGCTGCCCCTGCTCTCGGTAATAACCTGAAAGCCCTCGGTTTCAAGATTATACTTAAGCAATACGGCCAAAGCTTCTTCATCCTCGACTATCATTACCAGATTAGACATTGTTGTATCTCCATTGTAGATTGTTTTCTTATTGCTGATGAGGGGATTAACGCAGTGCCTCAATATTTTTGGCATAATCACCATTGGCAAAGATTGAGGTTCCGGCTACCAATACATTGGCTCCGGCAGCGATACACTCGGCTGCGGTCAGAGGATTGATGCCGCCGTCAACTTCAAGCAAAATATCGCGACCGGCACACATTTCCTTAATGCGGCTGATTTTGCCTAATTGGGAAGGAATAAACTTTTGTCCGCCGAATCCGGGATTGACGGTCATAACTAAAATCAAGTCAACCTTATCCAGCACATAGCTCAAAACATCTTCAGGTGTAGAGGGAGTCAAAGATATGCCGGCTTTACAGCCCAGAGAACGGATAAAGCTCAAAGTCCGGTCCAGATGAGGGGTCGACTCGGCGTGAATAGTGATGATATCGGCGCCGGCATCGGCAAACCAGGCAACCATACTATCCGGATTGTCAACCATCAAGTGAACATCAAAAGGCAACTCAGTATGCGGACGCAGGGACTTGACTACCGGAGCACCGATGGTCAAATTAGGGACAAAGTGGCCGTCCATAACATCTATATGAATCATATCAGCGCCGGCTTGGTCAAGCTTACGAATTTCGCTTTCCAGATTGCCGAAATCTGCTGACAGAATGCTGGGAGCTATTTGTACCATATAAAATCTCCTATAAAGCTTATTTTGTCGGTATTTTACACTATAAATCTTTATTTTTTGCTTAATTTTTTTATAAAAAAAACGAGACTTTAAACTAGACCAAATTTTTAAAAATTTTTATTTAGAACTCTTTGTTTTTGCTAAATATTGTGTATATATCATCATTTTTTAACAATATATTTTAAATTTTATGCATTTTTAGGGTTGACAAAATACAAAATTAAGATATATTTGTGTCAAATTTGTTAAACAGACAAATTAATCGAACTCTCAAAAGCGGAACTATAGACCTTAATCTAAAAGCTCCAAATAAAAAATGGGTCTACCGCTCTAGAGAAAGGTTTGCTAGATTTTAAACTCGTCTTGCAAACCTTACTCACCGGGGCTAATCCCCTAATGTTAGCCCCGGGTTTTCTCCTTAAGTTATATAAAGTAAGCAAACCAAAAAAACTCTTGCCCTCCCCGGCAAGAGTTTTTTTATCTTTGGATATTATTTTATTACCACTGGACACCTTCATAGCAGCGATTGGGATGTTGAGCACAATAATCTGACTCCGACCCCATCTCATGCAATTTTTGTCGGTCCTCTGGAAAATTACCAACTTCAATACAGCCAGCTAACATTAATACACTTATCAGCAAAAAAAACTTTTTCATTCTATTGTCCTCTAAAATACTATGTTATAGCAGACGATAACCAACACCAACATCAAAATGCGTGACAGGTGACGCAACCACAAGCTCTTGTCATATTCGGCTGAACTGCGCCATACCCCCGACAAAATAACAAAACTATACCAAATAAATGCCGCCAAACAGGTTAAGTAGCAAACCGTTAGGACTACTATGCCGGTATTCATATTAAGCGGATGAAAATATTTGCTATAATAATACCAAAGCGTCAGTCCTTGTAATTTTTGTGCTAATAGACCACCAAAAAACCGGACAGCCATAACAATTAAAAACAAACCCAGCAAACCAAATTTCCAAAAAGTATCTTTAAGGCTGAGTTTTCCTGACATAAGTTTTTTGAGCATTTAGTATCCTTATTTTGTTTTTGATAGTTGTGATTGTGGCGCAAATCTCCTTACAACGCAAGCAAAAAATTTTAATTAACAGGTAGCAACATTAATTGCTAAACCGCCTAGAGAGGTTTCTTTGTATTTGTTTTGCATATCGCGTCCGGTATCAAACATGGTTTTAATAACACTGTCTAACGATACAAAATGCTGACCACTGCCGCGCAAAGCCAATCGTGCCGAATTAACGGCTTTAATGGCACCCATAGCATTGCGTTCAATACAAGGGACTTGCACCAAGCCGCCTACCGGATCACAGGTTAAACCCAAGTTATGCTCCATAGCGATTTCGGCTGCATTTTCAATTTGGGCTAAATCCCCACCCATAGCGGCCGTTAAACCGGCTGCGGCCATGGAACATGCAACTCCGACCTCCCCTTGGCAGCCGACCTCAGCTCCGGAAATGGACGCATTACTGCGATACAAACTGCAAATAGCTGCGGAAGTTAGCATAAAGGCTTTGATACCGTCTTCTTTGCTATAAGGAGATTTGACATAAGCGTAACGCTCAAAATAACGACTAACGGAGGGAATTACTCCCGCGGAACCCATCGTCGGAGCGGTAACAATTTGCCCGCCGGCAGCGTTTTCTTCAGCTACGGCAAAGCCCCAAAGATTAATCCAATCTATCATTTGCAAGGGATCATAATCATTTTTGATAAAGTTTTCTTCCAGACGATGGTAGATGGATTTGGCTCTACGGTGAATGTTAAGCCCTCCGGGGAGGACACCTTCGGCCTTCATCCCCCTATCAACGGCATTTTGCATAATGCGGTAGATTTTCATTATGCCTTCATCAACTTTGTCTTGACCATGAATCGCACATTCATTGGCATAAATCACCTCGGCGATGGATTTATGTTGTTCCTCGCAGATATGGCGCAATTCCTTAAAGCTATTAAAATCATAAGGAATATTATAAGCCGGACGCTCGATACGACGCGCAATCTCGTCTTGGCGGGCGATGGTTCCTCCTCCTACCGAAAAATAAACCTCCTCAAGCAGGAGAGCTCCTTCAGCATCAAAAGCTTTAAAACGCATACCGTTAGAATGCTCCGGCAAAAAAGTGTCTTTTTCAAAAACGACATCTTTATCTAAATCAAACGGAATGGCTTTTTGCTGATTAAGGTGGAGGATTTTATCTTGTCCGACGGCATTAAAATAAGGAATCTCGGGGTTGACAGCCTCGGCCTCAAGCCCCATCAAACCATAAACTATGGCTTTAATCGTGCCATGGCCAACACCGGTCAATGCCAGCGAGCCGTAAAGAGTTACTTGCAGAGTGGATACTTTATTAAACAGGTCTTGAGCGCATAAATTATCAATATAACGCTTGGCGGCGCGCATTGGACCTACGGTGTGTGAACTGGACGGCCCGATACCGACTGAAAAGATTTCAAAATAACTATAGTACATCTTAAAAATACATCCTAATTTCTTTATATGGTTTTAAGCCCAGACGTTTGTGGACGGAAGCTATATATTCGTGGAGATCTTCCCAACTAGTGTATTTATCAATAAAATGCTTAGCTTGCTCCGGTGATTTGGAAAGCTGGATAGAGATAGTTTCCTCCAAAATACGATGCATAACCTCAGGCATCTTATCAAAATGAATAACCAATTTATGCTCGGCATCAAACTCGATAGCGCCGTGGCTCAGAAGGTAGTTGAAGTGGATTAAATCGCCAGTACGGTGCGGCTGGGTAGGGCCGGGTTTGGACTTCAACAGCAAGCGAATTATCCAAGTGGTATAAACCTCTTTTAGGGTTTGTTCGTTGATAATTCCGGCTTTGACATATTCCGGCATAAAGGTAATGGATACGACATCGGCCTTGTTTTCTTCAATCGTATGTTTATAAAGCCCCAGCGCATTTTGGTAGCTGCTGTCGGGGCCTAAAGAATGCCCGTTTTCGTGGCCGATTACAAAAATATGCTCAGCCTCAAGATTATAATATTTATGGAAGTCCGGACGCACCAATGCATTAAGCATAGCGGCATCGCGCGCGGCATCGTGAGTTTGACGGACTTGGCGGTGGTAGACATTGCGGCGGCCGCCTCCGGTCTTGACCGAGAGTTTATCATTATTGGGCAGATTTTGGGCTGTGGTAATGGCACCGCGGCACTGAGCATAATCTCCACAGAGGGCGGCGAGATCTACATCGACCATGGTTTGTTTTAAATCATTGCCTTGGGCAACGTTTTGCTGGTAGCGGTCGGCATAAGGCATTAAAACAGCAAGCTTCTTCATATGGTCTTTGAACTTAAGTAAGAGAGAGGTTCCTTCCTGATTTACAATACCGACGCGTACTCCCAACATATCTTTGGCATTAATTTCAATATTACATTCAGCCAACATTGCAGAGAGTTCGGCATTTTCGCACAGGGTGCCGCTCATACCATCATCATAATTTTCACGACTTAAGGTAAACTCTAACGGGCTGTCTTGCAAAACTGCCCAATGTTTATCAGCCAGCATATCCATATCTTCATTATTTTGCAAAAGGGCTTGTGCTTGCCAACCCAAATAATCCTTAAACGCGGGGTCTGTACAATAATGGGCGGCCAGCTCAAGCTGATTGGCGATGGCGGAAAACTCCTTGGCAAAGTACTCGGTATAATCTATGGCTTTAAGCTCATCATTATGACGGCGCACCATGGTACGAACGCTCAAAATGCGGCGGACTTCATCAATTTTGCCTTCTTGCAGCATTTTTTTGATGATGCGGTGGAACTCCTCAACGCTCATATCTATCGGGTAGAAATTGCGGCCGGGGAAGCCTTTGACACCCTTAAAAATTTCGACCGGTTGAGGGTCAATACCGTTAAGCCCTTCTACCCCGTTAAATGAGTTGAACAGCTTTAAGGCTTTGGCGGCATAGCTACTCCCCTGATCAGCGGCTTCTTGCAAACCTTGCTTAAGCTCGCGATTGAGGTGGTGGTCTTGCTCCAAAGAAACATCATTCATCATTTTGCCGGCATTGACCAAATATTGCAGGGCTTTTTTATCACCTTCGGCCAAGGCCTGATAACCGGCAAAGTTTTTATCAATCAGCTCAATAGCTATCGTTTGTTCATTGATGATTTTATCAAGCTCGGCTTCGCTTAAAGCCAGCTCATATCCTTTAATTTGCATTGTCGGTTATCTCCACGGTATAAAATCGATATACTTTTATTTTGTTAGACCAATAGCTCGGTGTCATACCGGCTTTGAGTTTCAGATTATTCAAAAATTCTTGCTTGTCGGGCAGCTCTTTCCAGACTGAGGGCAAAAACAAGGCTTGACGGTCGCCGGAGCGCAGGACGATACCGTCTTTGCCGGCTTCTATTTGGCGAAGGAGATCGGCCTCATCTTGGTAGCGTATCCGCTCATAGCCGGTCAAGAGTGAAATACTAATCTTAAGATTAGGCAAATCTTGCGCGGTAAGCGGATTGAAGCGTTTGTCCTCGAGGGCTGCGGCATAAGTGTTATCGGCTACATCTTTGGCTACACTCTGACGTCCAAAAACAGAGCCGATGCAACCTCGGAGCTGGCCGTTTTCGGTTAGAGTAACGAAAGAGGCGCCTTTGTTAAACAACGTATTATCATAATCGCGGCGCGAAGGAGAATATTTTTTGCCGTACATCAGAGCTTCTTCCAAGGAGATTTGGGCGATTTTGAACAGTGATGTGCCGTGCACGCTGGCAAAGTCTTCTAATGATTTGAGATCACCGGAAATGGAGGTATCTTCATCGGCCTCGTCATCAGCAGGACCAAAGCGCCATGCCCCGTAGCCGACAACTTTACTTAAATCTCCGCTAACACTGCCGGAGTTGAGTAAGTCAAGCATCTCCGGAGTAAGCTTGAGGGTTTGTGCTAGCTCCAAAGCGGCATTAATCCCTGTGGCTCCGCAAGACTGAACCGGAGCGACATCAGAACGCTTGCTTTGGATTTGAGCGGCGGTAACATTATCTATTTGAGATGCGGTTTCGGCATCATAATAGTGGGATAAATCAGCCGAAAAGACAATCAAGGTATCAGGCGAGCTGAGCAGCGGCTCAAGAGCTGAAGCCAGATCATCAGGGCTGATTTGACCATAGACCATTGGAACGATTTGGAAATTAGGCAGAACCTTTTGCAAAAATGGGAGCTGCACTTCTAAAGAATGCTCAGCGGCATGAGCTTTATCATTAATCTTGATAAACGGGTATTGGAGCAGATTTTTTACCAAAGTTTGATTAATGGCAACTTTGCCCAGAGGTGTAGAAAAAGTATCAGCCCCTGAGATGGCGGCTCCATTAAAGCTAACTTGATGCGACGGGCCGACTAAAATAACATTCTTGATATTAGCGGCAAAAGGCGTCAAGGTAAGGTAAGCTTTGGCGGCGACACTACCCGAATAATCATAACCGGCGTGCGGCACTATCAAAATCTTGGGCTGGATGGGAAATTTATCCAGCGGAGCGCTGTGGCTCAAATAGCTTTCCAAATCTTTATCCAACAAAAATTTATCTGCCGGATAAAATAGGCCGGCGACTACCGGCTCGCGGTTACGTTCCACGTATTCCTCCGGAATGGTATAGTCGGTAATTTTTTGGCTGTTAGATGACATATGCCTACTTAAGCTGCAATAGTTTAGAGCTAATACTCCTACGGCACAGGCGCCTATAAGGCTATAACGCAGCAGGCGCGAATAGTCTATGTCGAATCGACCGCTCATAAAAATTCCTCCGTTTATTTATGTTTTTATGGAGTTGAGTATAAGCTCCAGTCTTTAATTTTTTGCTAACTGCATGGCGCGCAGAAGCTCGGCAAAGTCGGCAAAGCACCGCACACTCTCCGGCAGGGGGACATCATCGCCCCAAATAGATTGGTGAACTCGTATCGGCAAGGCATTGGCCGCCAGAGCCGCGCTGCTGTCTTGCGGGCTGTCGCCTATCATCCAGCTATTATGCGGGGTAATTTGTGCTGCCGGAAGATAATCCCTCAGGGCATAGCGAATCTGCTCACCGCTGGGCTTGTCGGCAGGAGCCTCGTGCCCACAAATAATATTGCTGAAGAGCTCGGGATTATATAGCAAGGGGAGCTCGTGCTCCAGCAAGCAGCGCTCTTTGTTGGTGACAATCATCAGCTTGATGCCTTGTGAAGACAAAAAGTCAAGAACTTCAGCCGCACAAGGGAAAGACGAAATTTTAGAATCGACAATACTCAAGTAAATTTGACGATAGCGCGCATAGGCGGCATCAGCCTCTGCCCCAAAGATATTAGGAAAATTATCCTTAAAAGATAAGTTGCGATCGCGTTTGTTTTTAGACTCACTCCATGGCGGAAGATGATATTCCATTAGGACTTGGTCAACCGCGGCGACCAAAGAGCTCCGGCTTTCGGCCAAAGTATTGTCCCAATCAAATAAAGCGTATTGTAAATCTGATAATGGTGGCAGCGGCATCAATCTTATTTCACCTTAATTCCGCATTTGGCGATATTAGCTTTTGATATGGCAACAATATCTTTTTCAAGCTTGGTTAAAATAGGCTCTTCCAAAGCGGCTATTTGGGGTTTATATTCAAGAGCCAAGCGATAATATACCTCGCCGTTAGGGCAGTCGGCCCAATAGCGAACATCTCCATCATGGTACTGATTGGCTTGCCAATTGGCATCAAGTTTATCCAGCGCCCAAATCAACTTGGATTCAGGAGTTTCTCGCTCTTCATATTCTTCATAAGCATGAAATACCGTATTGTTAAACGGAGCCGGCAAGGAGACGCGGTAATACATTATGGCTTCAAGCTCCTTGCGTTTTTTCTCTAACTTAAGGCCGGCATCAGCAATCTGTGCCGAGAGAGAGAAATCACCACTACGGGCTTCAACAAAATCATGCAGCAGAGCCAGCTCAAGAGCTCGGCTAATATTGATTTCATGCTGGAGATGAGGCTGAAGTGCCAGCAGCCATACACATACCTTTAAGATGTGAATGGTATCACTCTCATTTTGGCCATTGGAGAGCAAATTATCGCGCTTAACATCATCAAGCTTATCAACGGTTTGGAGCAGCTCGTCCATTTGTGGGAATAATGGCAAGAGGGGCTTAAAAGCTTCAGCCAGAGCAAACTTGGGATTAAACAACTCATCTGGCCAATTGTCATTCAACGTGGATAAGGCATCAACCACCTTGCGTTCTTTGGTACGGCGTGACAACTCAGCAACCGAATCGGCAAACAATTCAGGCAAGGCCGGTGATAAGGTCTTGGCTAGCATCATTGCTAAAATTTTGCTTTTATCAAGTTTGGCATCCAAATATGAAGATGACATCATTCCCAAAAAGCACAGTCTGAGACAACGCTTTAGTTCTGCAGGTTTCTGCTTAGCAAGGTATGCCTCTAACTTAGATAGCGAGTTAAAAATAGAATCGATGCTCTTATCCATAAATTTTCCTTTACCATAAGGTGCCGCGTCCACACGACAGGTTATTATTTTACATCCTTACCAATCTTGGTTTTGCCTCCCATATAAGGCTGTAATTTGGCCGGAATATTAACACTGCCGTCGGCGTTTTGGTGGCATTCAATAAACGGAACCAAAGCACGCGGGGTGGCGATACCGGTGTTGTTCAAGGTATGAACATATTTGACCTTACCGTCAGCATTACAACGATAACGTAAGTTGGTGCGGCGAGCCTGCCACTCGGTAATATTAGAGCAGGAGTGGGTTTCGCGATAGCAATTTTGCGAAGGAACCCAGGCCTCAAGGTCATATTGGCGGTATTTGGGCGCACCCATATCGCCGGTGCAGATGTCCAAAACTTGGTACGGCAATTCCAAGTCTTGCAAAACTTCTTCTGATATTTTGAGTAAGGTTTGGTGCCACTTGTTGCTTTCTTCAACATCGTTTTTGCAGATGACAAACTGCTCGGTCTTCATAAACTGGTGGACACGAACCAAACCGCGGGTATCTTTACCGGCGGCTCCGGCCTCACGGCGGAAGCAGGGAGAGAATCCGGCATAGAGAATCGGCAGTTCGGCCTCGGTCAAAATTTCATCCGCGCGCAGAGAGTTCAAAATAAGCTCGGCGGTACCGGACAAGTATAAGTCATCAGCCGGCATATAATAAATTTCATCACGCGAAAACGGAAGGTAGCCTTGGCCATAGAGCGGGCGCTCCTTAGAAATTGAGGGCACCGTAATCACCGTAAAGCCATGGTCACGCAACTTGTCAAGCACCATCATATGCATAGCCAGTTCAAGCTTGGCTAAATCGTTCTTAATGGCATAAGTACGAGAGCCGCTGACTTTAGCAATGCGTTCCATCTCTGCCCAGTCATTGAGTTCCATAAGTTCAACGTGGTCACGCGGCTTAAAGTCAAAATGAGGAACCTCGCCAACCTTACGGATAACCACATTGCCGCTCTCATCCGGCCCGACCGGACAATCAGGGCTAGGCATATTGGGCATGCGCAGCATAATTTCATCAAACTTCTTCTGCTCGGCATCAAGCACATCAAGCTCTTGGCGGAGCTCCTCTCCCAAAGCCTTGCTCTTGGCGATAATATTCGGACGCTCTTCAGCACTGGCGCCTTTAATCGAGTTGCTGAGTTTGTTCTTTTCTTCGGCCAAGGCTTGGGATGAGGTCTTGAGCTTGGTTATGGAGCTGTGGAGGGATATTAAATCATCAAGATTAATAATGTTCTCATAGCCTTTTTTCTTCAATCCGTCTTGCACAAATTCTTTATTTTCAAGAATAAATTTAATATCCAACATGTTTTTTAGTGTCCTATTTTTACTTTTTAATTGATTTTAACTGCCGTTTAGAGTATCAATTTTGCAGATAAATTCAATATAAAAATTAGGAATTGCAACAAAATGTTTGAAGGGAAAACTATTTTAACCGGTGTTAAGCCAACCGGAACACCTCACTTGGGCAACTATCTCGGCGCGATTAAACCTGCTATTGCCCTCGGTCATGAGGCTATTGCTCACGGCGGACAACATTATATGTTTATTGCGGATTACCACGCTATCAATGCTGAGAAAGACCCTGAAGTTCTGGCTCAAAAGCTAAAGGAAATCGCCTGCATTTATTTGGCCGGAGGGCTTGACCCCAACAAGTCGGTGTTTTATCGGCAATCGGATATCCCCGAAATCCCCGAGATTACAACCATTTTATATGCCTACACGCCCAAAGGTTTTATGAACAAGGCTCATGCTTACAAAGCTGCAGTTGACAAGAATCGAGCCGCGGGCAAGCCTGATGATGATGGTATCAATATGGGGCTATACACCTACCCTACCCTGATGGCGGCGGATATTTTGGCTTATGATACTGACATTGTGCCGGTCGGCAAAGACCAAGTCCAGCATGTGGAGATTGCGCGCGATATTGCCGGTGCCATCAATGCGCATTACAATCAACCCCTGCTCCATTTGCCAGAATACCATATTGATGAAAACGTGGCCGTAGTACCGGGAATCGATGGTCGCAAAATGAGCAAATCTTATGGTAATGTTATCCCGCTGTTTGAAGATGACAAGGCGATTAAAAAAGCCATTTTCTCCATCAAGACCGACTCTCGCCCCATGGAAGAACCCAAAGATCCGGAAGGTATCTTAGTATATGAGATTTATAAGTCCATTGCCTCACCGGCTCAGCTCCAAGAAATGGCCGATGGTTTGCGTCAGGGCAAGCTTGGCTATGGGCACATCAAAAATATGCTCCTTGATGCCGTGATTAATGAGGTGAAAGAGGCTCGCGAAAAATACAATTATTATATGGCTCATTTTGATGAAGTCGAGGAGATGTTGGCTCAAGGTGCGCAAAAGGCTCGTCCGGTAGCGCAAGCCACTTTACAACGCTTAAAATCCGCCGTCTTCGGGAAGCGGGTGCCGCTTCACCCACTCGGTTAGCGCCAGAGAGATTGGGGCAGAGGAAGCGCGATGCTCACCACCGAGGAGGTGGAGCCATCAGTTAGCGGTAGCGAGATTGAGGCAAAGGAAGCGCGATGCTTAGATAGGGCTTGCGGAAAGTTCGATATCTCTTTATAAAAATACAAGTTTATGCCCTTCTAAAAAAATTATCCAACACAGGCGGGACGCCTGTGCCTCCGGCTCACGCCGGAGCTTAAGGACAAGATGGCAGCAAAGGCTGAAATTTAGGTCGTATAATCAAATGTGGCAAATTTTGTCTAGCAATTTTAGGAAGGCAAGGTATTAAGAGGAAGAGGAAAATAGGGGTGAGGAGAAAATGGAAAAAGTAATAGCTCCGGCTGAGCCGGAGGCACAAGCTGCTTGTACAGCTTGTGGCAGATGATTGGTTTGATGAGGAAATAGCTTATTGCAGACAATTTTGTCTAGCATTTTTTTAGAAAGGCAAGTTTTATTAGAGGGGATGAAGAAGTGATGGGGCAAAGGGCGAGGAGGAAAAAAGGGGCGATGGTAAGGTAGAAAAAAGAAAAATGGGCAGAGGGCGAACTGCGTTCGCGCCCTGCCCATTGAGAGTTAGTAAGAAGCGAGGACCGGGCGAACAGAGTAGTTGTTGCCGTTGTAGGTGCTGACCACATTACCATCGGACATATCCACGACGTAGTAGTAGTAGCTGCCGCTGCCGTAGTCGGTAGACGACCAATACCAGTTTTCTGTCATTTTTGTCCCACCATTTGTCGAAAGCAACGAGTTGACTCGTGATTTATTTTGATAAATTGATAGCAATTGCTCCCTAGTCGGTAATGTTCCCTTAACATTGCCGCAAAAAGCATAGCTTTGACATTGGCTATTAGCACTAGACCAAGTCATATCACCTAAATCTTTCATCGCGACATAGAAGCCCATACCTGTAGCACGTACACCAACCACCGTACCATTGCAACAATATACTTCACTATAAGCACCATTGTTTTGGTTTGCACAAGGATTTGTTATCTGACAACTTCCTTCTTTCCACTCATAGCCTAAGGCGCAGGTGCAGGAGGTATATTTTTCGCCGCAGGAGGAGCCGGAGCCGCCGGAGTAGCCAGTGCCGGAACAGGTATATTTATAGCTAGAATCACAAGACAGAACACAACTGCTACCATTCCAACTATAATTACTTGAACAATTGCATTTGGTATACTTGCCGCCGCAGGAGGAGCCGGAACCTCCCGAGTAGCCCGTACCCGAGCAAGTGTATTGGTAGCTCGAATCGCAAGAACATTGTTTATATAATCCGTTGCAAGAATCGCCACCACCGAGTTGTCCGGTTTCATTACACGCCAGAGTAAATCCTTCTTCTTTACAGATAGATTCTTTAGTTGGCAGGCAAGCCCATTTGTTACCGAAGGGGCATTTGACGCCCTTCCCTCCATTACAAGAGGTTTCAGTATAGCCCAAAGTTGCGCAATCTTGGGTGGCGACACATTGGGCGAAAGTTAATTGAGGTAAAAAGGACAGACTTGTCCCGATTAGTAAAAATAATTTAGTATTCATAACCAAAGCTCCATTGTTTTTAGAGTTAAAACAAATGCCGCTTAAGTTATAAAA
>CALXWI010000026.1 GCA_944392325.1 uncultured Alphaproteobacteria bacterium | reverse complement strand
GGTGAGCAAGAGTGGGAGTATGTAAGCGAAGATGAGGCTCAGGCCGGTGATGGTGAGCAAGAGTGGGAGTATGTGAGCGAAGATGAGGCTCAAGCCGGTGATGGTGAGCAAGAGTGGGAGTATGTGAGCGAAGATGAAAATAATCATCTTGAAAATGAGGAAGCTATGGCTCCTCAACCGCAAAATGTACCTCAGCTGAGCGAGATTGACCCAACAGAAGAAAGCAGCTCTAATGTATTTAATCCGATAGAGGCAAGTGCTAACCCATCGCTTGAAGAAAGCAATGAGGCATCAATGCCTACGGACGTATTTAATCCATTATACGGGGAGCAAATTCAATTCGACCCAATGGGTGATAACAAAGAAAGTTCTGATTTTGGAGGGCTAAAACTCCACGAGGTATCAGAGTTTGATAACGGGAGCGATGACCCTTATGCTCCGACAACCCATTAATAATATTGTTGTGTAAAAGCAGGGATAAAACAATTTACAAAAGCCTATGCCTCCTTTAGACTATATCATAAGTGTAAGAAGGAGCCGGTTATGGAACAGCAAAATAATCTGCCGCCAGTCAGTAAAGAGGCTTTGTGGTATTTTAATAATTACATCTTGTTGAAAGATTACTACAACAGGACAATTTCGCGTATTGCCGCACGCTGCATCCGTAAAGGAAATATCGCCATTGAGGAATACCCTTTTTATGGGTATATTCTGGACGTGCTGGAAGAAATTTGCGAAGTCGGTGATTATATTTTGGAACACAAAGAACTGTATCCTTATGTGGAATCGCGGATGAAGGGCGGGCTGGAAGCTTTTAAGCGCAATTTGCAGGAATACCGCAAAGAGCTGGAAAATAATTCATCTCCGGAAATGGTCAAAGAAGATGCTTCAGAGCTGGAAAAAATGAAGGACGCGCTGAAGGTGGTTACCAAAAACGAAGACCCAACCGTTGGCGCCGGTATGAATATGGACCAACTGATGGATAAGTTGATGAAACAACAAAATAATAAAAAGAGCAAAAAACAATAGAACAAAATAAGGTAGCTTTGAAAATGAAAAAAAGACTGTTTGTCAATATCGGAATGTTGCTGTTGTTTTGCTTGTGTGCGGCGTGCAGCCGAGAGTCCGAGTTTGGTACCGGTGACACACTGCCTCTTCCGGTAACAGTGCCGCAAGGGGAAGATATGGACTTGGACTTTGTGATGCCGCATGACAATAATTTGGTAAAAACGACCAAAGGTGCGGCAGAGCTTGATTTGGAAACGCCGCTGCGCTGCAAAGTAAACTGGAATCGTCAAGAGATGATTTCAGCCGTGCCGTATAATGCCGCGGCTTTCAGCTTGGCACGCAACGGGTTGAATGATATGCTTCCGAGATATGAAGTAAACGGTTTTTCATTTAAGTCGATGCAAGCTGAAAAAGCTTTGCTGAAACTTGACAAAGAAGCTGGGATTAAGCTCATTGCCAAAGATCCTCCGTATGCCAGAATATCCGGTGAAAATTTACGCGGAGAGTTCAGTGAAGTAGTAAATATGATTACCGATGCCGCAGAAATCTTCTATTCATACGATGCCGAAAGAAAGTTGATGCGCTTGTCGAGAAGAGCTAATTTTACGCTATATGTCCCCCACTCAAGACAGGTAATGTTAGCGCTGCTTGATGTGATTAGAGGTTCGGGAATTACTGATATTGTAACAGATTGGGGAGATTACTCCATAACTTTTACATCTGACTATGAAACCAAAAAGAAGATTGTGGATTTGGTGGAGTACTTCAAAAGTAATCCGGTTTTGGTGGCTTATGACGTGAGTGTGTTCAGAGTATATCCGGCAGATAAAGAAAATGGCATAAACTGGCAGTCGGCTTTGGAGGCTTTTGACTTTAGCACACTTAATACTTCGCAAGCGGGGGTTATCGGTAGAGTATTGTCAACTTCAAATGATTTGAACATTACCACCTTGCGTGAGTTTTTAGGGCCACAGCAAGCGGCTATTGTGCCCGTGGCGCAAGGAAGGTTCTCGGTGCCGAATCTGTGGTTCTCGCGCTTTGATATCGGTAAATGCGGAATCAGAGAAGCGATGGAGGCTGATTTATCAATCTTGGCAAAGGCGTCTTTTGAAAAAAATAATTGGATTTTCTCGCATATTACGTTGGATTCAACTCAAGGCGAGTTAGCGCAATATAATGTACGCAGCAAACTTGGTGAAAACCTGATGATTATTGGTTTGCCTAACGAGATTTTTGGTACCAAAACACCAGCCTCTGAAACCGTGATATTTATGGTACCGAGAATTGTGCGGGGAGTGAAGACCACCAAACATATTCAGAATAAACTCTAAATTACGGGATGTGTAGATATGGATGATATGGTAAATCAAAATAATGTTTCGCAAGGGAACCCGGCTAATGCTCCGGTTATGCGGAAGATTAAGCGTCCGATTAAACGGCCGGTACAGACTCCGTTAGGGGCGGCACCTATGGCTCCGAATGCCGGAGCTCAGGCCGGAAATATGCCGAGACTGAAGAAGATTAAGCGTCCGATTAAGCGTCCGATTTTTCAGCCGATGAATGGACGTCCGTTGAATGAAAATCCCGCTGAGCATCTGCAAGCCGGAGCAACTCCAGCAGCTGATGATAGTTTGGATTTTGGACTGCCAAATATAACTGAGCCGTTAACAAATCTGGATGATGAAGTCAACAATTTGCTGGATACACCGGCGGAACCGGAAGTTCAACCTTCTAATTTGCCGGAAAAGGTTACCAAACCACAATTTAACCAGCAAGAGCATCCGCGTTTTATTAATGAGCAGGATTTGAAACCGGCGGCTCCGGCATCGTCTTTTATTCAAGGAGATTTGTTCACCAAGCAGGCTGTGGGGTTGGTAGCCTTGGTAATGATGATTGTCGGCTTTGTGATGGCAAAGGTCTTCTTTACTGAAGAGACTATTGTGCGCGACGGTTTGCAGGGCGTAATTGTGAATCCGGAAGTGCCGAAAGGACGAGCACGTTGCGGAATTGCCGAGCGGACTCAAGGTTGCGTGTTATATATTATGAATCCGCAGCGGCAAGATTTGCGCGCCAGAGATTTTTATGACCTGGCTTCGCAGCTGACCGGACGACAAAGATTTGTGATTGAAACCGGAAATATGCGTTATTCTAATACCAAGATAAGTCCGGGAGAAATTGTACAACTTAATATTCCGCCGTTGCAATAATCAAAAAAGGCTCTCAGCTGAGAGCCTTTTTTATGGCTTAAATAGAATCATAAGAGGGAGCCCCTCCTCCCCCTTATGTTGTGTGCCGCAATAATATTCCCTGATTGCGGCTTTCCCCTTATTAAAAAGCGGTTATGCTTTAGCAATAAGTTGTTTGATACTTTGGACGATATGCTCTGCCGTTAAGCCAAAGTGTTGGTAAAGCTTATCAGCCGGAGCAGAGGCGCCAAATTCATCCAAAGATATGATAACGCCGTTATCACCGGTATATTTATGCCAGCCGAAGCTTGAGGCGGCCTCGATGGCTACACGGGGAGCATTACCCAAGACTGATGTTTGATAAGCTTTGGGTTGTTGGTCAAAAAGCTCCCAACAGGGCATTGATACCACCGCGATTTTAATGCCTTCAGCGGCGAGTTGATGCATGGCCTCAACTGCTATGCTAACCTCTGATCCGGTAGCTAAAACGGTGGCCTGACGGTCATCACTTGAGCCGGCAATAACATAAGCACCTTTACGGGTCTGGTTGTCGGTGGCAGAAGTACGCAACAGAGGCAAGTTTTGGCGGGAAAGAGCCAAAAGGCTCGGAGTATGCTCACTCTCCAGAGCAATTTGCCAGGCTTCTGCGGTTTCAACCACATCACAAGGGCGGAAAGTATAGATGTTAGGCATAGCTCGATAAGCTGCAAGATGTTCTATCGGCTGGTGGGTGGGGCCGTCTTCTCCGACGCCTATCGAATCGTGGGTCAAGACATAAATAACCCGCAAGTCCATTAATGCTGATAAGCGCATGGCCGGACGCATATAATCCGAAAAGACAAAGAAGGTTCCGCCATAAGGGATTACGCCGCCATGCAGAGCCATACCATTCATAATCGCGCCCATAACGTGTTCTCTAATTCCATACATGACGTTGTTGCCGTTATAGTCATCTTTGGTGATGGTTTTCATCCCCTTAACAAAGGTAAGGTTAGAGGCTGCCAAATCAGCCGAGCCGCCGATGATTTCCGGAATATGAGGAACAATTTTTTCAAGGCACATTTCAGAAGCCTTGCGGGTGGCGACTTTGGTTTGCTCGGTGATAGCTTGATTTTTTAAGTTGTTAAGCTCAGTATCCCAACCTTGCGGAAGGCGATTGTGAATAATATCCGTGAACTCTTGGCCGGCTTTAGCGGCAGCTTGTTGCCATGCAGCATAAGCCTCAGAGTTGCGTTGGGTAGAATGACGCCATAAAGCCAAAATATCAGCCGGAACTTCAAACGGAGCAGCATCCCAGTGTAGATTGCTACGCATAGCGGCTATTTCATCAGCGCCTAAAGGTGAGCCATGGCACTTGGAGGTACCACATTTATTGGGAGCACCAAATCCGATTGTAGTTTTGCAAGCTATTAAAGTCGGACGCTCAGAGTTTTGTGCTTTAAGGATAGCGTCTTCAATCTGGGTATGATCATGTCCGTCAATGGAGATGGTATTCCATCCGCAAGCCTTAAAACGAGCCAGCTGGTCGGTGGAGTTGGCGGCGCTGACGTGGCCGTCAATGGTAATATCATTATTGTCCCACAGCACAATCAATTTACGCAGATTTAAGTGTCCGGCCAAAGAAATGGCCTCTTCCGAAATACCCTCCATTAAGCAGCCATCGCCGCAGATAACATAAGTATAGTGGTTGCAAAGCGCATCACCAAAACGGGAGTTGAGCACACGCTCGGCCAAGGCCATACCGACAGCGGAAGATATGCCCTGCCCTAAAGGTCCGGTGGTCATATCAATCCCTGCCAAGTGGCCGTATTCGGGGTGGCCTGCCGTCTTGGAGCCAAACTGGCGGAAGTTTTTGATATCTTCAATTGAAATATCAGGATAACCTAAAAGGTATAAAACCGAGTATAAAAGCATTGAGCCGTGGCCGGCTGACAACACAAAACGGTCGCGGTCAAACCATTTGGCATCATTCGGATTTAGCTTGATAAAGCGCGTAAACAAAACCGTGGCGACATCGGCCATGCCCAAAGGCATTCCGGGGTGGCCGGACTTGGATTTATCAATGGCGTCGGCGCTTAAGAAGCGGATTGCATTGGCCATTTGACGATATTGATCATTACTAAAAACTGACATGGCTAAAATTTATCCTCCGAATAGTCAAAATGTTCGTTAAAATAGCGGTTATTATAAATTTGTTCCCGAGGAGAGATAACCAATCCGAGGTTCATTTCATAAGTATATTTGATGGCTTCGGGAAGAAAGACTCTGACCTTGCGTCCGACATAGCGGACTTCTTTATCAAACTCAGGGAGGGTCGCAATTTCGTGATACTTACGGTAGAACTGGCCTGATATCGGACCTTGCACCGCCTCAACATAAAAATCAAACGGAACATTAGTTTGATCGGTGGCTTGAAGGCGACGAATCATAAATATTGGTTGGATAATGGCAAAACTTTGATGTTTGCGCTTGCTCATATTACAATCACCATAATAGCCTACCAGACTAACCTGAAAGGTATCTTTGTGCTGAATCATTACCGTATAGTCGATATCTTTGAGGGTTATCAACGGGCATGGCGGCTCCAAATAAATCGGATTGGGTTCTTCTTCCTGCCAACTGCAAGAGCTGAAAAACGGTAGTATGAGTAAGAACATTATTTTAGATACTATTTTCACTTTAAGCCCTCCGTATGGGAAGTAAACAAGGCTACTAACTCGCTATGCGGCGAATACACAAACTGGTCAACCATTGACAAGCGTGCTAAGATATAGCCGGTATTTATTAAGATATTGGCATCAGCTACAAAGCTTTGCGGATTGCATGATACGGCAATAATTTTCTCCGGTCGTGATGATGGTGCCAACTCCGCTAAGGCTGAAACCTGAGCTTTGGCTCCGGCACGCGGAGGGTCAAAGATGACGGCGGAAAAGTCTTTTAAGGTTGCGGCGTCTAACGGGTATTTGAACAGGTTTTTATTTTCAATCGTAATATTGGACAGCATATTTTTTTGGACGCTACGGCGGAAAGCCTCTAAGGCCGGAGCCGAAGAATCAACTGCCAAAATTTTGTTGCTCTTAACCGATGATAAGGGATAAGAAAACGTACCAATACCGCAAAACAAATCGGCAATGCGGCCCGAAGTCCCGCCCAAATAGCGCATAACCAAATTAATCAGTGCGGTTTCTGAGGCTTTAGAGGCCTGAAGAAAAGTACCGGCCGGAATAAAGACATCAATATCGGCGATGCGAATCAGCGGAGCTGCCTTTTCAACAATGGTTTCAGCCGGAGAATCCGCACGGCGACGGTGAGAAAGCCGGATAAGCGCCGGAGTATTGGCCATAAGCTCAAAAATCAACTGGCGATGATTAAGCTCCAAATCTTCCGGAAATTCCAGCACGACATCAATCCCGTTGTCGGCTTCGCACAAGTGGACATCTCCTTGTTGAAGAAAAAATTTTTCAACCTTGCGGCCTTTGAGCTTGCGGGTAAAAGGCTCGGCAACCAGCTCGGTCAACAAGCGGCGCAGAGTTGGTAAAAAAGAATTTAAGGCCGGAGTTAAAAGCGCGCAAGAATCGATATTGATGACTTCATTACTACGATGTGCGTTAAAGCCAAGAATCAAGTTATTTTTAGTATGGCGGAAAGTTAGTCCGGCACGACGGCGGGTGCCATCGGCAATAAAAATATCGTCATCGCGGATAAGAGGTTGAGCAACTAAGCCCTGCAAAGTACGATTGAAGGCATCCCGTTTGAGTTGCTTGTACTCAGAAGGGGTGTGGTCGCGATAGCGGCAGCCTCCGCAGATATTTTGATAAGGGCAAGACATTTTAGTAGACTTATGACTCCGTTTTGGTAGTGGGGGTTGAATGCGGCGCCTCGATATTGGAGGTGGTTCCTTCAATATGATGCTCGGCAACACCATCAAGCAGAGAAATTTCTTCGGCGCCCTCTTTTTCAAAAATGGGATGACGATTGGCGCTTTCATCTTTATGCAAGGCGCTGTTGTTGGGATTAAAGCCTTGTAAGTCCTCAGGCATAAAGAGTTCAACTCGGTTACGGCCATTTTGTTTGGCTTTATAAAGAGCCTCATCGGCGGTCTTGATTAAAGTATCTATATTATCAGAAACTTTAGATGAAGAAATACCAATACTAATAGTGAAAGTTACGATACGACCATCATCTGAGGGAACGTGGAGGCCGGCAATGGTTTCACGTAGGCGCTCCGCTACAACACGGGCAGCCTCAATATCTACATCTGCTAAGAAGATAACAAATTCTTCACCACCGTAACGAGCCACAATATCACAATCACGGAGGGCTCTTTCGCAAGCGGAAGCTAGCTCTATCAAAACTTTATCACCGGTTTTGTGCCCGTAGGTATCATTAACTCGTTTGAATAAGTCAACGTCTGTCATTAAGACACAGTAAATGCCGTTATTTTGACGAGCATCGGCGATGCGCTTGTTAACTTCCTCTTCAAAATAACGACGATTATACAATGAAGTCAATGGGTCACGCGTGGCTTGGTTCTTTAACAAAACTTCTTGGTTTTTGCGTGCGGTAATGTCTTGGAAAGCCGCATATAAAACGACATCGTAGTTATAATCAATTGTGGTGGCAGAGGTTAAAAGCCAGAATGGGCTATCCCCGCTATAACTCTTGACCAAGACCTCAAAATCCTGAACCTCTTTTTCGGTTTCAAGGCGTTCATTTAGTTGAGTGCGACTCTCTGGGTCGGCAAAAAAGTCTTTAAGATGATAACGATCGAGCTCGGTAATATCAATGCCAAAAAGCTTAACGGCATTATTATTGGCTAAGATGATTTTGTCATCCCCCAAACGTGAAATAATAATTGGGAAAGGAGAGGATTTGATAATATCTTCAAGGCGGCGGTTGTACTTGACAATTTCGCTACGGCTGGTATCCAAACTGCGAGCCAGATAGTCGGCATTAATAGAGGCAAAAACAACTGCCATTACATTATAAAACAGCGGGGAAATGTACCAACTGTAAAGGACATCACAATCATAAAAAACACCCAAAAGGCGCAGCAATAAAATAACACTAACAACCGTGCAAGATATCGTACCGCCGAGGTAGCCGCTGCTATGCTTGCGATGCAGCTGTGAGGCAAAGGCTATCGACAAGAAAACAAAACCTGTCAAAATAAAAATTTGCTGCATATTGGCAATCATATAGCTGTTGGGATATATGTATACAAAGTAAACGGACGCAACCCCGCCAATACCACCCAAAGTACCGATAACAGGAGCCTCCGGAACATTATTAACCAATATGCGTAAGGCGGCTATGGCAAAAAATAACATTGCTATCAAAACTAAAATTAATTCTAAAAAGACCCAGGTGTCTATGGTATAGCCTTGGGTATAGAGAGAATTAACTTTATAACTGATGCCTACCGTGATGAACTCAAGCACTAAACCGGCATAAATGCAGAAAAGTGATTTTTTTACGGCTAACTTTCCTTGACTGACAATCAGCAGAGTAATGCCCAAAATCAGTAATGATAATAAACTGATAACAAAATTACCGGTTGTGGCATAAATTTCTACGCTTCCCATGGGTGAATCCTTTTAAACTTCCTTTAATTGCCGCCAGTCTAATATATGGTTGGTTAAAATACCTTAAAAGATACGTGATTTTAGCAAAAAAAATAATAGATGATTTTTTTTTCAATTTATATTATAAATAGGGCATTGATGTTTTGCAAAGGATTAAACCTATGGCTAAAGAAATTCCTACTGTCAATTATTTAAGCCACAAAATGGCGCTTAACCTTGATAGAAATCCGGCTAAAGAATCGGACAGAATGCCGGCATATATTATGTATATCGGGGTGTTGTGCGCCTTAATCCTAATGATGCTCGGCGGGTATGACTTATATGCCAGCAGACAGCCCATCAGCGACACCCTGCCGGATTTAGCACCTAGTACATATCATTCGTGGATGCCGGCTTGGCTGTTTGATGCGGTGGTAATACTGGTGGGAATCGGAATGGCGGTGAAGTTTGTCGGAGGATATTTGCAATACCGCAAAATAATCTGGGATGGAGCAAACTTTTGTATTACCAACCGGCGCCCCGACGGCAAAAAAATCATCACTAAAGAACCGGTGAACAAATATTGTGGGGTGTTGCTGAGAATCGAGTTCTTTCAACTGGGATTTTTGACCAGAAACCGTTATATTATTGAGGCTTTGCACAAGTCAGAAAACAAGTGTGTGCCGCTGTATATTAGTATGTCAGCCAAAAATATTCGCAAGCAATGGAAGTATTATGCCAAAAAACTTAACCTGCCGGCCTTGCTGTTTACGAATGAGGGAATCGTTACCCGTAATACTGAAGATTTGGACAAGTCTATAATCTCCCTTAATACAGAGGGCAAAGTTACCTCAGGATATGACTTTAATAAGCCGCTACCCAAATCCATAATCTTGGTCAGGAAAAGCAACAAAAAAGTGTTGAAATCGGCTAAAATCTTTTGGGATGCGTATAACCTTATAATGTGGGCAGTATTGGTGGCATTGTTGGGTGGTGCCGTAGCAATGTGGTGTGCCCAAATATGCTTAGGAGCAATAATTTGCGGAACAGCTGCTGTCATCGGGGCTGTACTGTTGTGCCGAAAAGATAAAATCGTGATAAAAAAATACAAGTTTGTTATCGTGCATAAATTTCCGCTCAAAAACCGCAAAAAAGCCGAAGTCAATAAGCTTGAAGTCGAAGATATTGAGGTGATGCAGAATCCGGCTACCGGAAGGTTCTATCTGGCTATATATTCTAACGACAAAAGCCTCATCTTCGGGAAAAAAATGCCGCCGGAAGATTTGCTCTGGGTCAAAGATTATTTGATTTATGACCTGATTAAGCAGAAACCCGTGGGATAGTCAAATATTAGTGCTTGGATTAATCGGGAATCTCAGATATAAATGATGTAATTTGTAGTGTTAAACAGGATTAAAATGATGAAAAAAGAAAAATTAGACGCCGCTGCCGATGATATTTTGTTTCAGGAAATCAATGAGGAACTGAAAAACGAACGGATGCTCAACTTTTGGAAAAAATATGGTATGGCTGCCATGATTATCGTGGTGATTGCACTGACTTGTGCGGTCAGCTATGAAAGCATATTGGCGTGGAAAAATAAAAAAGCGCAGGCTTGGGCTAATACTTATGCGCAGGCATATAACCTCCAAATTCAGGGCGATTATGACGGAAGTATTGTAATCTTTAAAGATATGGCGGAAAAAAATGATGGTTTGTATCGTGATTTTGCTAAGATGCAGATTATCAATATTTTGCTTACTCAAAATAAAGTTGATGAGGCTTATAAGGCTCTGGAAGAATATGTTAATGATGAGGAGGCCAATACAGCCTTGCGCAATGTGGCGGCGGTTAAGTTGATTTCTTATAAGTTGGATAGTGCTCCGGCTCAGGAAATTAATGATTTGTTAGAGCCGTTGTTGGCTCAACAGGGAAGCTGGACCAATGCCGCCAAAGAGCTCAAAGCTATGCTTGCTATCAGAGAGCATAATTATAGCGAAGCTAAAGATTTATATGCTGAGATTGTCAATGCGCCAAACCTTCCGGAAACTATGAAATTGCGCGCGCAAAATATGTTGGCGGTCTTAAACGAATCTGATGCCGGAAACAAATAATCTTTATCTACAGGAGAAAGGTTTTATGCTGAATCATACTTTGAAAAACTTGACTGTGGGACTTTTATGCTGGTCGGCCGCTGCTTGCGGTATGTTTTCTGATGACCATTTGGTAATTGATGGTGACAGGATATCCGTCCTTGAAGGCGAAAGCATCTTGCAACCGGATTTTCAGCCGGGGGAAGTCAAAATCGTGCTGCCCCAACCGGTTACCAATATCGCTTGGGAGCAAAACGGCGGTAATGCCGTGCATATGATGGGCCACCCTAATAGCGCTGATATGATTCAGGAAGTATGGGACAGTAATTTTGGCGAGGGGGCTTCTAATCGCGACTTTTTAATCGCCTCTCCGGTGGTAAAGCACAAAGTGGCCTTTGCCATTGATGCTGATGCCATTGTGTCTGCCTACCGAATGGATAATGGCGAAAAAATTTGGAAAAGCCGCTTGAAACCGCTGAACAAGTCGGACAAGGCTTCATCACTAAAAGGAGCCGGTTTGGCCGTCAATGGGCAGAAAGTTTTTGCAACAACCGGTTTTGGCACCGTGTTTGCCCTAGATATGATGACCGGCAAAAAGTTGTGGCGCTTTGATAATGATATGCCGTTTAGAATCGCTCCGACAGTTAGTGATAAATATGTGTTCGCCCAGACAATTGATAATACTTTGATTGCTTTGGACGCCAATAACGGTCAAAAGTTGTGGGAGTACCGCTCCGTGCAAGAGGTAACAACTTTGGTCGGCGGAGCCAGCCCGGCTTATGATGAAAGCTTGGACACCGTGGTAGCCGCTTTTTCAAACGGAGAATTGCGCGCTATTAAAGCCAGTACCGGAACCCCGTTGTGGTCGGTATTGATGGTATCTCGCAAGAGGTTGAACTCGCTATCATCAATCAATGCGATTAAGGCGAATCCGGTAATTGATAATGGTGTGGTTTATGCGCTGGGCAATAATTATATTATGATGGCAATTGACCTTAGAACCGGTATGCCTTTGTGGGAAAGAGAAATCAGCGGAACCAATCAGCCTTGGGTGGCCGGAGATACCGTGTTTGTATTGTCAAATACGGCCGAATTGCTCGCCATTCAGAAAAAATCAGGCAAGATTATTTGGTCAACCAAAATTCCGTTGGGACAAGATGCTGAAGACATCAGCGGGACATATGTTTCCGGACCGGTGCTGACGGGGCATAGATTGATTGTGGCAACGTCTAAGGGATATGCCTTTGCCGTATCGCCTTACAGCGGAAAGATTCTCGGCTTTATTGATTTGGACGAAGGTGTCAGCCTGCCGCCGGTTGTGGCTTATGACACCGTATTGTTTACCACTAATGATGCCGACTTGATTGCATATAAATAAAGGAAACGGAAAAACAGATGACGATAAAAGTAGCGATTGTCGGACGGCCAAATGTCGGAAAGTCTACCTTATTTAACCGCTTGGCCGGCAGAAAAATTGCGATTGTACACGATATGCCAGGAGTGACGCGTGACCGCAAGGAAGCAGATGCTAAGCTCAGAGATATCAAACTCAAGATTGTGGACACTGCCGGTTATGAGTTTTCAACCACCGACAATCTGGAACAAAGAATGTGGAAACAAACCGAACGAGCCATTAAAGAGGCTGATGTTTGTTTGTTTTTGTTTGATGCCCGAGAAGGCCTGCATCCTTATGATGAGCATTTGGCCGGATTAGTAAGAGCCAGTGGCAAACCGGTGATTTTGCTGGCTAACAAATGCGAAGGCAAAATGCAGGAGGATAGTATTCACGAAGCTTACAAGCTGGGACTGGGACAGCCGATACCTTTTTCAGCCGAGCATGGCTTGGGGTTGGAAGACTTGTATGATGAGCTTCATAAGTTTGATAAAAAAGATGAGGCAGCTCTTTCTGCGGAAGAAAAAGACGAGCAAATCAGAATCGAAAATGAAGGTTTGTCAGAGGCAGAGATTGAGGCTAAAATTGATGAAGACTACAAAAAACGCCCCATACAATTAGCAATTGTCGGGCGGCCGAATGTCGGAAAATCGACTTTAGTTAATGCCTTGTTGAATGATGAGCGTATGCTGACCGGACCTGAAGCCGGTGTAACCCGAGATGCCATTACATCAGAGTGGGAATGGAGAGGACGCAAGGTTAACTTGGTGGATACTGCCGGATTAAGACGTCAGTCGAAAGTCGACTCGTCATTGGAAAAGATGTCAGCGGCCAGCACTAAGCATGCCGCGTTTATGGCGCAAGTCGTAGTATTGGTATTAGACGCCGATGCAGTATTGGATAAGCAAGATTTGACCATCGCGCGCAAAGTGTTGGACGAAGGGCGTGCTTTGGTGATTGCCGTAAACAAATGGGATATTGCCAACCGCAAAGAGGCTTTGGATAAGCTGAATTATAAGTTGATGACGTCTTTGGCTCAGGCAGAAGGAATCCCTACGGTTACGATATCAGCACTCAAAAAAGAAGGGCTGGATAAGCTGATGAGCGCGGTGTTCAAGGTATATGACCGATGGAACTTGCGCGTACCAACAGCGCCGCTGAACAACTGGTTTCAGGATATGATGGACAACAACCCTCCTCCGCTTGGTAAAAACAAACGGCGGATTAAGTTGCGCTATATTACTCAGGCCAAAACCAGACCGCCGGCATTCTATATTTTTTCAAGCAATCCGGAAGGTTTGCCGGACTCGTATTTGCGCTATTTGGTAAACAGCCTGCGCGAGACTTTTGATATGCGTGGGATTCCTATTCGGATAACCGTGCGCAAAACCGGAAACCCCTACGCTGAAAAAGCTAAAAAACGCGTAAAAAAAGATTAAATATCAAAAAATTAAGATGCAGGTGGAAAAATCTGCATCTTTTTTTATTGTCAAACTTGACAAAAACTGTGTTTTGTGGTAAATTTTGTACGTTAAGCATTATTAGGTAATTATTAAAAACTCAAAATATATGGAATATAATAAATTAATTGCCTCTCAAAAGTTGGCGGGAAAGCTGCTATTAAAAGATAATAAAGCGGCTTTGGCTATCAAAAATAACCCTCCTCAGTTATACATCATTGAGGATTTGTTATTTGCGAATATACCGACCCTCAAAACTTTTCCGGTATGGGCGGTGAAAACGGGAACTGATTATACCGGCATTGTGGTATATTCCGGCATCGCAGAGGAAGGCAAAATTGTTAATGCCATACGGCTTAAGTTCTCTGACGTAAACATCATCCATGTGGTGGAGGCAGATGAATTTGTGACCCCGTATGTGCAGGCAAGGATAGAAAATGGGCGATGGGAGCTTAAACGCTTGCTCCAGCTATCAGATAGTGTGGAAGCCCAAAATGCTCTGTATGAACAATATCCGGAACTGAAAGGCAAAGAAGCCGTACTTATTCGAGTAAAAAAACATATCGGAAAAAAGTACAACTGTTTCGCTTTTTGGGCAATATGGGGCGGGACTGAATATAAGGCAGTCAACCCTTATTCCGGAACTTATCGGGTGTTTTCCCCCTATGATGTGGCAGCAGAAATGACCCCTGGGGAAAGATTTGACGGGCATTACCGTCTAATCAAAAAAAATGGGAAGCCCCCCCGTTTTATATTATGGAGAATAAAAAAAAGAGGTTAGTTTTTAACTAACCTCTTTTTTTGATGCGGTTTAGGCGTTATTGTGCTCAAAATTATGCTTCAATTTAAGGAAGCAAATCACGCCAAACGGAATTGACAAGGCATACAGCCCAATCATTATCCCCAAAGTCAGCCACGGTGCGGTGATGATAAAGCTAGCAAACAAGGCTACCAGTAACATCAACGGAATAAACATATAACCGGGGACACGCCATTTTTTGGTCGAGATAGTCGGAATCCGGCTTACCATCAGCAGAGCAACTACGCACATCAGTGTGGCGCAGTAATAATTGTCACGCAGCCAAAGCAGCTCCGGATTATCAAAAGAAACCATAATCGGCGTAATAGCCAGAGCCGCTGCCGCCGGGGCTGGTACTCCAACAAAGAAATGGTGCCAATATTCCGGCTGGGGTTCTTCATCAAGCATGGTATTAAAGCGAGCTAAGCGCATGGCCATACCGCAAGCAAAAAGCAAGCAGAAAAACCACCCAAAACGCGGAAAATCATACAATGTCCATTGATACATCAAAATCGCCGGAGCGACACCAAAGCTTACAAAATCAGACAAGGAGTCAAGTTCGGCGCCAAACTTGGTCGAGCCTTTAAGCATACGAGCAACACGGCCGTCCAAGCCATCAAACAAAGCAGCTAAAAAGATGCAGATAATGGCTTTGACCCAGTCATCTTGAATGGCATAGCGAATCGAGGTTACGCCAGCACATAAAGCCAACATGGTAACAATATTGGGTGCAATCTTACGAAACGGCAATCCGGTTAATTTGGGATGTGCCGGCTGATGTTTATTGAAGTTTTGCATTAGCGGCAAGCTCCTTTTACAGCAGCGGCACCAGAGGTTAAGTTGGCGATAATCGTTTCTCCGGCAACCATGGTTTGACCGAGGCAGACTTGCGGTTTGACATCTTGTGGGAGGTAAACATCCAAGCGAGAGCCAAAACGAATCATACCAAAGCGCTCACCGGCTTTATATTCTTGTCCGGCGGCGGCATCACATACAATGCGGCGGGCAACTAATCCGGCAATTTGAACAAAGGCGATATCTTTACCACTGCTGGTTTTCATCGACAAGAGTTGACGCTCATTATCTTTGCTGGCTTTATCTAAAGTAGCATTGATAAACTTACCCGGAACATAAACTGATTTGGTAATCTTGCCTTCAGCCGGAGCGCGGTTGACGTGAACATTAAACACACTCATAAAAACACTTACACGGGTGAATTTTTGGCCGCTGAGACCTAATTCTTCGGGCCCTTCGACCTCAGTAATCATTTGAACAATGCCATCTGCAGGAGAAACAACGACATCTTTGATTTCAGGCGTGATACGCTCAGGATCACGGAAAAAGTAGTAGCACCATACGGTTAAGGCCAGACCTAACCACCCCAGAGGAGCCCAAAGAATCGCTAAAAAAGCAGATACTGCTGCAAAGATGCCGACAAACTTCCACCCCTCATTATGAATATTGGGCAGAATATAACGGCGCCAAGAAATATCTATTGTTTTCATGAGATTAAATCCTTATCAAAAGACCTGAACGCGGCTGCTGCCGTGACGCTGTCAACTGCCGCAAACAGCCCGACGTTCAAGAAAATTAACTAGTTAGCTTTGTTAGATTATCCCCTTTTGGAAAAAATACAAGTTTTATCTTGCATTTCTAAAAAAATGTTTGTATAACCTCTGTTGTGGATGGATTATGCGCTTGTGGCGGAACAGGTAGACGCTGCAGACTTAAAATCTGTTGGCCGCAAGGCCGTGCCGGTTCGATTCCGGCCTAGCGCACCATTAAAAAAGCACCTTTCGAGGTGTTTTTTTGTAAGTGCTGTTATTGGGTGCTTTTTTGTTGCGCATATGGCCGGAATTAAAATTCCTCTGGCTTGTAAGAGTAAATTTTACTCTAACTCGCTGCGGTCAATCGTCTTTTAACGCTTGCGGCGGTCGATGTCTCTCCCTGGCAAGCTAACAAGACTTCTCCTGTCGGCGAAAAACAATCTGCCAGATTGTTTTTCTACTCCAGCCTAGCGCACCATTAAAAAAGCACCTTTCGAGGTGTTTTTTTTGTAAGTGCTGTTATTGGGTGCTTTTTTTGTAAGTGCTGTTATTGTATGTACGGTTTCTTTGAGGGCATTGTCTCAGTATGGGCAAGGAACAAACTGATACTATAACAAATATCTGTTGTTTATGATTGAGGATTAAAAAAATGAAACTGGTGTTATGTGCTACTGAAACCGAATTCAAAACGGCAAAAAAATTTAAATTGCCTGGTGACTGCAAGCTTATACACTGCGGTATTGGCAAAACTTTTGCCTCGGCAAGATTGGCGGCCAATTTGGCTGAGATGAATTTTAATTGTGAGCAGGTGATTTTGGTGGGCACTTGCGGGTCTTTCAGCGTTAAGCCTAATACTTTTATTAACCCGCAAAGTATTATTTTTGGTGATGTGTATTGCCCTGATTTATGCCAAAGCGGAGATGTTAACCAGCCGCAGGCTATTCCGTTTAAAAATGCTTATGACAAAGGGGAAAAGGTTACATTAATAACCAATGATTCGTTTATTTTTAAAGATCGAGATGATATCAGTGGAAATAAATGTTATGATATGGAAACCGCAAGTATTTTATTGCTTTGCCATACTTACAATATTCCGCTGGCGGTGTTTAAAACCGTGTCGGATAATGGGGATTTAGAGTTGTTTGAGCAGAATTGCAAATTAGCAACCGCTACTTCTATGGAACATTTAATGGCATATTTGAAAGCTAAATAGAAATAAGGTTATGTTTATCTATTCATACCAATTCTCCGGTTTGATGACTTTTACATGCTTGCCCCAAGTATAAAGGTGCCAATCCATTTCTAATCTGCCGCCGGCGCGGAATTTTACGGTTAATGTACCGTCTGGATTTCTTGTCATGGTTTGGGTGGGGTGAAAAATATATTGCTCAGCATCTGTGGCGACCTCTTTATCAAACAGCCACTCTACATCAAACGGTGGTTCATGATAAGCTCCAAAAGACTCTGCGGCATAGTCCTGCAAACTGAAATTTGGCAGTTTTTCGATTACTCTATTTAAAATTTTTACTTCACGGATGTTGCTTAGGATAAAGTTATGGACTTCGTTGCCATAATAACCATCCGCATGGTGGGCGACTAAATAGTGATTATGTTCTCCATAAAGAAATCCATAAGGGTTGAGGGTGTTGAGGCTGATTTTGTCGGTGCTTTGATTGTAATATTTAATTCTGATTTGATGGCATTCTAAAATGGCTTGGCGAATCGTGCTAATAATTTTTTCATCTATAACCAATTTTGGACCAGGGCGGCAGATAAACCCCTCTGCTTCGAGCAAAGCTTCAGTATCGGGTTCAAGTTTGCGAATAATATTTGGTTTGATACTGGCTCTGATTTTTTTGATGACTTGTTCCAAAATAGCTTTTTTCTCATTCATTTGCTTCTGTTCAAACAGCTCTTTGGCGTTTTCCAGAACTGATAATTCTTCAGCCGAAAAATTTATCAAATCCTTTAATGTTCCTTGGGGGATATACCAGCGTTTTTGATTGTTTTCGCCAACAATTTCTTCGGCTTGAGGGAAACGTGTGATAATCATATCGCGCATACGTTCTGCCGTGCGGCGAGAAACTTGGTATTTGGCGGCAATATCGTTTAAGCTGACACCTTCTCGGCTGGACTGCATCCAGATTGCTAAATCAAGTAAATCGTATGTTTTTTCGTAGGCCATTGAGTTGCTCCGGATATGATTATAAAAATTTTATACGACATATTTTGTCATAGCATTGGTTAAAATTGGGTTATCAATAGCTAAGGAGTAAATGATGAAAAAAATTTTATTTATTATGGCCGGTTTGTTGGTTATCGGAAGTATGACATTTGTTTTAGCGCAAAAAAATAGTGTTAAAGCAATTTTATCTAAATATATAAAACATTTTGATGCTAGCGGAGGGCAAATTTTTATTATAAATAATCAATCGCATAATGTTAAAGAATATAAAATTGGGGAATCGGCTTTTTATCCGCTGGAATTAACAGCTAATGCTGATTGTTTTCATAAGGCTATATATATCCGCAATCAAAAAATAGATACTTACTCTTGCACCAATATAAAGGATACACCCAAGCAAGTGGAAACCATCGCTTTTGCGGATATTTCAGCAATCAAAAAAGATTATGAAATTTGGGTAGTGCTAAATGAACCTAAGCCTAAGAAAGATACTTTTGGTTTTGTTACGGCGCCTTGGAATGCCCTACCATTATTAAACGAGATTATTGCTCTATGGTAAAAAAATATCCCTGATTTTGTGGTAATCAGGGATATTTTTTTTACTTTGACATCGGATGATAAAAATGGTGATTATTACCTTGATGGGTTTCTTTTTTCAGCCAGATGAGATTTGTTACACTGTTGTTAAAAGAATTGTTATCAATATGATGAACAACACAGCTTTCATTTTCGTAAGCTTGCGGTTTCTTCAAAAAGAAACGGGCTACTAATTTATGAATATCATATTGCTCAGAATTGCCGGTTATGTTTAGGCATATTTGACAGCCCGAATTTTGGCGATTTAGAGGAACAAAAGCATTAGCTCTAAATAAATCTTTTAATTCATTAGAAAAATCTTTCCACTTTACACCAAGACTGTTTTCGTCAGCTTTTTGCAATTCTTCGGGTATGATTGTTTTGGCTTTTTCTTGGTCTTCATCGCGAATCTTTACAACATAACCTAGATTGCTGATATAATACTCTTTATAATAATGTTTCCAGACTTCTTCAATCTGATATTGGCCGATATAGCCCATCTTTTGGATTTGCGGCTCTTGATGTGAAGCAACTTCCTCACAATTCCAGAGGCGTTGTTTAATTTCAATAACTGTATCTTGAGAATCCAGGCACATATGAAGAGGTGGATTAAATATCTGCTCAATTGCTTCCATGGTTGTGCTCCTTTATGCTATTATTTATTATAAAAATCCAATTTTATGTTGAACGGGTGATTTGTTTAATTGTTCGCTTTCAAGCATTTTTATCAACTCTGCAATATTATCAGACAGACCTAAAATCTCAGCTTTTTGTTTTACCACCACAAAATCTCCGGGGGTTAATGAATTGAGATGTGATAAGTCTACATCCGAAAAATTAAAAAAATGCTTAAATGCAAGGTTTGATTGTTCAGGCGTCATATAATCATATGCAACTTTAAAAGTGAAACGACGCAAACTGGCCTTATCCAAACTATTCATAAGATTAGTCGTACAAACAAATGGATAGGGATAACTTTCCATTTGTGTCAGCATTTCATTAACTTGTGTTACTTCCCAAGAGCGATAAGCACTGCTCCTATCTCGTAAAAAACTGTCAGCCTCATCAAAAATCAAGACAGCTTGATTTTCTCTACCCTCATTAAAAGCCTCAGCAATATTTTGCTCCGTTCCACCTACCCACATAGATAACAAATCTGAGCATTTTTTCTTCACAACTGGCATAGCGAGTTCTTGAGCCAGATATTCGCCGTAGGCTGATTTTCCGGTACCGGAGGCTCCATATAAACATAAAGAAAAATTGCGTTGCGGAAGCTGGGTAATTCTTTGGGATAAAAGGCTTAAATCTATATCTGTATTTAGCAGTTGAGGATTAAATTGAACTGAAGTTTGAGGCTTAAGGGGCGTATATTTGCCGTTGTTATATGCTTTTTGCAAGGACGTTAGGCTTTGTTTGACCTCTTGCAATCCACCATCGGCTAACTTGGCGCTTCTTAAGGCTGTGGTAATAAATGATGGTGATAATTGATATTGGACGGCAAATTCTTCCGCGGTTTTGCCATCTGAAGGTAATTTATGTGATTTCAGGCTTTTTTGCCACATTTCTATTCTGGTTTTTAAGTTTGGTTTGCTAAAATTAACCGCAAAGCTAAAACGGCGCAGATAGGCTTTATCTATATTATCTATGGAATTTATAATCCAAATCGCAGGAGTTAGATTATTTTCAAGAAGTCTGTTGATATAAAGCTTATGATTGTCTTGATTTTGTTTAAAAATTGAAACTTCTTGCTCTAAAAAATCATCAGCCTCATCAACTAACAAACAGGTGTTGTTATCTTTTGATGTTATGGAATAGGCTAGGTTTAGGTTTTCTTTGCGATTAGCGTCTTCAAATTTTTCACCAACGGCATAAAGTTCGACCTGGATTTGGGCGGCTAAAGTTTTAGCAAATTCGGTTTTGCCGGTTCCCGGAGCTCCATAAAAAAGAAGATTTACTCCTTTTTCCTTATTTTTAATGGCTTTGTTTAAAATACGCGCACAGAAATCCTTTTCTTCTAAAAAAGAAAAATCATTCCATGATAATGAAGAACGGCATCTTGGCCCTAAAATGATATTTTTTATATCAGCAGGATTTTTAATATTTTGGGAAAGTAGTCTAATACTTAAATCTGAGGCACTAACATCTCCGTTATATTCATTTTCTATCAAACCTAAGCGAAACAGCGAAGACTTTTTATCAGATAATTCTTCTATTTTATGTTGTCTTTCAGCCAGAAAAAGAGAAGCTGTGTTTTTTAATTTATTATTGCGGCCGCCAACTTCACGATTAAAATCATCAAAATTATCATCTATTTTAACACGAGTCCAGAAACCGTATAGTTTTTGTTCCGTTTCAGATAAATCCAAAAGTTCAGCTATATAGCGCAATCTTTTTTCCAGAATCGAAAGCGGACTTTTTTGTAAAGCAACGACTTTTTTCTCAAGAGATGCTATAAATTTTTTTCCAACTTCCCTAGCCTGTTTTCTTTGGCTACGTAATATATCCTTAAAATCATTACCTTTTGCTTCTTCGGATTTGCTTACCCAAGAAAATTTGATAATATTTTGACCATAGCTATCATGCCAATCATAAATATCAGACAAATGTTCTTTAAAAAAATTATTGTTTTGCAGAGCCGTCAATAAGTAAGACAGCATTTTATATTGCTCATATTTTTCCATAAAAACATCTCCTTTGCATTTGATGTTTTATTATAAGCGCAGACTACGTCATTTTTTGACGTTGGAAATATAAACAAATAAATTATTTATAACTCAAACTAAAATTTTATTTAGAATAAAGTTGGATAACATCATTAAAAAAGGGGATGGTGGTGTTTAAAACTGTGTCCGGATGGTGATAGAAATCCCTAAGGTAAGGCTGGAGTTCAACTTGGATAACATTGGGCTGATGCCAGCGTTGTTGATAGCTGCCGGTTAGTCCATAGAGCCCCTTATAATTGGGGTGATTAACGATGCAGCGCAAGTTATAACCAGCGGCCAGAGATAAAATTGCTGACAAATAAGGGTAATCTTGCTCTTGAAAATGGCCTATCCCTAAGCAGATATCGTAATCTATTGGTTGGTTAAAACCATGGATATCCAGAAAATAATGTTCCTCAAGCTTATGATCGGATATATAATCTGCAACGCGGGTGAGATAAGGAACAAACTTGGTGCGGACAATGGTAGAAATATTGTTGTCCTCCCCCAAAAGCTGAACCAAAGCTCCGGTATAAACATCGGCGATTTTCTCGTGATGGTTCTCAAAGCTACGTGTGGCATGCGGAGCTGATAGAATCAACTTCGAGCCACGGTCTGTAAAGGCAAAGATATCGGGGCTTAAACTATCACCATGCGAATGGTCGCGCATAAAAGGTTCATTATATTTCTTTAAGGTATCAAGCATAATCAAAAACGAGAACGAGCGGCATCTTGCGCCAGCATTAAATATTGGTTGTCGGAATGATAAACAACGGTTTTATCGGCGATTTGTTGGTAGCGAGGAAGGTAGCTCTGCACAGCTGAAAAACGCTCACGGATTAAGCTTTCTGGGGTATGGCGGTGAGTTTGCTCCTCGCGCTGACGAGTACGGGTTAAAGCTACATCCAATGGGCAAAGAATAAAGTCAACCTCAGTAGAAAAGCCATAGTTTTTTAGGTTTTGTACAAGCTCGAGGTGGGCATCATTAACGCCGCTATGCTCCAAACAGATGTTTTGCTTGCTACTTACGGCTCGGCGCAAAAGCTCATAGCCGGCAACGCGAGCCGGAAGCTCCCAATTGTGAAAAGCGGTCTTATTACCATAGCGATAAATATCACGTTGATATTCGGGCAATTGCTCCATTATGGCATCAAAACTTATCATGACCTTATCGGCTTGAGCATAACGGCGGCAAAAGGTACTCTTGCCGGCTCCAGGAACACCGCTAACCTGCACAAACTCAGGGTGTGACTGAGAAGGTGCTGTTGATAATGATTTATCTAGTATATGCTCAAAAGCAGAGTTCTTAATCGCCGCATAATCATACGGGATTAATTTATTTACGGAGGGCATAAGGTCGGATAGTTTTAGCATGGCAGTTTAATCTCGATAATTTTTTTGGTGTGTATAACATAAAATTAAGAAAAAAACAACCATCAACTGCTATGATATTTTAATCAATATATGAATTATAAAAAAGGGGAAGGCGTATGACTAAAATAAACTGGAAACCGGGGACTATGGTATACCCCGTGCCGCCGGCTTTAATATCTTGCGGTAGTGTGGAGCAGCCCAATGTAATGACTGCTGCGTGGACAGGGATTATTAATAGTGAACCGCCAATGACTTATGTTTCTATTCGGCCGTCCAGATATTCTCATGAAATTATATCAAAGACCAGAGAGTTTGTGATTAATCTACCAACGTTGAAATTGGTGACGGCTACTGACTTCTGTGGAGTAAAATCAGGGCGCGATATTGATAAGTTTAAAGAGGCGGATTTGACTCCCCTGCCCTGTGCGCAAGTTAAAGCTCCGCAGATTGCCGAATGTCCGGTGTCAGTAGAATGCAAGGTAACGGAAATCAAACCGCTGGGTTCACATGATATGTTTGTGGCTGAAATTGTCGGTGTGGATGTTGATGACCAATATTTGGATGACGCCGGAAAACTATGGCTGGAGAAAGCCGGTATTTTGGCCTTCGTGCACGGGCATTATTTTACGCTCGGCAGAGTGCTTGGCAGTTTTGGTTTTTCAGTCAACAAAAACCGCTTAGCAATGATGAAGAAAATGGAAAAAGTTGAAGTCAGCGTTAAAGAGCCTAAAGCAGCATTGGAAAAACGTGCTGAAAAAGAGGCTCGGCCGTTAAGCAAAGATTCTAAATTTGCTAAAAAACGCAAGCCTTTGGCACCGCATTCTTCAGCTCCGGCTCAGAGTAAATTCAGCGGGAAAGCTAAATTCGCCAAGCATAAGAGTGCCGCTCCGGCAAAAGCTTTTACTAAAGGGCGAAATGCGGCAACCGCAAAACGTCCAAACAGATAAAGCAAAAGCTCAGGCATAAATACCTGAGCTTTTTTTCTGGTAAAAACTAATCCATTCTAGCGACGATAACCATCGGCTTTTTTGACTTGCTGATAAATAGCCCGCAAATGCTGTCCGAATTCTCCCACATAAGCGCTTTCGTGTTCAGAAAGAAACTCTTTACGAAGAGCTTTACAACCGCAAATCTTGTCGGATAAAATTTTCTCAAGAATTGTGGCTGAGTTGGAACGTGGGGTGGGATACATTGCTTTAAGCTTCTGTTCAAGCTCGGCGGGCGGGAGCTTGGCGAGCATATTCCATTCATCACGATTGCGAGACCGACTGCAAATCATATACGCAACTTCAACACTGGGAAAAACGCTACCTTCATATTCGGTGTACTCGTTTCCTCGATGATGTTCATGCACATATTGAGCAAAGGCCGCAATTGAGGTAAGATTGGTTAGTTTTGTTTCCATAGGGCAATAATATTTAAGTTAATAATACAATTTGTCGTGCTCAATAGACAATATTTATTATAATTTGTCAAGGGTAAAATTCCATAACCGGCAACAAAAGGGCGCCGCCACCGAGGCGGTGGGGCCATCGGTTAGCGGTAGCGAGATTGGGGCAGAGGAACGAACTGTGTTCGCACCCTGCCCGTTGAAAGTTCTGTGGGATGGATCCCCGGGACAAGCCCGAGGATGACAGTGCCTATTGAAAGTTACCATGAAGCGAGGACCGGGCGAACATAGACGTAGCTGAGGTTGCCGTAGCCGTCCACATAACCACCGGACATATCCACGATGTAGTAGTAGTCGTCGTAGCTGTAGCCGGTAGACGACCAATAGTAATCATTTCTCAATTGCGTCCCGCCATTTATCGAAAGCAACGAGTTGACTCGTGATTTATTGTTATACAAGGTTACTAATTGGTCTTTAGTCGGCAAGGTACCTTTGACATTGCCGCAGAATGAGTAGTTTCGGCATTGATTATTAGCATTAGACCAACTCATATATCCTAAATCTTTCATTGCGACATAGAAGCCCATACCTGTAGCACGTACACCAACAACTTTGCCATTGCAATAATACA
>CALXWI010000025.1 GCA_944392325.1 uncultured Alphaproteobacteria bacterium | reverse complement strand
CGAACCCTAAAGGGTTCCTCTGGCTCATAAGGCTTTCTGTTAAAGCCTAACTCGCTGCGGTCACCACCGAGGCGGTGGGGCCATAAGTCACCGGTAGCGAGATTGGGGCAGAGAAGTCGCGATGCTTAGATAGTGCTTGTGGATAGCGCGATATCTCTTTATATGTTTTATGCTTTTGCCATTCTAAAAAAAATTATCCAACACAGGCGGGACGACTGTGCCTCCGGCTCACGCCGCAAGCTGGGGCAGCTTGCCCCCATCGGTTTGCGGTAGCAAGATTGGGGCAAAGGAGGCGCGATGCTTAGATGGTGCTTGTGAAAGCACGATATCTTTTTATATGGTTTATGGTTCAGCCTTCCTAAAATTGCTAGACAAAATTTGCCGTATTTGATTGTACGCCCCCATTTTCCACCTTTACCTCCATTTTGTCCCGCAAGCTCCGGCGTGAGCCGGAGGCACAGGCGCCACGCCTGTGTTGGATAATTTTTTTTAGAATGGCAAAAGCATAAAACATATAAAGAGATATCGCGCTATCCACAAGCACTATCTAAGCATCGCGACTAATTAAAACACCGTACAAGCTACCGCAAACCGAGCGGATTAAACGGCGCCCGTTTGTGCCTCAGGCTTAGCCGGAGCAAATACAAACATTGTATATTGATTTTTAACCTTTGCTATGTTAAACTTATTTCTAGCGGATAATGTTTGTCCGTTAGGGCTTAAGAACCCTTTATAGCATAGTCGTTTTGGTATAACGACTTAAAAAAATGATTACCGGTACTTATATGCCTGTATGGGCGGGTGCCGGTACTATAAGAGCTTCGGCTTGAAATTGCCGGGCCGTATATGCTATTACGGTTCTTAACACCCGTCCACCCTTTGCTGCAAAGAGTGGACGTTGTTTTTAACGATTAAAACAAAGGGTGTTATGAAATGTATAATATCAAATTTTTACTCTTAGGGACAAGTCTGTCCTTAATCCCCAATATAACTTTTGCCCAATGCGTCGCCACCCAAGATTGTGAAACTTTGGGCTATACTGAAACCTCTTGCAACGGAGGGAAGGGCGTCAAATGCCCCTTTGGCAACAAATGGGCTTGCCTGCCAACTAAAGAATCTATCTGTAAAGAAGAAGGATTTACTCTGGCGTGTAATGAAACCGGACAACTCGGTGGTGGCGATTCTTGCAACGGATTATATAAACAATGTTCTTGCGATTCGAGCTACCAATACACTTGCTCGGGTACGGGCTACTCCGGAGGTTCCGGCACCGCCTGTGGTGGCAAGTATGCGGCTTGTACCTGCACCAGCGGTTATGAGTGGAAAGATGGCAGCTGTCAGAAAAAAGAGGTCATTAATGGACCAGATGGTGAAGTCTATAAATGCAATGGCAAAGTTGTTGGTGTACGTGCTACAGGTATGGGCTTCTATGTCGCGATGAAAGATTTAGGACGTATGAATTGGTCTAGTGCTAATAGCCAATGCCGAAACTACTCATTCTGCGGCAATGTCAAAGGAACCTTGCCGACAGTAGATCAATTAAAATCAATTTATCAAAATAAATCACGAGTCAACTCGTTGCTTTCGACAAATGGTGGGACGCAATTGACAAATAGTTACTATTGGTCGTCTACCTACGACGGCAGCATCTACTACTACTTCGTGACTATGTCCGATGGTAACGGCCATTGGAGCTACGTGGACAACGACCGCTATGTTCGCCCGGTCCTCACTTCTTACTAACTTTCAATAGGCACTGTCATCCTCGGGCTTGTTTAGGGCTTCAAGTTTAAATATAGATGTTTTATATACTTGGATGTCCGGGTCAAGCCCGAACATGACAGTTGATGATTTTTTTATTTATCTACTAGGCTACCATTCCCCAATTCAGCCTAAGAGGTTGTAGCAATAGTTGTTGCACTGTCATCCTCGGCTTGTCCCGGGGATCCATTTCCCAAAACCTCAAGCGGGCAGGGCGCGAACACAGTTCGCCCTCTGCCTCTATCCCTCAACAGCTAGCTAATGCCCGCGGAGGCTCTCCGCTCAAACGGCGCCCGTTTGCACTACCGCCTCGGTAGTCCATAACGGGATACTTTCCAGCGTAATTTTGTCAGGGCTGATTTCTAACGGCGAGATAATAGTATAATAATCCTCACCTTCAATTATTTGCTGCGTCTTCTTTCCTAAAATGATTTTAGCCACAAACGCGCCTTTACTGTCAATTACCTGCGCTTTTGCCAAATTATCCAAGGTCGGAATTAACTCTTTAGAGGTTGAAATCAACTTTGCCACAGGCTTATTAGCGTCATCAAATTCAACAGCCCCACGTGCGACCATAACCAACGGCTTCCAATTGATAATAAATTTATTTACATCAATATGGGCATTTCTGATTTCATCGCCGGATGGCATTATATTAGTTGTTTCTTTTATCTCAAAGTCGGCATATAACTCTTCAATTTCGTTCGCCATATTCCAAGTATTTTCAGTCAAAAGCTTCACATTACGAATATCCCAAAAATTTTTCATAATATATTCATTCGTAGTGTCGTCTTTCTGCATAGCGATTCTGATTGTTTTAGCTTTTGCCACACCGTTGATTTGATAATTATTCATCACCAACAAGAGGTTATACATTCCATTTTCATCAAAACTGATGAGCATATCAGATGTTTCCGCCTCAGCTTGATAATCCGTATCCCCGAAAGACCACATCTGTTGAGGAGCTATCTTTACATTCAGTTTGCGATAATCCCACAAACTGGCATTAACGCTGAGCGATGGAATTTTAACAGCTTTATAGTTTTGTTTATCAAAAGAATACAACATCAAATTCTCAATTTCCATCATCTTGAACGGGGACACTGATGAGAACTTGATATTATCATAAGCAATATCATATCCATATTTATTGAGGGTCGTAACCATTTTGTTGAGCTCAGTCTTCAGACATTCTACGCCATATGCGCGAGCCAACATTCCCCACATGACCAACAGCCCCAAAACGAACACACCGCATCCGGTCAAAAAAGGTAAAGTCAATTTTTTCTGTAATTGCTTAAGAGCATCCATATTTCATTCTCCTATTTTTTATGGAGCAGTTGTTTTGTTTCCGGGTAATTTTTAATTGTTTCTTCATTTAGCTCAGTGCATTTTTCTTCAATTCTGCTTTTCAAAAAGCTCATAAACTCGCGCTTATCCAGCCCTCTTGGAACCGGCGGCAAAAATTCAATAATAATTTTACCCGGTTTGCGCAAGAAAGACTTTTTCGCCCAAAATAAAGCCGAGTTTAAGGCAACAGGCACCACCGGCACATCTGTATTTTGGTATAAGAAAGCCGCCCCTGGCTTATATTCTCCGGCTTCTCCTGGTTTTGTGCGAGTTCCTTCCGGAAAGATGATGATTGACATCCCCTTAGCCAAGAGTTTTTTCGCCTCATTAAGCATCTGTTTCATCGCTTTACTCCCGCCAGAACGATTAACCGGAACCGAGCCATAAAAACGAATAGCCCAGCCAAAGAAAGGAATATGCGTTAACTCGATTTTGAAAATAAAGGTCGCCTTTTTAAGAATAGAGGTCATAAAATAAGTTTCAACGGCAGACTGGTGTTTAGATGCATAAATTGCTGCCCCTTTCTGAATATTTTTCTCTCCACGAACCTCAATTTCTAGTCCGCAAATCCATTTCATCATCTTACGCAAGAAGACTAAAATAATATCATTCCACCAAAACCAATGAAATTTCTGCGGTACAAACAATCCCAAAACAGAAGCCACCAAACTTCCCAATAAAATTGTCATATAAAATATAATATTAAATAACAAAGACCGAATAACTAACATTATTATTCCCCAATCAATTTAATTGCCCAATACTTAGCATAAACCATTAAAAATTTTGTGTATTCAGATGCGGTCAACATAAAAGTACCGGTATTTTTCCACCAATCTTCCACAACTTTCCCTGAGAATACCGGATTCGCAACAATCACAACTCCGTCATTTTTAGCCTTAAACTCCAACAAGCTCCGCGGTAAGTGATAATTTGATGTCACCAAGCGGATAGACTTGATGTTGTTTTCTTTAATCCACTCCATGGTTTCTTGAGCATTTTCCACGGTGTTGGTTGAAGCCTGACCAATGATTACTTTTTTATCCGGATTAATCTTAAAATGCTGAGCAGCGGCAATCTGTTTTAGTGTAACCCCTTTCTCCACGCCTGATATAAACAACACATCGCTAAATCCCTGATTAAGCATCTCTACCGCCTCTTTGATTCGGTTGCTTCCTCCGGTAAGAGCTATAATTGCATCTGTTTTGGTAGTCTTATCGATTCGGATATGACGAATATGATAATTAAAGGCCGCCAGTCCAGCCAACCAAAGCAAAACGATTGCGATTCCCATTTTTATCAGTGTTTTCATCACATCATCTTTTCTAAAGTTTTCTTTACGGTATAATAAGCCGTTCCCATAGCAGTCATTGCCGATAATAACGGTAGACAAGCAATAGCAAGCCACGATAGCCACGATAACTTAGCATCGCTGATGATTCCACCTTCAATTTGGTCGGCAAGTCCCGCAATCATAAATATGGTCGGGATAGCAAAAGCAAGGCCGATGCACCCGCCCACAAATCCAATCCAAGCATCTTGTCTGGCATATTGCTGTGCTACATAAGTATCTTTAGCGCCCATAATATGCAATATCTCAATAATATAGCGGTGTACGCCCAGATTCGCCTGTGTGGTATAAAATATTGCGCCGGAGGTAATCGCCACCACCAAGAACAAAATGCTCAGGGCGAGCATTTTCAGCCCGTCGGCAAACTTGATTAGCTTGTTTAGCCATAACTTATGGTTATCGACTGAAGCCAAAGGCGACACGGCGGCCAGTTGCTCTGCCAATTTGGCAAAATTTATCTCGGCTCCTGACTTTAGTTTTACATCAATCAGTTTAGGAGTCGGGAGGTTTTCAATTTCAATACCATCTCCCAACCAAGGCTGCAAAAGTTTGGCCAGCTGCTGGTCGTTTAAGGCGCGAACATGCTCGACTTCCGGTACTTTTTTAAGAAATTCGATAGTCTTTTGCAAATGATCCATAGTTTCTTGCTTGGCCTTTTTTTGGTCAGCACTGTTAACCGGCATAACTTGCACGGTAACCGAGCCCAAAATACTCTCATTCCAAGCATTCAGCATAGAATTGATAGACAACACGCCGGCCAAGGTTACCGCAAACAAAAACACGGCAATTGAAATCATCACTTTCAAAAATATGCCGGAAGTATCATCTTTTAATGGCAGTTCCTGCTTACGATTAATTGAAGGATTATTAGTAATCATATTGTCCGCATACCTCCGCGTAGACCTTCATTAGGCATAAAGATACGTAAATTTCCGTCATTCAAATGCAGCCTTGGGTAAGCAAAATCAGTAATCAGTTTTTCGCTGTGGGTAGCAATCACGACGGTAGTCCCCAATTTATTTAGCTCAATAAATAGTTTCATCAGTTTGCGGGCAATGTCGTTGTCAACGTTACCTGTCGGCTCGTCAGCAAGCAAAATGTCAGGACGATTAATAACTGCGCGTGCAATCGCGATTCGTTGTTTTTCACCGCCGGAAAGAGTACTAGCTCTATCAAACATATGTTTATCCAGCTCAACCCATTGGAGCAGTTCTTTCACTCTTTTTTTGACTTCTTTTTCGCCCATTCCGCAGACTCTCAAGGGCAGGGCGACATTATCAAAAGCGGACAAATGGTCAATCAGGCGAAAGTCCTGAAACACCACGCCGATTCTCCGCCGCAATAAAGCCAAACTGTCACGGTTAGTAAAATTGACGTTTTTACCAAATACATTAAGCACGCCGCGGCTGGGCTTTTGTGCCAAATACATCATACTTAGCAAAGACGTTTTGCCTGCACCACTTTTCCCAGTCAAAAAGTGGAAAGATCCCTTACGTAAAGACAAATTGATGTCGCTTAATACTTCCGGCCCCAAATCATAACGGATACCGACATTTTTCATATCAATAACCACCGGATTCCCAATATCGCTGTGTCGTAACAAAGGTATTCTCCTGACAATAAACTCTGCCTATTTTGATATCACATAAAAATATTATACTCAATAAAATATTTTTTTCTTTGCTAAAATTTGATTTATGCCTATATTTAAGCGAGGAGAATAAATATGCTAATAAAATGTCCGGAATGTGAAATCTGTTATCGAATAGAAGCTGACCTCCTGCCGGAGCAGGGGCGCAAACTGCGCTGCTTTAAGTGTGGCAAGGTTTGGCTGGCTCATAAAGAAGATTTGTTAGATGAAGCCGAGGTTGATACAGCATCAATCTACCAGCCGGATTCTGAAACCACAACACCTGCAGATACTGAGGTTGAAGCGGCCCCGTCGCCGTCTGCTGACGATTTTCCTAAGGCAGATGCAGAAGTTCCCGATTCGATACCTGCTGACGCTCCTCAGTCCGCTCCCGCAGAAGATTCGCCGCAAACCACTCCTCCAACAGATTCGTCTCCGGCCGAAACATCAGCCGATATTCCGCCTGCCGCCGAGACTAATGCTGAAAATAGCGATGCGGATTCTCCAGCCACAGAAAATAGCGATGCGGATTCTCCTGCTGCTGATAATGCCGAGAAACCCTCTGAAGATATCAGCAATGATATGCAAGAGATGTTTTCCCGCCTCAATAAACAAACCGAAATTATTGATGATTATGATAAAAAATCATCGTCATTGCGCAAAGGCGGGCGTTTTTTGGCTGAAGTTTTGCATTGGCACAATCCGGTTATGCGCGTTTTTATACTTTTAGGTATAAGCACCTTTTTGCTGTTGTCAGTCTTTTCATTTCGCTATGAGCTGACTCGCGCCATTCCCCCCTTGCGCCATTTTTATAATGCTTTTGGGTTCGATTCTGTTGTCATTGGTGAAGGGCTTGAGTTCCAAAACATCAACCGCCGCGAATATGAGGAAGACTACGTTCGCAAGCTTGAAATCAAAGGGCTGATTTTCAATACTACTGAAGACATTCTCCCCATTCCCACCATTCGTATTGAAATGTTAGATAAAGACGGCAATATTTTGCAAACCAGTACGACTAAAGCCCCCGTCGCTGAAGTTGCACCTAACGAAAGAGCGGCCTTTTCATTTATATTGACTCAGCCTTCCCCGCTAACCAAATACGTCTACATGACTTTTAGCAAGGACACCGCATCCGCCGATGGAAATTGATTTTAACCACATAGTTTCGCGCTTGTCGGGCAAGGTTTCCTCCCCTCGTTTGGAGGCTCGCTTGATGATAGGGTCTGTACTCAATCAAGATGCTGATTCTCTGCCCCTAGGCAAGCTTGAGCTGACGGCTGAGCAATACCAAGCTCTTATGCACTTAATTGAGCAGCGCTTAGCCCATTGGCCTCTGGATAAACTCTTACGGCATAAAGATTTTTATAAATATAATTTCTATGTCGATTCCAATGTTTTATCTCCGCGCCCAGATACTGAGATTTTGGTCGAGCAGGCCGCCTCAATTTTAGCCTCTCACCCTGAATTTGGTTCTGTTCTTGATTTAGGCACCGGTTCCGGATGTATATTATTGTCTTTGCTGGCTGATTTTCCGCATTTGTGCGGTGTCGGGGTGGATGCCTCCGCTTCCGCTTTGCAAGTAGCCAAACAAAATGCCGCTGCGCTGGGTGTTTCCGCTCGGGTTGATTTTTTGCACCTTGATTGGTTTGCCACCGATTTTGCCGCCAGACTAGGACGTAAGTTTGCCTTAATCACTTCCAACCCACCTTATATTCCCAGCCAAGATATTGCCTCCTTAGATGATGAAGTCAAAAATCATGACCCTCTCAGCGCACTTGATGGTGGAGCCGATGGTTTTGATAGTTATCGGCGTCAAGCCGAGCTGGCTCCGGAGTTGCTGCAAGACGGTGGCTATATTTTGCTTGAAGGCGGCATTGGCCAGCACGAACAAATCGCCTCAGTGTTTATTCAAGCCGGCTTAACTCATATCTCTACCGTGCCAGATTTGGCCGGTATTCCGCGTTGCATTATTTTGCAAAAGCAATAATGATTTTTTACGCGCATATTGCTAAAATCAGTTGCAAATAAATTTTTTTTGTGTATTATGCAAACAAAAGTGCGTTGTTTTACATTAGGTTTTGCACTTTAACTTAATTTCCAAAACAATTTTTTTTATAAAGTTTAATCATTTGGTTTCCATCTGGAAATCGTTGTCTGCATTGTGGTATAAATATGAAAAAACAAAACAATAAATACAGAAATAACAATTACAACAATAACAATAATAACAATCAAATTTATTCTCTTAATTATAAGTTTGACAGCACCAGCCCGGCCGGCAAGTTTAACGGCACCGCGCTTGATTTGATTAAAAGATATAACGAGCTGGCCAAAGACGCCCAAAGCAACAACGACTACGTGATGGCTGAGGTATATCGCCAATACGCCGAGCATTATCGTAAAATTGTTACCGATATTAATGAAAAGAAACAACAGCAACGTAATAACAACCTTTCTCCGGCTCAACCTAAAGACGCTGCTGAAATTAATGCCGCTCCGACGGCTGAGGCCAATATCACACCGGCTAATGACTCTGCCTTAGCTGAATATCAAGTTGAAGCTTTAGAACCGGCTCCGGCCAAAAAGTCATTTACGGTCATCGAGGTCAAAGAAGACAACATCAACCCTCAACCCTCAGCTGATAAGTCTGCCCCGGCAGAAACTCCGGCTCCCAAAAAACGCGTTTACCGCAAGCGTACAACCGCCAAAGCCGTAGCCGAAACCACCCCATCATCTGAAAATGCAACCTCAGAGGCTTCCGCCGTATAGTTATTTTTCTTAAAGTTAAGGAGGAGCGATGTATTTTTTTATAGCATCATTTATCATCATGATAAGCGCTTCTCTGATAACGATTCGCGTCCTTACAGCTTATAGCCATTTCCCGATTAGCATTAATGCTTTTACGGCCTGTTTGGTTGTGTTGGGCTGGAGTGCTCCGTTGATAATAGGAGTTGTCCGCCGCTACAACCTGCTGGAAGGTGAGGCATTTAACTATTTTCATTGGTTGGCTTATGCGCTGTTTGGCTTTGTATTTATATTATTTTGCTTGCTTATGGCACGTGATTTTTTGTGGTTTGCCGGCTATAAAATCGCTCACTTAGGCAATTTTGTTCGTCCGTGGATGAACCCTAAAGCCGAAACCTCGTTAAACATAGCCAACTTGTTTACTTTAATTGTTGCTTTATTGTTGTCGGTCTATGCCTTGTATGAAGGAATGAAAACTCCACGTCTGGTTGAAGTTACCCTACAAAGCCCCAAAATTAATACTCCCACGGATATCGTTATTTTGAGCGACTTTCATGTCGACCGTACTACGCCGGTCAAACGCATCAAGCAACTGTCTTCTCGTATCAAAGGCTTGCGTCCGGATGTTGTCTTGATAGCCGGAGATTTGGTTGATGACCGTGTTTCAGCAATGGGCGAGCAAATAGAAGCCTTAAAGCAAATTAAAGCCAAATATGGCACTTATTTGGTCTTAGGTAATCACGAGTTTTATTCCGGCTTATCGCAATGGCTGCCGACTTTTCAGCGTTTGAACTATCGCCTTTTATATAATGATGGAGCTTCCATACCCTCCCTCAACCTCTACATCGGAGGAATACCTGATGTTAATACCACGCGCTTTAGTAATTCGATAATGCGCCCCAATTTGTACGGAACCATGCGCCACTCCCGCCCCGAAGAATATAAAATTTTACTTACCCATAACCCCTCTTATGTTAAAGATATTTATAAAGGGGCTGTTGATTTAGCCGTTTCAGGGCATACCCACGGCGGGCAAATTTTTCCGTTCCATTTTTTAAGCAAGCATGCCAACCAATTTCTGAGTGGTATGTATGATGTCAAAGATATGAAACTTTATGTTTCCAACGGCTATGGCTATTGGGGGCCGTCGATGCGCCTTTTTGCACCATCAGAACTTGTTCTTTTGCATCTTGAACCACAAAAATAAAATAATAGTTGTAAAAAATTTTGCCAGCCGCTTGATTTCCCCCTCTAAGAATTATTATATTATTAATATGATAATAGAAAGGGGTGGCAGATTATGGATTTTGAAAAACTAACCAATAAATCAAAAGAATTGATACAAGACGTCGTCAACAATGCCGCTCGAGAAAAACACCAGTTCATCTCTACCGAACATTTGCTTGACGCGTTATTAAAACTCAAAGATTCGCAAATTAACGAGCTTTTGTTGCAGTCAGGTTGCAACCTTGCACAATTAACAGATTCAGTATCCTCAGCCGTCAAAAAGCTGCCGACTGTCAGCGGAGATAGCGTCCAAACCGTTATGAACCAAGACTTCACCCGCGTCATGATGGAAGCTGAAAAACTGGCTGAAATGTCAGGTGACAGCTTTGTCACGGTTGAGCGAATTTTGCAGGCCTTGGCACAGACTGCAGGCACCAAAGCTTATGATTTGCTCAAATCATCAGGTGTTGATGCCGTCAAATTAAATCAGGCTATTAACAATATGCGCAAAGGCCGCGTCGCCGATTCTGAAAGCGCTGAAGACAACTTCAACGCCCTCAAAAAATACGCGATTGATATCACCGCCAAAGCCAAAGAAGGCAAGCTAGATCCGGTTATCGGCCGAGACCACGAGATTAGACGTACCATTCAGGTATTGTCCCGCCGCACCAAAAACAATCCGGTCTTAATCGGTGAGCCAGGCGTTGGTAAAACCGCCATTGTTGAAGGCTTGGCTATGCGTATTGTCAATAATGATGTTCCTGAAAGCTTGCACAACAAACGTTTGCTGGCATTGGATATGGGCGCACTTATCGCCGGAGCTAAATTCCGTGGCGAGTTTGAGGAGCGCCTTAAATCCGTCTTGAAAGAGGTTGAGGAGTCAGACGGCAGTATCATCTTGTTTATTGATGAAATGCATACCATTGTTGGCGCCGGTGCCTCTGAGGGCTCAATGGATGCCTCCAACTTGCTAAAGCCGGCATTAGCCCGTGGCGAGCTGCATTGCTTGGGCGCTACAACATTAAACGAATACAAAAAGTACGTTGAAAAAGATGCCGCTTTGGCACGTCGTTTCCAACCGGTATTCGTCGGTGAACCAAGCGTCGAGGAAACCATTTCTATCTTGCGTGGTATTAAGGATAAATTCGAGCTCCACCACGGCGTTCGTATTGCCGATAGCGCCTTGATAGCCGCCGCCACCTTGTCCAACCGCTATATTACGGACCGATTTTTGCCCGATAAAGCCATTGACTTGATGGATGAAGCCGCTAGCTCGGTACGTATGGCCATCGATTCTAAGCCGGAAGAACTTGATGAGCTTGACCGCCGTATCTTGCAGCTGAAAATCGAACGTGAAGCCCTTAAGAAAGAGACTGACGAGCAGTCAAAATCACGCCTCGAACTTATCGGATATGAAATTTCTGGGCTTGAAAGCAAAGCCAAATCCCTTGAAGAAAAATGGAAAAAAGATAAACAAGGTTTGGCCGATGTTACCGAGCTCAAAAACCAATTGGATAAAGCCCGTATCGAGGTTGATATTGCTAAGCGAGAAGGGCGTTATGAACGCGCCGGAGAACTGCAATACAGCATTATTCCGGAGCTTGAGCATAAACTCAAATCTCTTGAAGGCTCATCTGCAAGTGCCAAGAACCACGCCAGCGAAACCGTAACCGATGAAAATATCGCCGCGGTTGTTTCTAAGTGGACAGGTGTTCCGGTTGATAAAATGCTTGAAGGAGAGAAAGAAAAACTCCTGCATATGGAAGATTATCTTTCTAAACGCGTTGTCGGCCAAAAGGACGCCATTGCCGCCATTTCTAATGCGGTACGCCGTTCGCGTGCCGGCATTGGCGATGCCTCTCAGCCGATAGGTTCTTTCCTGTTTTTGGGTCCGACCGGTGTCGGTAAAACCGAGCTCGCCAAGACCTTAGCCGAGTTCCTGTTTAATGATGAAAAGGCGATTCTCCGTATTGATATGTCGGAGTATATGGAAAAGCACGCCGTAGCTCGTCTGATAGGCTCACCTCCGGGGTATGTCGGCTATGAGGAAGGCGGTATGCTGACCGAAGCCGTACGTCGTCGTCCGTATCAGGTAATTTTGTTTGATGAGGTTGAAAAAGCCCACCCTGATATCTTCAATATATTATTGCAGGTATTGGATGATGGCCGTTTAACCGACGGACAAGGCCGCACGGTAGACTTTAAGAACACGATTATCATTATGACCTCTAACCTAGGGGCTGATATTTTATCTCAGGCTACCGGTGCTGATGATCCCCGTAAGGTAAAGGCTCAGGTTATGGATATAGTCAAGGCCTCGTTCCGACCGGAGTTTATTAACCGTATCGACGAGATTATTTTCTTCCACCGTCTGGATAAAAATAATATCAAAGATATCGCCGCTATTATGATTAAAGGGATTGAGAAACGCTTAAGCGAGCACAATATCACCCTTAATGTCAATGATGCCGCCTTTATCTGGATAGTCAATAACGGTTATGACGCAATTTACGGTGCAAGACCATTAAAACGCTTGCTAAAAAATCAAATAGAGAATAAATTAGCGCTGAAGATTCTTAGCGGCGAAATCGGCGATAATGATGAAGCAGATATCATTGTCGGCAAAGATGGCCAACTTGACATTGTAAAGAGTAAGAGGAAGAAATAATGAAATCATCAGAGTTATTCCACAAAGCGTTTCGTGTAGCTCAGGATTATGATGTTTCTACGCCTGAAAACAGCATCGTCCTGTATAGCATCAGCTACCTGCCCACTAAAGAAAACCGCGACAAAGCATTCAGCTATGTTAAATCACACCCCAACCGAATGATGATAGAACATACCGACTGCGGCGCCAAGTTGGTTGAGATGGGCTTGTCCAGTAACGATTGCGGACTAAGCTCTGATGAAATCGCCGATATCTGGTCAATAGCCTCCAAGCGCTTTATTGACGCTGCCAAAGGAGATGTTGTTGCTTTTGTTAACGGGGCTGACCCTCGGAGTGTCTTCCGTACTCAGGAGCTGCCTTCTATTTTGAACAATAAGCACATCACCACCATCAATGGTGAAGACAAATTTAGCTTTGCTAAAAAATTTGCCTAAACCTTTTAGGCTTAACACAAGACTGCGTTATCCGTTAAGATAGCGCAGTTTTTTATTATTAACTAAATATATATTATTATGGAATCAAAAAAGCTTTTTCTTTTTGATGGCTCTCTTCTGGATGAAGAACAAGCCATTCGCCTAACCCAAGGCATTGTTTGGCCTTGTGCCCGTTTTTTTAACCAACAAAGTCAGGAGAACCGGCAGTACCTATCACCCCATTTGTTTGAAGGCCACGATGTTATTATCAAGCTGCTATTAATGTTTAATTTCAAACTGTGGAGTAATGATAATATAGACCGCCTCTTGCAGCAAGATTTGCAAGTCATAGAGCACGGCTATCTCAGAAATATTTTTTCTTCACCTTTAGTGCGCAAATATCGTTGGAAACCTAGTAACTTTGACTATTTTTTAAGTCAGGTCAAGCAAAGCGATAACACCTTACTCCAAGATTTGGTTAAAGGCTATTATTCTTATTAACCATAAAAAAACAGGCTCTTTGAAGGGGAACCTGTTTTTTTTTGTGTTATTTGCTTGCTACTTTTTGCTTATCGCTCTTAGCAAACATTGAACTGTGCGTCCGTTTGAGTTCAGCCACTTGAGCCTTAAATTTCTTCAGCTCTTTTCCGGCCAAATTCTCACCGGCAGCAGCCTTAATCTTCAGCGGATTAACGCGTCGCCCGTTTTTGACCACTTCATAGTGCAAATGCGGTCCGGTAGACAATCCGGTGCTACCGACATAGCCGATAACTTGCCCTTGTTTAACACGTTTACCGGCACGAATTCCTTTGGCAAAGCGGCTCATATGTCCATAAGCCGTGGAGTATTCGGAGTTGTGACGGATTTTGATGTAGTTTCCGTAGCCGCCATTCCACTTAGCCATTTGTACCACACCATCTCCGGCCGCATAAATTGCCGTTCCCTTAGGTGCCGCATAATCCACACCCCAGTGTACAATAATTTTTTTCTTAATCGGGTGGCGTCTTTTCCCGAACGGTGAGGATATTCGCGCTGATTGGAAAGCCAAAGGCTTGCGGTGTAAAGTCTTTTTCATCGCATAACCTTTTTCATCAAAATAGTCGACATTGCCGGACTTATCTTTGTAGCGATACAAGGCCACTTTGTGCTTACCGAGCTGTAATGCGGCATATTCAATATTACCGGTTTTGACGACTTTTCCATCTGGCGTCAAATAGTTTTCATAAATAATTTCAAACTTATCGCCTTTTTTAATATCGCGTTTAAAATCAACGGAGTAAGAAAAAATATTGATAAAGTTGGCCACTATTTTATTCGGCACTCCGGCTTTGTTCATCGCTGAAGATAAATTGCCGTTGATAGTTCCAGATGCGGTATTAACTTCTTCAATCAAATCATCTTTAATCAAAGATGCCACATACTCATTTTTATCATTTTTTTCAATAATAACACGCTGGCCGATTTTAGGCGATATCGTAATGTTGTCTAAAGACAACAACTGGTTTTTAGCCGTATCTTCGGTCGTGGTAATAAAGATTACTTGACCTGCTTTTAAGTTTTCGGGCTTATATACTTTTTTGAGGGTCAAATAAATATTATGAGCCTCTTTGTATCCCATGCCGAGGTTAGTCAGGATATTAATAAAAGTATCACCTTTTGAGAGCTTGATTTCATGTTCAATGGTTTTGGTAGTTTCCTGATAATTCACCATCTCAAACAAGGAGCGGATATTATCAATAGAGCTCTGCGGATAAATATCTTCGGTAGATAAATTGTTGTTAATAGAGTTTTCGAGTAAAATATAATCAATCTTATTTTTAGGAGTAACCGATGCGCTTACATCATTATTTTTAGTCAAAGACAACACAAAAGCCAAGACAATAAGTATGGCATAGCCGACCGGCATAACTTTATTTCGGTATTTATAGCTGAATTTAGACTTTATATAGACATGTGCATTGCGCACCAACTTAGCAAACTTGGCATATCCATTTTTTACATAAGCCGCAAAGCTATCCCAAATCTTCAGTGCTTTCCGCAGATTCGGATTATCTTTCAGTCGGCTCCACAGCTCTTTGGCGCGGTTAAAAAACTCATTTTGTTTCATCGGTCTCGAAAACTCAAACAATTAAACACTGAGAGAAACTATATAATTTTTTCTCCCAAAAGCAAACAGAATCATCAATTCAATGTGTATAACATTAACTAATATATTAATTTTATTAAGAAAAATATAAAATTTTCAAAAAATATAAAAAAAAGCTTGCAATTAAAAAAATAGTTATGTATAAGAATATTCGTCATACGGACACTGGGGGCGTAGTTCAGCTGGTTAGAATACATGCCTGTCACGCATGGGGTCGCGGGTTCGAGCCCCGTCGCTCCCGCCAGTTAAAAGAGCATCACGCCAAGCGTGGTGTTTTTTTTATTTGAAACGGAGGTATATTATGAGCGATGACAACAATCCCAATTGGTTTATCCGCTTGCTTAAAGCCATGCTTTTTTCTCCGTTAAACAGTCTTGCTATCTTAGCTTTGCTATATTTTGGTTTTCAAGCTTATGTCTTAGGCAATTCCCCTTGGCTAAACAAAATGTATATGCTGGGAGTCGTTGCGCTATGGGCATTTTTGTTCTTGGCCAAAAATTTGTTAAAGCTGATATTGATTCTCTTGCTTGCCGCAATTTTGTTTTATGGGTATTATACCTATTCTAGGAGAGATATTACCGCTTGCGAGGAGAGCGGCGGTACCTGGAACTCTCAAACCGAACAATGTGAAGCTCCGCGTACATGGCTTGATAAATTAAAAGAAATCTGGCAAAAGAGCACCTCCGCAGACTAGGGCTAAGCTTATGCACGATATCTGGAATCCTTGGCACGGCTGCATCAAAAAGAGTGAGGGCTGCCAAAACTGCTATATGTATTTTCTTGATAAACAGCGCAATCAAGACGGCCGCTTGATTTATAAAGTCAAAAATAACTTTGATTATCCTCTGCATAAGGACAAAAACGGCCGCTACAAAATCCGCAGCGGCGAGCAGATTCGCGTCTGTATGACGTCCGATTTTTTTCTTGAGGAGGCAGATGAGTGGCGCCCCGATGCCTGGAAGATTATGCACCAACGTCCTGATGTAGTCTTCTTTTTGTTGACCAAACGGCCGGAGCGAGTCTTGTCGCAGCTTCCGCCTGATTGGGGTGATGGCTGGGAAAACATTTTTTTTAATGTTACTTGTGAAAATCAGATTCGTGCCGATGAACGTATTCCCATACTTTTTAGCCTGCCGTTCAAACATAAGGGCATAATGGTAGCCCCCTTTGTTGGAGAGGTTAAAATTAAGCCTTATCTAGAGCAGGGGATTATCGAGCAGGTTGTCGCCGGCGGTGAAAATTATGATGGTTCACGCCCTTTGTATTATGAGTGGGTCAAGCAGCTTTATGATGATTGCGTGGCTACCAATACCACCTTTTGCTTTATGGAAACCGGTACTAATTTTATCAAAGATTCTAAGCGCTATCATTTGCCGGATAAATCCTTGCAAAGCCAACAAGCTTATAAATCCGGCTTGCAGTTTTTGGGTCGCCCACAAACGTTTAAACTTAGCCCCAACCCACAGCATTCTTTGTTTGTTGAGGATTCGGAACTCTACCAAAAACATTTTCGCGAGCGTTGCCACACTTGTGGCAGCCGCATTATTTGCAATGGTTGCTCAGATTGCGGAGCTTGTAACAAAAAAGCCTCCCGCAAGCAGGAGGCTTAAAATCCTAAGCTGAAAATTAAGCTTATTTAACATCTTCATTGCCAAAAAATACGTGCTTAATTGTATCCCCCGGCTGAATATTATATTTGTCGGCTTCTCCGGCATTAATTTCAATCACCACATCAGCCGGCTCCGGAGAAGTAATAGTCTCTTCCGACAACGGCTTAGCGTTTTTGTATACCCAAATTACTTTACCATCTTTGGCAAAAAGCATATCCAATGGGATTTGTGTATTTTTCATCCACATTCCCACATGGTCAAAACCCTTCATATTAAAGGCCATTCCATGCCCCGGTTCTAACTTTTCTCTGTACATCAAACCTTTTTGCAATTCTTCCGGAGTAACGGCATTTTCTACTACAAATTCTGACACTGTACCATTCTGGGCGGATACGATTGTCAAATTTGCTGCTTGTTGAGCCGATGTAGATTCTTGTTCGGAACAAGCTGCTAACAAAGCCACAGCTGCCACAATTTTCACCATATTCTTAAACATACAAATCTCCTTTTTTACATATCACCTTTTGAAACTTTTCTTGGACTCCATTTTGACACCATAACCGGCCCATTCTGGGACAGCAACACCTTTCTTTTCTCTACATCTTTTTGCTCAGCCGCAATGCTGCCTAACCGATGCACCAAATTGGCTAAATCTCTAAAGTCCACCAAGCGTTTTTTGCCGGGGGTTGCCAATTCGGCATATACCGAAGAATTCAATATAAAACTCTTAATCTCGCGGGAAGACATAACCGCATATTTTCCCCATATTTCATCCAAAAACTCACTCACTTTAGTGTTAAATCTGGCCCTCGGCATAAAAGGACGCCCTTGTGCCAAAATTTTTTGAATATTAGGTTCAAAAAAACCATTCTCATCACAAATAAACAAAGAGGGAAAAAGCATCTCTTGATTATAAGTTTTAGCAAACAACAATTGCGCCAAAAACAACATCTGTTGCATTTTATAATCATCAAGGTCAGAGCGTGTATCAGATGCCTTATCAAACAACCAATAAGCCACATCAACCGCTGATTCTACAACCGGATAAACCATATTCAAGTCTTCCTTAGCAATTATATTGATAAGGATTATAAAGCATAAAAACAAAAATACAAATATTTTTTCATCAAAACGCAAAATCAAATTATTTAATCCGCTTTTCTGTTCTTTTTTAGCTTTTTATACTTGTTTTAATAAATAGAATATTATATCAATATAAAAGGTTTAAAAATGTAAGTAGGAAACGGCAATGTCTTTATTGAATAAAGTAGGAATTTTGGGCTCGGTATTTTTGTTATCTTCTTGTGCAGTAGCGACCTTTCCGGATTTTTCAGATGAAACGGAAGGACAAGTTTTAGTCGCCGGAGAAGGGCTTGGCTCAGATGCCGATTCTGATACTCTATCGGCTCCCCGCAATTCCAAAATCACCATTGCTCCTGAGGCTGTCGTTGCTGAAGATTCAGCCTCAGACAAAGCTAAACCAGATGTACATTTGATGAGTGAAGATGAGTTTGCCGCTCAGGCCGAAAGGATACAGGCCGCCAAAACTACTCCGGTTGTAAAATCAGAGGATTTATCTGAGGTTACCAGCCGTGAAGCCCCTAAACCCAAATCAGCCCAATCCTCTTTATCATCTTTGAATGCCGATCAATATGCCGAAGCTCAGCGCCAATATGATGCCGCTTTAGCGCAGTACGGCAATCCGGCTGAAGCTGATGAAGGCCCTAGTGTTACTTATCGTTTGGACACCTTCTATTTTTCAAACGGCAGTGCTTTTCTTGAGGAAGACTATATGAGCAGGATTCGCGAAATCGTTAAAGTCGCTAAAGAAAACAATGCCCAGATTCGCGTTTTGGGTCACGCTTCAAGCCGCACCCGCAATACCGACATTGCTACCCATAAATTGACCAACTTTAAGGTTTCGCAAGACCGCGCTGAAGCCGTAGCCAAGGCTTTGCGCCGCGCCGGATTACCTTCAAGCCAAATCAGCGTTGAGGCTTTGTCTGATACGGCACCAGCCTACCTTGAGGTTATGCCTGAAGGCGAGCGTTTAAACCGTCGTGCGGAAGTTTATATCAGCTATTAAAGTCAGGCCAGGTGAGGCGTGAGCGAAGGTTTAGATACTGACAAATCTTTAGGCGGCAATCTTTGGCGCTTTCGCCCAGTTGACGAGCGTCAAACTGAGCTGATATCCCAAAGATATAATCTGCCTTATTTGGTAGCTCAAATTATTTCTTCTCGCGGTATTCCTGTTGATAGCGTCCTATCTTTTATTGATCCTAAACTTCAAACCTTAATGCCGGATCCTTATTGCCTAAAGGATATGAAGATTGCAGCCCAGCGCTTGGCCAAAGCTATTTCAACATCTGAAAAAATTGGTATTATCGGTGATTATGATGTCGATGGCGCAACCTCAACATCAGTATTGCGCAAGTTTCTTGAGGCTAACGGGATTATTCCCTCCGTCCATATCCCCGAGCGTGAGGAAGGTTACGGCCCCAGCCGTCAGGCTTTTGATGAGTTCAAGGTTCAGGGCATCAATTTGGTTGTAACCGTTGACTGCGGTACAACCGCGTTTGATGTTTTTGACTATGCTGTTTCTGAGGGCTTTGAGGTTATTGTTTTGGACCACCACGAGGCCGAGGTTATGCTGCCCAAAGTCTGCGCAGTAGTTAATCCCAAACGCCTTGATGAGCAAAATGACTACGACTATCTCAAATATATGGCTGCCGTCGGAGTCGTCTTTATGACAATTGTCGCCATCAATCGTGAGCTTCGCCAAACCGGATTCTATCAAACCCATACCGAGCCCAAATTAATGGATATGCTCGACCTTGTAGCCTTGGGCACGGTCTGTGATGTTGTTCCTTTATTGGGGCTTAATCGAGCCTTCGTCCGTCAAGGGTTAAAAGTCATGTCTTTGCGCCGCAATATTGGGCTTAAGGCGCTTATCGATTCCTCAGGTATCAGCGAAGCCCCGGAGGCTTTCCATTTGGGCTATGTCTTAGGGCCGCGGATTAATGCCTGTGGACGAGTCGGAGAGGCCGCTTTAGGCAATCGCCTGCTGTGCAGCCATAATGAGCAAGAGGCTGCTCTTCTGGCCGCCAAACTTAATGACTTTAATGCGCAGCGTAAAGAGATTGAAGGCTATGTCTTACTAAAAGCAATAGAAATGCTTGAGAGCCAACCTCAAGAATACCCAATAGCTTTTGTTGCCGGACACGATTGGCATCAAGGGGTTATCGGCATTGTCGCCGGCAAGCTCAAAGAGCGCTACAATCTGCCTTCATTTGTAATGTCTGTAGAGGCAGATGAAGTCAAAGGCTCCGCCCGCTCCATTCCTGGGGTAGATTTGGGAGCATTGGTTATGGCCGCTAAAGAAAAAGGCCTTTTGACCAAAGGCGGTGGACACACCATGGCCGCCGGTTTTTCGCTAGAAGAAAGCAAGCTTGAGGACTTCCGCCGCTTTGCCGGAGAATACGTCCGCGACCGCTTGGGTGATGAAGATATCACCCCGATAATTGAGCTTGATGGTCAGCTCGATTTAGCCGGAGCTACTGTATCTCTGGCTGATAAATTAGCCTTGTTAGAACCCTATGGCGCAGGCAATAGCGAACCTCGTCTGCTTTTGCGCCGTGTACGTATCAATAAGCCGAGTATTGTCGGTAGCGGGCATATACGCTGCTTTTTAGGGGGCGATAACGGAGGTAGCTTAAAAGCCATGGCCTTTCGCATCGCCGATACCGAACTTGGTAAAACTTTACTTAATCCCTCCGGCAGCTTATTTGATGTCGTCGGTATTTTGCGCAAGGATAATTGGCAGGGGCGCAATTCCGTCCAGTTTATGATAGAAGATGCAAAAAGGATATAACCATGAGCAATGTTGAAGCCAAAAAACGTGCTAAGAACATCAAAAAAATTCGCCTCCAAAAAGAGCGAGCAGTATTTATGCGCTTGGGCGAAAAACTCCGCGCATATTTCTTTACCGGCATCTTGGTTACTGCGCCTGTGGCAATCACTTTTTATGTTGCCTATAACATTTTTATCTGGATAGATGGATCGGTCAACCAGCTGATACCGCCTGAGTTTTTGAGCCGCTATAATATTCCGTTTAAGACGATTCCAGGGCTCGGAATTGTTATTTTGATAGTCGGCTTGATTTTGGTCGGAATGTTCGCGGCCGGTTTTGTCGGAAGCATTTTTGTTCGCTTGGGGGATTGGATAGTCCGCAAGCTGCCTGTAATCTCCAGTATCTATTCGTTGTTAAAACAAATATTTGAAACCTTTTTGTCTTCCCAAAATCAGTCTTTTAGCAAATGCGTTTTGGTTGAGTACCCAAGGAAAGGCATGTGGGTTATCGGTTTTGTCAGTGCCGAAACCAAAGGTGAAGTCAAAAAGAAACTCAAGGACGATTTGCTTAGCATTTATGTTTCCACCACACCCAACCCGACCTCTGGCTTTTTGGTGTTTGTGCCTAAAAAAGATGTTATCCCGTTGGATATGAGTGTTGAAGAAGGTCTCAAATACATCATCTCTTGCGGCATCGTCGAACCTGATAAATTGCCTAAGAAAAAATAGTTTTATTGTCTAAAAAAAAGGAGGCCCTCAAGCCTCCTTTTTTACTGCGTTATTTACCAGCTTTTTGCTGTAAGTCTTTAATCAAGTCATCCACTCCGTTAGGAGCCTTTTTAATATAAGCACTATACTCATTGCGCGCCGTAATCGCCAAACTAACATTCTCAATGATGATATCGACGATTTTGAAGTTATTACCATCTTGTTTAACACGCCATACCACTTTAGCCGGTTGACCTTCAGGCATCGGTACTTCAGAGTTCACAAATACCTGATTAGCCGAGTTTGAAGGTGTAGTCCCAAGGAACTTAAAATCACGACCTTTGAACTCATCAAAACGCTTAGACCAAGTTTTTACGTTCATCTCACGATAAGCTTTAATAAAGGCTTCTCTCTGCGCTGGAGTAGCGGTTCTCCAATAGCGCCCTAATACGAATTGACCAATAAAGTTCATATCCAAAGCTGAGTTAAACAGCTTAGCAAAGCGCTCATCTTTTTCCTTTTGAGATACATTGGCATTAATAATATTTTCAATACCATCACGGGTAACATTTTCCACAAACTGCTGAGCTTTAGCAGCATCAACGGCCGCCTGAGCCGCAGAGATATTAAGCAATAAAGCGCAGAATGTGGTAATAATATATTTTTTCATATAATTAAACTCCAATTAGTAGTCCGTAGTTTCATCGATTCCAAAGTCAAAATCATAGCTTGCAGCAGATGATTGTGCCCCATCATTAAAGCAACCTTTATTTTTGCGATTTTGCATATAAGCAGCTTTCATGGTAGCATAGAAGTCAACTGAATTTTTCTCCAAGTCATTAAGCAAATCCATATTTTCTTCCATAATCACGACAGCATAAACCGCAGCCAACCCATATGTAACTTTGTCGTGAACATTTGCATCATTTGTGGTTGACCAATAAACCGGATCCATAACAAACCCTAAAGCCATGCTGGTTGCGGCACGAGGCGTAGACGGCCCAATGAAAGGTAATACAATAAACGGCCCATCAGGGATACACCATTTAGCAAAAGTATCATCAAAATTAGTTTGTTCTTGCTTCAGCCCCCAAGCATCAGCAACGTCAAACATACCAAGCAAACCCAATGTTGAGTTAATCACAAATCTGGATAAAGATACGCCGGACTGTTTAGGTTCCGCCTGCAACAAATAGTTTCCGGCAGATACAGGCTCTTGCAGATTGTCAAACAAATTCCGCAAACGTCTTCTAACAAATGGAGATGTAACATCACGATAGAACTCAGCCACCGGCATCAATACATAATGGTTAAACCCGGTATTAAAATCGAACATTGCTCTATTATACGTTTCCAGAGCCGATTCGCTGTCATCAGAATAGACATCATGATTCTCATTAGCCCATACCGGAGCTATACTAACCGATATTGCTAAAGCCAGTCCCCCAAGCCACCGTCTAAACATCGCATCCTATCCTTTCTGTTTCAGAAAACACAGACTTAGAATAACTTAATCAAATTATTAAATCAACTAGAATAATTATCAAAAAATTAATAAATAGCAACACAAAATTACACAATCATTCACAAACAGGGGTTAAAATGCACATTTTTCATATTTCGGATATCCACTATCAGCCAACAGATATTGACGGCCAACGCAAGCTTCAGCGCATTATCCAATCCATTAACGATAGTCCGGCCCGACCAGATTTGGTTGCCATAACCGGAGATTTAGTCTGGAAAGAGCATCAAGAATATTATGCCGGTTGTTTTTCAATTTTATCAACACTTTCAGTACCTTATGTAGTCATAAGCGGCAATCACGACCGCACAGCGGATTTAATCCAAGCTCTACGGCAGTATTGCCCATCCCACCCACAACCATCAGATAATAGCCCAAAACTCAATTACGTTGTGGATAGTTTCCCGGTGCGCCTCATTGCCCTTGACAGTTTCAAACATAACCAAGGAGGAGGGGAGCTGACTAAGGCAGATTTTGCTTGGCTAAAGTCCAAGCTTGAGGATAACTCCGAACGTAAACCGGTAGTAATTTTGGTGCACCAATATACCCTGCCGACCGGCAGTGGCTTTTTTGATGCCCACCAAGCCTCATGGTATAAAGAGTTTAATGAGATTGTAGTTAATCATGCTGATACGGTAAAGCTTGTCCTCTGCGGACATCTTCACAATTCAGTATCCTCCCTCATCGGAGGTATTGTACCGATAATCTCAGGTTTCAGCACCAATTGGGGTGAAGATATTTTAGAACCGAACAAAACCGAGCCCAACCGTGACACCTCTCGTCCTCTGGCTTACTTAATCCACCGAATAAAAGACGGAAACGTGTCATCTTATACGGTTACGGTAAAATAAATATGTTACAAAGTCGAAACCTTTTGTGTTTTGCATAAATTAAAAAACTGTCCTACTATCCCAATCAGTTAAATATTTGGAGGAACTAAAAATGATAAATAAACCATCATGCCCGATTAATTTGTTTGATGTACAATCTTCTCAAAAAGTTATCGGACAAGAAAAATTCTTGCAAGCTTTTGAAAAAATTTTGAACCACGGCGGTTATTGCCAAGGCCCCGAAACCAAAGAGCTCGATGCCAAATTGGCTGAATTCTCTGGTGCTAAATATGCCGTTACTTGCTCCTCTGGTACCGATTCTTTGATTTTGCCGTTGATGGCTTGGGGTGTTAAAGAAGGTGACGCTGTATTTGTATCATCTTTCACTTTTGTTGCTTCAGCTGAAGCTCCGGCAATTTTGGGTGCAACCCCGATTTTTGTAGATTCAGACCCTGATACTTGGGATATGGATGTTAAAGACCTTGAGCGCCAGATTGAAAGAGTAAAGCAAGAAGGTAAGTTGAATTTGAAAGCTGTCGTCGCAGTAGATATTTTTGGTAACCCCTGCGATTATGACGCTATCAAAGCCGTTGCTCATAAATATGGTATGAAAGTTTTGTCTGATGCCGCTCAAAGCTATGGCTCTATTTATAAAGGTAAGAGAGCCGGCTCTGTTGCTGATATGACTTCTACTTCCTTCTACCCGACCAAACCTTTGGCTTGCTATGGTGACGGCGGTGCTGTTATGACCAACAGCGAAGAAGAGCGCGACTTGATGGTATCTTGCCGTGTTCATGGTATGAGCCCTGAAGACCACTACGACAACGTTCGTATGGGCTTAAATGCCAGAATGGATTCTTTCCAAGCAGCCGTTTTGTTGCTTAAGATGACAGTTTTAGAGAAGGAGTTGAAAGACCGTGAAGTTATCGCTCAGCGCTATAACAATGAACTTGATAGCTACTTCAAAACTCAAAAAGTTTTAGATAACTGCCAATCAGCTCGTGCCTTGTATACCGTACAGTGTGAAGACCGCGATGAATTGATGGCCTTCTTGAAAGAACACGGTATTCCTTGTGGAGCATATTATCCGCGTCCGGTCAATACTCAGACCGCATATCAAAAGTGGAACACACGTTCACTTCCGGTTTGTGAGAAGTTGTCCAAGACCGTATTGAGCATTCCTATGCACCCGTATCTAAGCAAAGAGGCTCAGGATTATGTCATCGCGATGATGAACGAATTTGCCGCCAAAAAGAAATCTAAGGCAGCCTAATCCTCGCTAGATATTGAAACAAAAAAGGGCAGTTTATCTGCCCTTTTTTGTTGTGATTATTTTTTTCTTGTTATATTGATTTTTAACCTTTGCTATGCTACACTCATTTTCAGCGGATAAAGTCTGTCCGTCAGGGCGTCGAAACCCTTTGAGATATAGTCGTTTTGGTATAACGACTTAAAAAAATGATTACCGGTACTTATATGCCTGTATGGGCGGGTGCCGGTATT